>CAJXKI010000022.1 GCA_913055765.1 uncultured Ectothiorhodospiraceae bacterium
CGCGAGCACCTGGCCGCCCACGCCGATCCGGAGAATAGCCCCTTCATCGCCCTCAACACGGCGCTGATGGGCGACGGCGCCGCCGTTGACGTCGCCCCCGGGGCGCTGGTGGAGACGCCCATTTTGATCGCCTGCTACACGACAGCCGCCACGGCCGGCCACGCCGTCTACCCGCGGGTGATCGTCCACGGCGCCGAGGCCAGCGAGGTCCACGTGGTGGAGCACCACAGCGGCGACCCGCAGGCGCCTTACCTCAGCTGCCCGGTCACCGAGCTCGTCGCCGACAGCGGCGCCCAGGTGAGCCTGGTGCGCATCAGCGAGGAGGGCGACTCCGGCTGCCAGGTCGGCGCGGTCAGCGGCACCGCCGCCCGGGACGCCCGGGTCGCCGCCCACTCCTTCGTCCACGGCGGGGACCGGATCCGGCTGGACCTCGAGGCGACGGCCGGCGGCGACAACGCCGAGGGGGACCTGACCGGCCTCCACCTGACCGACGGCGCCCAGTTCGTCGATCACCACACCTGGGTCCACCACGACGCCGAGCACACCCGCAGCCGGCAGCTGTTCAAGGGGGTGCTGACGGGCCGCTCGGAGACGGTCTTCGACGGCCTGATCAAGGTCCACCCCGGGGCGCAGAAGACCGACGCCGAGCAGGAGAACCGCAACCTGGTCCTCGCCCCGCGGGCCCTGGCGCACTCCAACCCGCGCCTGGAGATCTTCGCCGACGACGTGCGCTGCACGCACGGCTCCACGGTTGGTGAGCTGGACGAGCAGGCGATCTTCTACATGCGCTCGCGGGGGATCGACGCGGTGACGGCGCGGAGCCTGCTGACCTTCGCCTTCGCCGCCGAGGTGATCGACACGGTACGCTGCGAGCCGGCGGCGGCCTACGAGCGCGACGCCCTGCGCCGCTTCCTGCCCGGTGGCGAGCAGCTGGAGGGCTTTCAGGGATGAGCACCGCCGAAGAGCAGCAGGCCCGTGGGGGGCGGATCGATATCGACCGGGTGCGCGCGGACTTCCCCGTGCTCCGCCGCGAGGTGGGCGGCCGCCCGCTGGTCTACCTGGACAGCGCGGCGAGCGCGCAGAAGCCGGAGCCGGTGATCGACGCCGAGCTCGACTGCTACCGGCGCTACTACGCCAACGTCCACCGCGGTGTGCACACCCTCTCCCAGGAGGCCACCACGGCCTTCGAGGGGGCGCGGAGCGAGGCGCAGCGCTTCCTCAACGCCCCGAGCGAGCGCGAGGTGGTCTTCGTCCGCGGCGTGACCGAGGCGGTCAACCTGGTCGCCCACAGCTTCGTGGCGCCGCGGCTGCAGCCCGGCGACGAGATCCTCGTCACCCACATGGAGCACCACTCCAACATCGTCCCCTGGCAGCTCGTCTGCGAGCGCACCGGGGCGAGGCTGCGCGTCGCGCCCATCGACGACAACGGCGACGTGGATCCGGAGGCGGTGCGGGGGCTCATCAACGAGCGCACCCGCTTCGTCAGCGTGGTCCACGTCTCCAACGCCCTGGGCACGGTCAATCCGGTCGAGGCGATCACGGCCGCGGCCCGCGAGCGCGGGGTGCCGGTGATGCTCGACGGCGCCCAGGCGGCGCCCCACCTGCCGGTGGACGTCCAGGCCCTGGGGGTGGACTTCTACGCCCTGTCCGGCCACAAGGCCTACGGCCCCAGCGGCATCGGGCTCCTCTACGGCCGCTACGAGCTCCTCGCCGATATGATCCCCTACCAGGGCGGCGGCGATATGATCCGCCACGTCGCCTTCGAGGGCACCGAGTACGCCGATCCGCCGGCCCGCTTCGAGGCGGGCACGCCGAACATCGCCGGCGCCATCGGCCTCGGCGAGGCCCTGCGCTACCTCCAGGGCCTCGACCGCGAGGCCGTCGCCGCGTACGAGGAGGCCCTGGTCGCCCACGCCGCGGAGGCCATCGCCGCCGTCCCCGGCTTGCAGCTCATCGGCCGCCCCCAGCGGCGCGCCGGCGCGGTCTCCTTCGTCATGGAGGGCCCCCATCCCAGCGATATCGCCATGCTCCTCGACGAGCAGGGGATCGCCATCCGTGCCGGGCATCACTGCGCCCAGCCGCTGATGCAGCGCTACGGGGTCCAGGCCACGGCGCGGGCCTCGTTCGGCATCTACAACACCCACGAGGAGGTGGAGGCGCTGGCGGCGGGGCTGGAGAGGCTCCGCCGCATCTTCACCTGATGGCGGGGCACGGCCTGGCTGCGGGGCGCAGGCCGGGGCGGCGCCGCTGCGCTCCCCGGCAGGCGGCAGGGGCGGCTGCGCGCTATGCGCCGCGGGCGGCCCGCTTCTGGTATCTTGGGCGCATCCACGATGTGCAGGGAGGCGCCTCCGCCTATGACCCCACGAAACCTCCCGCCCGGCGCCGCCCCGGCGCCCGGGGCTGCCTGGAGCGAGGGCCTTGGCCGGTCCCGCTGAGGCCGGCACGCTCGCTGACCGGGCGGTCGCCGAGCTGGACGCCGGCGGCGCGGTCAGCCGGGCCGTCGAGGGGTTCACCCCGCGCGCCGGGCAGCTGCGCCTGGGGGCCGCGGTAGCCGGGGCCCTGGAGCAGGACGAGGTGCTGGTCGCCGAGGCGGGCACCGGGATCGGCAAGACCTACGCCTACCTGGTCCCGGCCCTGCTCGACGGCCGCCGCGTGATCATCTCGACGGGGACGCGGACGCTGCAGGACCAGCTCTTCCACCGCGATCTGCCCCAGGTCCGCGCCGCGCTGCAGCAGGGCTCGGAGCGGCCCATGCGCATCGCGCTGCTCAAGGGGCGGGCCAACTACCTCTGCCGCTACCGCCTCCAGCGGGCTGAGGCGGAGGCGGGCTCGCTCGCCGTGCCCGAGGAGGCCGAGCGCCTCCGCGCCGTCGCCGAGTGGGCGCAGGGGACCGACAGCGGCGACCTCGCCGAGGCCCCGGCCGGCGTGGAGGCGATCGCGGAGCGCATCACCGCGACGCCCGAGCGCTGCCTGGGCCAGGGCTGCCCGGCCTACGACGCGTGCTTCTTCTACGAGGCCCGCCGCCGGGCCCACGAGGCGGACGTAGTGGTGGTCAACCACCACCTGCTCCTCGCCGACTGGGCGGTCAAGGACGCCGGCTACGGCGCCGTGCTCCCCTCCGCAGAGGCCGTGGTCCTCGACGAGGCCCACCTGCTGCCGGACACCGCGGCGCGGTTCTTCGGCCACACCGTCTCCGCCCGCGCCGTGCGCGACCTGCTCCGCGACACCCGCACCGCCGACCAGCGCGAGGCCGGGGACGTGCCGGCCCTGCCGCGCGCCGCCGACGCGGTCGAGGCGGCGGTGGCGGGGCTGCGCCAGGCCCTCGGCGAGGGCGATCAGCGCGGCGCCTGGCACGAGGTCGCGGGTCCGGCCGGCGCCGGTGACGCCGCCGCCGAGCTGCGGCGGGGTGCGGCCGAGCTGGAGCGCGTGCTGGGCGCCATCGCCGAGCGGGGCCCTGAGCTGGAGGCGTGCCACCGGCGCGTGCGGGAGCTCGGCGAGGGCCTGGACCGGTTCCTGGAGCCGGAGGACGAGCACGAGGTGCAGTGGTTCGAGGCCCGCGGCCGCGGCTTCGGCCTCCACCTGACCCCGCTGGATGTGGGCAGCCCCTTCCGCCGCCGCATGGCCCGCGAGGCGGCGGCCTGGGTGCTGGTCTCGGCGACGCTGGCCGTGGGCGAGTCCTTCGCCGCCTTCCGGCGCCGGCTGGGGCTGCCGGAGTCGGTGCAGACCCTGCAGCTGCCCAGCCCCTTCGACTACGCCAACCGCTCGCTGCTGTACTGCCCCACCGGCCTGCCCATGCCCAACCAGGCCGGCTACGACGGGGCCGTGATCGAGCGGGCGCTGTCGGTCATCGGGGCGACCCCGGGCGGCGTCTTCCTGCTCTTCACCAGCCACCGCGCCCTGCGCCTGGCCCGGGGGCGGCTGCGCGAGCAGCTCGACCGGCCCCTGCTAGTCCAGGGCGAGGCGCCGCAGGGGCGGCTGCTGGCGGCCTTCGCCGAGGCCGGCAATGCCGTGCTGCTCGGTACCGCGAGCTTCTGGCAGGGGGTGGATGTCCGCGGCGCGGCGCTCTCGGCGGTGATCATCGACCGCCTGCCCTTCGCCGCCCCGGGCGATCCGGTCACCGCCGCCCGGCAGCGCGCGGTGGAGGACGCCGGCGGCAGCGCCTTCCACGAGGTCCTGCTGCCGGAGGCGGTGCTCGCCCTCAAGCAGGGGGCCGGGCGGCTGATCCGGGACGAGGCGGACTGCGGCGTGCTCATGATCGCCGATCCGCGGCTGATCGGCAGGGCCTACGGGCGCCTGTTCCGCGACAGCCTGCCGGCCATGCCCCTGACGCGGGATGCGGCCGACGTGCACGCCTTCTGGGAGGCCCAGCCATGGACTTCATAGACCGTATCGCCGAGCAGCGCATCAACGAGGCCGTGGAGCGCGGGGACCTCGACGACCTGCCCGGGGCCGGCCGGCCCCTGGCGCTCGACGACGACAGCATGGTCCCCGAGCACCTGCGCACGGCCTACCGCATCCTCAAGAACGCCAACTGCATACCGCCGGAGCTGGCGCAGCAGCAGGAGATCCGCAGCCTCGAGGACCTCATCGACAGCCTCTACGCCGACGCCTCCGCCGAGGCCGCGGAGGCGCGCACCCAGGCCGAGCGCCGCCTCGCCCTGCTGCGCGCCCGCCTCGAGGGCAGCGGCCGCGGCGTGGGCACGCTCTCCGCCCAGGAGCGGGCCTACCACGACCAGCTCCTGGACCGCCTCGGCGACGAGTGAGGCCTGGGGGCCGCGGGGGCGGCTGGGCGCCGTCTGGCGGCCGGGCCCTTCCCTTCAGCGGCAAAGCGCGTACAATATCCGGTTTACTCAACTACGTATCAGGGCCCCGGTACGGGGACGATCAACGTAACGGGAGTCGCAAGGGCGCATATGGTTACGATTCGACTGGCGAGGGCAGGCGCGAAGAAGCGGCCCTTCTACTACATCGTGGTGACCGAGGCGAAGAAGCCCCGGGACGGCGCCTTCATCGAGCGCCTGGGGTACTTCAACCCGGTGGCCTCCGGTCAGGAGAGCCCGCTGAAGCTCGACGTCGAGCGCTCCAAGGCGTGGCTGAGCAAGGGGGCGCAGCCGACGGAGCGCGTCGCGCAGCTCATCCGGCGGGCCGAGCGCGCCGAGCAGGCGGCGCAGTAGGCAGCGCCGCGCCGATGGCGGATCGGGCGCCGGGACGGGTCACGATCGGCCGGGTGGTCGGGCTGTTCGGGGTCCAGGGCTGGGTGCGGGTCTACGCCTACACCGACCCCCGGGACAACCTGCTCGCCTACGGCGACTGGTACCTGCAGGGCGCCGGAGGCTGGCAGCCGGTGCGGCTCGAGGCGGGCCAGCGGCAGGGCAAGGGCCTGATCGCCAAGCTCGAGGGCGTCGACGACCGGGATCGGGCCCGCGCCTGGCTGGGCAGCGATATCGCCATCGACCGCAGCCAGCTGCCGGAGCCCGGCCCCGGGGAGTACTACTGGGTCGACCTGGAGGGGCTGCGGGTGCGCACCGTCGACGGCGCCGATCTCGGCACGGTGAGCCACCTGTTCGAGACCGGCGCCAACGACGTGCTGGTCGTCCACGGCGACCGCGAGCGGCTGATCCCGTTCACGCTGGGGCACGCGGTGCAGCGGGTGGATCAGCAACAGGGGATCATCGAGGTTGACTGGGACCCCGAGCTCTAGCCGTTTCGACGTCGTCACCGTATTCCCGGAGATGGTGGCGCAGGTCGCCCGCTACGGCGTGGTGGGCCGCGCCCTCGAGCGGGGCCTGATCGAGCTCGTCACCTGGAACCCGCGGGACTACACGGAGGACCGCCACGCCACGGTGGACGATCGGCCCTACGGCGGCGGCCCGGGCATGGTCATGAAGGTGGCGCCGCTGCAGGCGGCCATCCGCGCCGCGCGCGCCGCCGACGAGCGCCCGGCGCGGGTGGTCCACCTCAGCCCCCAGGGGCCGCGCCTCGAGCAGGGCGGCGTGGCCCGGCTGGCCCAGCGCCAGCGGATCATCTTCCTCTGCGGCCGCTACGAGGGCATCGACGAGCGGCTCCTGGAGGCGGAGGTGGACGAGGAGCTGTCCATCGGCGACTACGTCCTCAGCGGCGGCGAGCTCGCCGCCATGGTGGCCCTCGACGCCGCCACGCGGCTGATCCCCGGGGCGCTCGGCCACGAGGACTCCGCGGCGGAGGACTCCTTCGCCGGCGGCCTGCTGGACCATCCGCACTACACGCGCCCGGAGGCCCACGAGGGGCGCGGCGTGCCGGAGGTCCTGCGCTCCGGCGACCACGGGGCCGTGGCCGAGTGGCGCCTCAAGCAGGCCCTGGGCCGCACCTGGCTGCGGCGTCCGGACCTGCTCGCCGACCGGGAGCTGGGGCAGCGCCAGCGCCGGTTGCTGGATGAATTTATCGCCGAGCACCGCGCGGCTGAGCGGGCCGGCAACGATCACGACGAAACGCAGAACCGAGGGGAACCGTCATGAACGTCATCGACGAACTGGAGCGCGAGCAGATCGAGGCGTGCAAGCACACGGTGCCGGAGTTCGCCCCGGGCGATACCGTGCTGGTGCAGGTATGGGTACGCGAGGGCGGCCGCGAGCGGGTCCAGCCCTTCGAGGGCGTGGTCATCAGCAAGCGCAAGCGCGGGCTGAACTCCTCCTTCACCGTACGCAAGACCTCCCACGGCGAGGGCGTCGAGCGGGTCTTCCAGACCTACAGCCCGCAGATCGAGAGCATCCACCGCAAGCGCCGCGGCGACGTGCGCCAGGCGAAGCTCTACCACCTGCGCCAGCTCAGCGGCAAGGCGGCCCGCATCAAGGAGAAGGTCAAGTAGGGGCGCCGAGCGCCCCTTTTAGGCGGGCCGCCTAGGCGGGCAGCGGAGGCTGGCGGGCGAGGGCCGCTAGCCGTCCCGCTGCAGCGCCGAGGCCGGCCGCTCCGGCTGGATCGCCGCCGTCTTCACCCGGTTGCCCTGGATCTGGACGATGGTGACCGGGTAGCCGTCGATCAGCAGGCTCGTCCCCGCCTCGGGGATGGTCTCCAGGTGCTCGAGGATCAGGCCGTTGAGGGTCCTCGGGCCGCCGGTCTCCAGCGCCAGGCCCAGGACGCGGTTCAGCGCCCGGACCGTGGCGGTGCCCTCGACGAGGTAGCTGCCGTCCGCCTGGCGGGTGATGGAGTGGCTCACCGATCCCGGGTCGGTGGTGAACTCGCCGACGATCTCCTCGAGGATATCCTCCAGCGCCGCCAGCCCCTCGATCTCCCCGTACTCATCGACGACCAGCCCGACGCGCTCGTGCTGGCGCTGGAACTTGAGCATCTGGGTGTGCAGCCCGGTGCCCTCCGGGATGAAGTACGGCGGCTTGAGCCGCGCCTCCAGCTCCTCGGGGGTGAAGTCGCCGCGGACCAGGTCGCCGATGATCCGGCGGACGTGCACGAAGCCGAGGATGTTGTCGATGCTGTCGCGGTAGACGGGCAGCCGGGTGTACTGGCTGTTGGTCAGCCGCTCCAGGATCTCCGGCCACGGGTCGTTGAGGTCCACGCCGACGATCTCGGTGCGCGGGATCATGATGTCCTCCACCGTCGCCTGCTCCAGGTCGAGGATGCTCAGCAGCATGTGCTGGTGGCGGCGGGGGATCACGCTGCTCGACTCGTTGACCAGGGTGCGCAGCTCCTCGTGGCTGAGCTCGGCGGCGCTGACGTCCTGGACGCGCACCCGGAAGGCCTTCAGCAGGGTGTTGGCGGCGGCGTTGACCAGCCAGACCAGGGGGTAGAGGAGCCGCAGCAGCAGCCACAGGGCGTAGCTCGCCGGGAAGGCGATGCGCTCAGGGTGGACGGCGGCCAGGGTCTTGGGGGCCACCTCGGAGAAGATCAGGATGACTAGCGTCAGCACCCCGGCGGCGAAGGCGATGGCCCCCTCCCCGTAGAGGCGCAGGGCGATCACCGTGGCCAGCGAGGAGGCGGCGATGTTCACGAAGTTGTTGCCGAGGAGGATGACGCCGAGGACCCGGTCGGGCCGCGTGAGCAGCCGCTCGGCGATGCGCGCCCCGCGGTGGCCCTGGCGGGCCAGGTGGCGCATGCGGTAGCGGTTGAGCGACATCAGTGCCGTCTCCGAGCCGGAGAAGCAGCCGGAGAGGATGATCAGGCCGCCGAGGGCGGCGAACAGCAGGCTTAGCGGCAGTCCTTCCAAGGGTGCGTGCGGCCTCGGTTGCCTCAGGTACGGATCCGCCGGGCTACCGCGGGGTCAGCGCACAGGCGGTCGAGGGCCTCGGCGTCTGGGCGCTCGGGGTGGTCCCGGTCGCGGTCGACGGAGCAGAGGAAGCCCAGCGGCTCGTCCGGGTCGGTGGCGTGGAGCTGGTGCCAGGTCCACGGGGCGATGTAGATGCAGTCCAGCGGCCGGGCGGCCGCCACGCGCCGGTCGAGGATCACCTCGGCGTGGCCGCGGAGGATGATCACCACGTGGGCGTGCTGGTGGCGCTCCAGGGACGTGTAGCCGCCGGGGTCGACCTCGAAGTAGCGGGTCTCGAAGGCGGGAGCCTCCTGGCCGGCCGGGGCGCCGACCAGGGTCTGGCGGCGGGCCCCGCTGAAGTGGGTGCCCTCCGGCTTGTACGCCGCCTCTGCCACGCCCTGCCAGCGGAAGCCCTGCTCGCGCAGGATCCGGGAGCGCTCGCCGCCGTCCTCGTCCATCCGTCAGCCGTCCTCCACGATGGCCTGCAGGCGCCGCGCAGCGGCGACCCGGTCGCCCTGGGCGTAGAGGCTGCCGCCGATGAGCAGCACCACGTCCGGGCCGTAGCGCTGCGCCCAGTAGGGGGCCCGCTCGGCGTCCACGCCCCCGCCCGGGGTGGGCAGGGCAGGGCGGATATCCCCGAGCGGGCGGCGCAGGCGGTCGTTGATGCGGTCGCACAGCGCCTGGTCGTAGGTCGGGAAGCGCCCCTCGGCGTTGGTGTAGACCACCATGTCGGCGCCGAACAGGCGGGTGATCTCGCCGAGCAGCAGGGCCGGGTCGATGCCGTGCTCGGCGCCGGCCACCGCGCCGGCGAAGGAGGGGTGGGCCATGAGCGCCATGCCGTAGCGCTCACGGGCCCAGATGAGGGCGTCGAGCCCGGTGATGAACGGGCAGATGAGCACCGCTCGGCACCCGGCCTCCTGCGCGGCCGCCAGGCGTTTGTCCAGCTCCCAGCGCGGCGCGGTGACGTTGGGCAGGTACAGCGCGTTGCGCCCGGTCTCGGCGTTGACCTCCCTCACGGCCTGCTGGCAGGCGTGGAGGCGCTCCTGGTAGCGGGAGGTGTCCTGGTCGCAGAGGCCGTGGTCGTCCTTGATCAGGTCGATGCCGCCGCGGGCGAAATCGGCGCAGTAGCCGGCCAGGGTGGCCGTATCCAGCCCCAGGGGCTTGAGGGCTGTGGAGCTCATCGGCCGCTCGCCGATGCCGAGCAGATCGCGCACGCCCTGGATCCCGTAGCGCGGCCCGCCGAGGGCGTGGAGCAGGCCTGGGGTCCACTGCACGTCGGCGAGCCGGATGCCGCTCTTCAGCGAGATGTTGCCGAAGAGGTTGTTGATCAGCTGGGTCGGCTCCAGCCCGGTGATCGCCTCGGGGAAGTCGAGGATCAGGCGGTGGCTGCCGTCTTCCAGCGGGGTCAGCTCCTGGATCTGCGGGACGACGTCGTCGTAGACGTGGGCTGGGATGCAGCGCGAGGGCAGCTCGGCGCTCTGCTCCAGGGCGACGCCCCGGGCCTTGTCGTGCGGGTCCTCGCCGGGGCGGCAGGTCAGGTAGTAGGTCACGCGCAACGGGTGTGTAGACAACGCTCGCTCCTTGGTCGGTGGTTAGACCAGCCGTCGGCCTCGCGCAGGGCCTGGGCGGCTGCCGCCTGGCCGTGGCCCTCTGGCGAGTGGCGAGATACACTGCCAGGCGGCCGACGGCGCCGGGGCCCATCCCCCGCCTGAGGGATTATGCCGCCCCTCCGCTTGGTTGGCGCCCAGACGCTCAGCCTAAACCAACACCTTACGGAGCAGCTAGCCTTAGGAGCCGCGATGCCGCTGTCTACGACGGATCTCTGCGACGCCTACGCCGAGGACCCGGAGGCGCAGCTCCGGGTGGTGAACCCGATGTTCGTGGGCTACGGCGGGCGCTGCCGCTTCTCGGGACCTGTGACGACCTTGAAACTCTTTGAGGATAATGTCCAGGTCCGGGAGGCCCTCTCGGAGCGTGGCGACGGCGGGGTGCTGGTCGTCGACGGTGGCGGCTCCATGCGCTGCGCCCTGCTGGGCGACCGGCTGGCGGCGCTGGGGCGCGACAACGGCTGGTCGGGGGTGCTGATCTACGGCTGCGTGCGCGATAGCGCCGAGCTCGCGGAGATCGGCCTCGGCGTCCAGGCGCTGAACACCCACCCGCTCAAGAGCCAGAAGAAGGGGCTCGGCGAGCGGGACGTCTCGGTGACCTTCGCCGGGGCGACCATCAAGCCCGGCGACTGGCTCTACGCGGACGAGGACGGCGTCGTGGTCGCGGCGCAGGCGCTCAGCCTGTAGCGGCCACGCGGCGTGCCCAAGGTCTCGGAGGTCGTGGCTGTGAGCAAGGATCGGGACGGCGAGGCATCGGTACGGCTGGATCGCTGGCTCTGGGCGGCGCGCTTCTTCAAGACGCGCCGCCAGGCCGTGGAGGCGGTGCAGGGCGGCAAGGTGGACGTCGACGGCGGCCGGGCCAAGCCCAGCCGGGCCGTTCGCCCCGGCGATCGGCTGACCATCACCAAGGCGCAGCAGCGCTTCGAGGTCGTGGTCCAGGGCGTTGCCGAGGAGCGGGGACCGGCCAAGGTGGCCGAGACCCTCTACGAGGAGACCGAGGCGAGCCGGCAGCGGCGCCAGGAGCAGGCCGAGCAGCGCCGGGCGGCCGCGGCCGCCGTGCCGCGGCCGAGCCACCGGCCGGGGCGGCGCGACCGGCGCCGGCTGTCGGCGCTCAAGAAGGGGGAGTGACACGGCCCCGGGTGGGCCCGTATCCCCCCGGCAGCTCGGATCGGTAGGCGCCCCGCCGGCCCCATCCGGCACGGCCCCAGGCGCCCGGCGCGGACGATGAGCGAGGGAGGAGGCATGGACGAAGGGCAGGGTAGTGAATCGACCCGGGCGTGGCACGCCTGCGGCGCCGACGCCGTCGTGGCCGAGCTGGCGGCTGACCGCCGGGATGGGCTCACCAGCGCGGAGGCGCAGCGGCGCCGTGAGGCCTACGGCCCCAACCGCCTCAGCCCCCCGGCGCGGGAAGGCCCGTTCAAGCGCTTCCTCAAGCAGTTCCACAACGTCCTCATCTACATCCTGATCGTCGCCGGCGCCATCACCACGCTGCTCGGCCACTACCTCGACAGCGCGGTGATCCTCGGCGTCGTGGTGATCAATGCCGTTATCGGCTATATCCAGGAGGGCAAGGCCGAGAAGGCCCTGGACGCCATCAGCGGCATGCTCTCGCCTCGCGCCGTAGTCCTGCGCGATGGCGAGCGGCGGACCGTGGACGCCGAGGAGCTGGTCCCCGGCGATCTCGTCCTCCTGGAGGCCGGCGATCGGGTCCCTGCCGACGTGCGCGTCCTCGAGGCGCGCAACCTGCGCATCGACGAGGCGGTGCTCACCGGGGAGTCGGTGCCCGTGGCCAAGGCGGATGAGCCGGTGGCGGCCGACGCCGAGCTCGGCGACCGCAAGCCCCTGGCCTTCTCGGGCACGCTGGTCACCGACGGCCGCGGCCGCGGCGTCGTGGTCGCCACCGGCGAGGCCACCGAGATCGGCAAGGTCAGCCAGCTGCTCGCCAGCGTCCAGGAGATCTCGACGCCCCTGCTGCGCCAGGTGGACCAGTTCGGGCGCTGGCTCTCGGTGGGCATCCTGGGGCTCGCCGTCGCCACCTTCATCGTCGGCTACTTCCTCCAGGCGTACAGCGCCATCGAGACCTTCCTGGCCGCCGTGGCCCTCGCCGTGGCCGCCATCCCCCAGGGGCTGCCGGCGATCATGACGGTCACCCTGGCCATCGGCGTGCAGCGCATGGCTGGGCGCAACGCCATCATCCGCCGCCTGCCGGCGGTGGAGACCCTCGGCTCGGTGAGCACGATCTGCTCGGACAAGACCGGCACCCTCACCCGCAATGAGATGACCCTGCGTAGCGTGGTCACCGCCGACCGCTCGTACGAGGTCAGCGGCGTGGGCTACAGCCCTGAGGGCGCCTTCTACCGGGACGAGCGCCAGGTGGCCCCGGGCGAGGGCGAGGACGCCGTGCTCGGCCAGCTGCTGCGCGGCGGGATGCTGTGCAACGAGGCCGCCCTGTACCCGGACCAGGACGGCTGGCGCCTGGAGGGCGCCCCCACGGAGGGGGCGCTGCTCGCTGCCGCCCTCAAGGGCGGGGTAGAGCGCCAGGCCCTCGATCGCGCCCTGCCGCGGGTGGACACCATACCCTTCGATGCCGAGCACAAGTTCATGGCGACCCGCCACCACGACGGCGAGGGCGGCGGCGACCTCATCGTGATGAAGGGCGCCCCCGAGCGCGTGCTCGCCGCCTGCGCCTGGGAGCGCACCGGCGATGGGGACCGCCCCGTGGACCAGGCGCGCTGGCAGGCGGTGCTGGACGATCTCGCCGCCCGCGGCCAGCGGCTGCTGGCGGTGGCCGTCAAGGAGACGGCCGACGAGGGTGGCGAGCTGCACTTCGCCGACGTGGCAGGGGACATGGTCCTGCTCGGGGCCGTCGGCATGATCGATCCGCCGCGGGAGGAGGCCATCCGGGCCGTGGCCGACTGCAACCAGGCCGGCATCCAGGTGAAGATGATCACCGGCGACCACGGCCTGACTGCCCGGGCCGTCGGTGAGCAGCTGGGCATCCGCGGCGAGCCGCTGCTCGGCCACGAGATCGAGGCCATGGACGATGCGGAGCTGGGCCGGCGCTGCCTGGCTACCGACGTCTTCGCCCGGACGGCGCCGGTCCACAAGCTGCGCCTGGTCGAGGCGCTGCAGGCGCAGGGGCAGGTCGTGGCCATGACCGGCGACGGGGTGAACGACGCCCCCGCCCTCAAGCGCGCCGAGGTCGGCATCGCCATGGGGCAGAAGGGCACGGAGGGGGCCAAGGAGGCCTCGGAGATGGTCCTCGCCGACGACAACTTCGCCTCCATCGCCAGCGCGGTGGAGGAGGGGCGCACGGTCTACGACAACCTGAAGAAGGCCATCCTCTTCATCCTGCCCACCAACGGCGGCGAGGCCCTGACCATCTTCACCGCGATCCTGTTCGGCCTGACCCTGCCGGTGACCCCGGTCCAGGCGCTGTGGATCAACATGGTCACCGCGGTGACCCTGGCCCTGGCGCTGGCCTTCCAGCCGCCCGACGCGGGGATCATGGCCCGCCAGCCCCGCGACCCCGGCCAGCCGCTCCTCTCGGGGCTGCTCATCTGGCGGGTCCTGTTCGTCTCCGTGCTCCTGGTCCTGGGGACCTTCGGCCACTACCTCTACATGGACACCCAGGGCGCCGGGCAGGAGCTGGCCCGCTCCGTGGCCATCAACACCCTGGTCATGGGCCAGGTCTTCTACCTCTTCAACGCCCGTCGCATCCTCGAGCCCGCCCTGAACAAGTCGGGCCTATTCGGCAGCCGCGCCGTATTCGTCGCCGTCGGTGTGCTGCTCCTCCTGCAGGGTACGTTCACCTACGCGCCCCCGCTGCAGGCGCTGTTCGGCACCACCGGCCTGGGCCCGGCGGCGTGGCTGCGGGTGCTGGCCTTCGGCGCTGCGCTGCTCCTGCTCGTGGAGCTGGAGAAGGCTGTAGTGCGGCGGCGTGTCGCGCCGGGGCGCTGATCTCCCGGCCCCGCTAGGGGATCGGCCCCCCAGCCTGCCTGGGGCGCCGTGTCTACCCCGCGGCGATGGCTGCGCCATTACCGCTCTGACCGCCTGCCGTGGGCCTCGGTAGCCAGCCTCGATTGCGTTCGTGCGCGCAAAGGCACAATATATTGTGCGTAGAAGCGCACATGCTCCCTATATCGTCCAATTGGTCGGGATTGGGCCGATCCCGCTAGTGCCGCGCCTACGGAGCTGTGCCCCCACGCCGGAGCCTATGACAGGAGGACCCATGGACCAGCGTACCGATCCGAGCAGCGCCGGGCCCGAGGGCTCGGCCGACGATGTCCCAATGCAGAGCGCCTCCCTCGATATCTGGGACAAGAAGTACCGGCTCAAGACCAGCGCCACCGAGGAGCCGGTGGACGCCAGCATGGACGATACCTTCCGGCGCGTGGCCCGGGCCCTGGCCGAGGTGGAGGAGACCGAGGCCAAGCGCGAGCAGTGGTACGAGCGCTTCCTCTGGGCCTTGCGCCGCGGCGCCACCCCGGCGGGCCGGATCGTCTCCAACGCCGGCGCGTGGGACTACAAGCCCTCCACCTCGACGATCAACTGCACCGTCTCGGGGACCATCCACGACTCCATGGACGACATCCTCCGCCGCGTCCACGAGGCGGGGCTGACGCTCAAGGCGGGCTCGGGGATCGGCTACGAGTTCAGCACGCTCCGCCCGCGCGGCGCCTACGTCTCCGGCGCCGGCGCCTACACCTCGGGGCCGCTGTCGTTCATGGACATCTACGACCGGATGTGCTTTACGGTCTCCTCGGCGGGCGGGCGCCGCGGGGCGCAGATGGCCACCTTCGACGTCGGCCATCCGGATGTCCTCGACTTCATCCGCGCCAAGCGCGAGGACGGCCGGCTGCGGCAGTTCAACCTCTCGCTGCTGATCACCGACGCCTTCATGCAGGCGGTGGAGGCCGACGACGACTGGCCGCTCGCCTTCCCGCTCAGCGAGGAGGAGGCCGCCGCGGAGGGGCTGGACCTCCACGACTCGCAGCAGGTCCTGTGGCGGGACTGGCCCATCAAGGCGGGCTACGTCACCGACGACGAGGGGCGGGTGGCGTGCCGGATCTACCGCACCGTCAAGGCGCGGCACCTGTGGAACCTCATCATGACCTCCACCTACGACTACGCCGAGCCCGGCTTCATCCTGGTGGACCGGGTCAACGAGCTGAACAACAACTGGTTCTGCGAGGAGATCCGCGCCACCAACCCGTGCGGAGAGCAGCCATTGCCGCCCTACGGCGCCTGCCTGCTCGGCTCCGTCAACCTGACGCAGTTCGTCCGCGATCCCTTCACGCCCCAGGCGCGCTTCGACTGGGACGAGTTCCGGGAGGTGGTCTCCGTGTTCACCCGCATGCTCGACAATACCGTAGAGATCAACGGCCTGCCCCTCGAGCAGCAGCGCGCCGAGATCGAGCGCAAGCGCCGCCACGGCATGGGCTTCCTGGGGCTGGGCTCGACGGTGACCATGCTGCGCATGTGCTACGGCGATCAGGCCTCCGTCGACTTCACCGAGGAGGTCACCAAGCAGATGGCGCTGGCCGGCTGGCGGACCGGGCTGGAGCTGGCCCGGGAGAAGGGCGCGGCGCCGATCATGGACGAGACCTTCGAGCTCACCGGCGAGCTCCTGCGCAAGCGCCCGGAGATCGCCGAGGACGGCTACCAGGTCGGCGACGAGGTCCCTGGGCGCGTCCTGTGGGCGCGGTACTCGCGCTACATGCAGCGCCTCGCGCAGGAGGCGCCGGAGCTGGTGGAGGGGCTGGCCCAGCACGGGGCGCGCTTTACGCACCACACCTCGATCGCCCCCACCGGCACCATCTCCCTGTCGCTGGCGAACAACGCCAGCAACGGCATCGAGCCGTCGTTCGCGCACCACTACGTGCGCAACGTCATCCGCGAGGGTCGCAAGACCAAGGAGCCGGTGGACGTCTTCTCCTTCGAGCTGCTGGCGTACCGCCACTTCATCGACCCGGCGGCCATGCCGGAGAGCGCCGACGGCAGCGGGCTGCCCGCCTACTTCATCACGGCCGAGGACGTCACGCCCAAGCAGCACGTGGCCATCCAGGCGGCGGCGCAGAGGTGGATCGACTCCTCGATCTCCAAGACGGCCAACGTGCCCACGGAGTACCCCTACGAGGACTTCAAGGGCATCTACCGCTACGCCTACGAGCAGGGGCTGAAGGGGTGCACCACGTTCCGGTTCAATCCCGAGGTCTTCCAGGGCGTGCTGGTCAAGGAGAAGGACCTGTCCGAGACTACCTATCGCTTCCACCTCGACGACGGCACCGTTATCGAGGCCCAAGGCGACGAGGAGATCGAGTACGATGGCGAGGTCCACAACGCCGCCAACCTGTACGAGGCCCTGAAGGAGGGCTACTACGGGAAGTTCTAGGTCCGCGGCCCGCCGCGGCCTCCCGCTCTCGCGGCGGGGCCGCGGCGGTGGCCCGGCCTAGCCCCGATTCCGCGGCCCCAGCCAAGAGCGGCCCCAGCCAGGAGCAAGAGGATCCCGATATGGCCAAGAAGATCGAGCAGCGCATCGTCGACTACGAGGTCGCCCGCGGCGAGGACGACGAGGCGGCGAGCGGCGCTGATCCGCAGCAGGCTAGCGGCTCCAGCGCAGAGGAGCAGGAGCCGGATATCCAGCACATGCACGAGCACATCGAGCGGCCGGATAAGCTCTACGGCTCTACGTACAAGATCAAGACGCCGCTGTCCGATCACGCCCTGTACGTGACCATCAACGACGTGATCCTCAACCCGGGCACGGCGCACGAGATCCGGCGGCCTTTCGAGATCTTCATCAACTCCAAGAACATGGACCACTTCCAGTGGATTGTGGCCCTGACCCGGATCATCTCCTCGGTCTTCCGCAAGGGCGGCGACTGCACCTTCCTCGCCGAGGAGCTGCGCTCGGTGTTCGATCCGCGCGGCGGCTACTTCAAGCCTGGGGGGCGATTCATGCCCTCCCTGGTGGCGGAGCTCGGCGACGTCATCGAGACCCATCTGCGCGAGATCGGCATGATGGAGCCCGAGGGCCTCGACGAGCACCAGCGGCGCTTCATCGAGCAGAAGCGCGCCGAGGTAGCGGGCGGCAGCCAGGCGGCCAACAACGACGAGGCCGAGGCCAGCGACTTCCCTGAGGGGGCCCAGCTCTGCCCCAAGTGCCACACCAAGGCCATGGTCCAGATGGAAGGCTGCCTGACCTGCCTCAACTGCGGAGAGTCGAAGTGCGGCTGAGGAGCTCGCCGGGGATCTGGCTGCGCGCTGTCCGGCGTCAGCAGCGGACGGCGCGGCGCCGGCACGGGCCCATGGCCTGGCCGGAGCTGCGCTTCCCGCCGGTGAACCTCCTCAACGCGCCGCCCAGTCCCTGGATGCTACGTGAGCTACAGGAGGAGGCGAAGGAGTGACAGCACCCGGCAGCCATCAAGGGGGCCCCGCGCGGGACGAGGCTACGCAGCAGGCGCCCAGCGATCCCCGGCAGATCCGCGAGAAGATCGTCTGGCGGGCGGCCGTGGTCATGCTGCTCGCCGTGGTCGGCTGGCTGACCTATGTGGCCTCCGAGGCCCAGGAGCGGGCCGAGGCGCTCGAGGCCGAGCTGGCGGGGCGCCAGGGCACGGCGCAGCACCTCGGCGTCTCCACCGAGCAGGTGCGCCGTCTCGAGCGCGCCGGCGTCGAGGCGCGGCCGGAGCGCTACCTCCTCGCGGATCTGGGGCGGCGCGGCGAGTGGCTCGCCGCCCAGGCGGCGCCGCTGACGGCGCCGGTCGAGCTCGACGCCGAGCGCAGCCTGGTCCTCTCGGACCGGTGGGTGCTCGCCGCCGTCGAGGGCGCTGCCGCCGGCGGCACGGCGCTGCTGGCCTACGAGCTCGGCGAGGACGGCGCGCTGAGCTGGCGGCTGCTGGACTACGCCGGCGAGTAGGCGGCAGGCGCGCCGCTCGCCGACGGCGGGCTCGTGGCGCGTCTAGCCCAGCCGATCCCGGGTGCGCCAGCTGTGCTACGGTTGCGAGGTATGGAGCGTGCGTCGGCCCTCGTGATCGCCGTGGCCAGGCGCTATCCGTCTAGGCCGCGGTCGATAACGCCAGGGAGGGCGCACGCGAGCGGAAGCACAGGACCCACCTGTAGGACGCCCGGAGGAGGGACGATTATGGTGCGTACGGAATCCACGATGCTGCCGATCGGTACGCCGGCACCCGATTTCTCCCTGACGGATACCGACGGCCGGTCGGTGTCGCTCTACCTCGACCTCGCCGGCGGCGAGGGGGTGCTGATCGCCTTCATCTGCAACCACTGCCCCTTCGTCAAGCACCTGCGAGACCACCTCGCCCATTTCGGCCGCGAGTGCCAGGAGCGGGGGATCGCCGTGGCGGCCATCAGCGCCAATAGCCCCGAGACGCATCCCCAGGATGCCCCGGAGCGCATGGCCGAGGAGAAGGAGGCCGCCGGCTACACCTTCCCCTACCTCTTCGATGCCGACCAGGCCGTGGCCAAGGCGTACCGCGCCGCCTGCACGCCGGACTTCTACCTCTTCGACGCCGAGCTCAAGCTCTTCTACCGGGGGCGCTTCGACGACAGCACCCCGAAGAACGACCGGCCCATCACCGGTGCCGACCTGCGGGGCGCCGTGGAGGCGCTGCTCGCCGGCCAGGCCCCGCCGGAGCCGCAGTACCCGAGCATCGGCTGCAACATCAAATGGCGCGAGGGCGCCGAGCCGGACTACTTCACTGGCGCTGGAGGATGAGCTCCAGCACGAACTTGCTGCCGAAGTAGCCCAGCATGAGGGCGAGGAAGCCGACCAGCGTCCACCGGATGGCGGTCTGCCCTCGCCATCCCCAGATGGCGTGCCCGAGGAGCAGCGTGGCGAAGGCCAGCCAGGAGGCGATGGACAGGGAGGTCTTGTGGATCATCGACCCCGCGAGCAGGCTGTCCATGAAGAAGAGGAAGCCCGATCCGAGGGCCACGGTCAGGGCGACGAACCCGACCGTGATGAGCCAGAAGAGCTGCCTCTCCATGGTCCGCAGCGCCGGTAGCTGGCGTACGAAGCCCGTGGCTCGCCGGTGGCGCAGGCGGTGGTCCAGCGCCGCCAGGATGAGCGCCTGCAGCACCGCCGCCAGGAGCGTGGAGTAGGCCAGCATGGAGAGGACGATGTGCACCCCGAGCGCCGGATCCCGGGAGAGGGTGGCGTCCGGCGTGGCGAGGAAGCTCAGCGCCACGGCCATCGCCGACAGCGGCCAGAGCAAGACCCCCAGGTGCTCGACCCGATGGCCGAGGCTGAACGCCACGAGGCCGGTGCTGGTGATCCAGGAGACCAGGGACAGGGCGCTGAAGAAGCCGAGGTTGATCCCGCCGGCGACCCAGGTGGTGTCGACCACGATGGCGGTGTGAGCGGCTACGGCCGCCGCAGCCAGGGCGAGGACCGTCGACCGGGCCGGGCTGCGCTCCTCGTGCAGCATCAGCCGTGCGCCCTGCGCGGCCGTGGCGGCCAGGTAGAACAGCGCGGTAAAGACCGTGAGCGTGGTTATAGCCATAATGCCCGTAATGATCCCATATTCTATTTATTGCGGGAACCACCCTGCGACAAGTCGCGCACCACACCGGTCCAGGTTCGCACCAGGCGCCGCGGCACCCGTATAATGCGCCCCTGTATACGGCTGGCGAACGAACAGGCGGCATCCCATGTTTGAGAATCTTACCGGACGCTTCGACGCCGTCACGCAGCGCATGAGCGGACGGGGTCGCATTACCGACGAGAATATCCAGGAGAGCGTGCGCGAGGTGCGCAAGGCCCTCCTCGAGGCGGACGTGGCCCTGCCCGTCGTGCGCAGCTTCACCGAGGAGGTCAAGAAGCGCGCCGAGGGCGCCGAGGTGGCCAAGAGCCTCACGCCGGGGCAGACCTTCATCAAGATCGTCCAGGACGAGCTGGTCCGGGTGATGGGCGAGACGGCGGAGCCGCTCAACCTCAGCGTCCAGCCCCCGGCGGTGGTCCTCGTCGCCGGCCTGCAGGGCTCGGGGAAGACGACCTCCATCGGCAAGCTCGCCCGCTACCTGCGCGAGCGCGAGAAGAAGCATGTCCTGGTCGTCAGCTGCGACGTCTACCGCCCGGCGGCCATCGATCAGCTCAGCACCCTGGCGCAGGAGGTCGGCGTGGAGGCCTACCCGGCGAGCTCCGAGGACAAGCCGGAGCGGATCGCCAAGGCCGCCGTGGACCACGCCAGGCGGCACTACTTCGACGTCGTCCTCGTCGACACCGCCGGTCGGCAGACGGTGGACGAGGGCATGATGAAGGAGGTCCAGGGGCTGCATAAGGCCCTCAAGCCCGCCGAGACCCTCTTCGTCGTCGACGCCATGACGGGCCAGGACGCCGCCAAGACGGCCCAGGCCTTCGGCGACGCGCTGCCGCTGACCGGGGTGGTGCTGACCAAGACCGACGGCGACGCCCGTGGCGGCGCCGCGCTCTCCGTGCGCCATGTTACCGGCGCCCCCATCAAGTTCATGGGCGTCGGCGAGAAGACCGAGGCCCTCGAGCCCTTCGACCCTCAGCGTGTCGCCTCGCGCATCCTCGGCAAGGGGGATGTGGTCAGCCTGGTCGAGGAGGTCGAGCGCAGCGTCGACCAGGAGAAGGCGCAGCAGATCGAGAAGAAGCTCAAGAAGGGCGGCAAGGGCTTCGATCTCAACGACCTCAAGGAGCAGATGCAGCAGATCAACCAGCTCGGCGGCCTCGGCGGCGTCATGGACAAGATGCCCGGTATGGGCAAGCAGATGGACAAGGTCAAGGATCAGCTCGACGACAGCCTCGTGCGCCGCCAGGTGGCGATGATCGACTCCATGACCGCCCGCGAGCGGGCCCGGCCCGATATCATCAACGGCTCGCGCAAGCGCCGTATCGCCGCCGGCTCCGGTGTCCAGGTCCAGGACGTCAATCGCCTGCTCAAGCAGTTCAAGCAGATGCAGAAGATGATGAAGCAGGTGAAGAAGAAGGGCGGGGCGCAGCGCATGATGCAGCAGATGATGGGCGGTGGCGGCGGTCCGGGCGGCGGCAGCGGTCTGCCGCCGGGCATGGGCGGCTAGCGTGGCGATATCCCCGGTGGCGCGATTCTCGGGGACGTGCGGGTGAGCAGCGGCCCGGGTACGCCCCGGCGCCGCTCCGGCGGTATTCTCGCCTGTCTCTCCGGATGCTCGGTTTCCTAGGGGGTGCCAGTACCCGCCTCGAGTGGTTTCTCGGGTGCATGGCTGGATCCCCGGTCTGCGGCGGCCGATTCTATTTACATTCTCTCCCTTTTTCGATAGTTTTAATATGTGTGGTTTGAATGTCAGATCGGAGGTTGAGAATGGCAACTGCGGAAGAGTCCCTGGAGCAGATTCGCCAGGTCGCCGAGCAGCTGGATTTCGTCGATCTGCAGAAGGCCTCTCGCGTCATCGAGAAGGAGCAGAAGCGTCGCGAGAAGGAGGCCAAGAAGCAGGCCCAGCAGGAGATGAAGCAGGTCGCCCAGAAATACGGGCTCGACATCGAGGAGATCGTGCCCAGCGGTGCCGGCAAGGGCGGCGGGACGAAGGGCAACAAGGTGCCGCCGAAATTCCGCCACCCCGAGGATCCGAGCAAGACCTGGACTGGCCGCGGCCGTAAGCCGAAGTGGGTGGTCCACTGGGTCGAGGAGCTGGGCCGGGATATTGAGGAGCTCCGCATCCCGGACGCCTGAACGGCTCCAGGAAAGGCCCGGGAGCGCGCTGTGCGCTTCCGGGACGGCCACCCCCCAGGGGGGGGGCACCTGCTGTCTGAGCCGGCAGGCGTAGGCTGTAAATCAGGGGGCCGCAACGAGCAAGACCCGCAGGGCGAACGCCCTGCGGGTCTTGCTATCGGTATTCTACGATCGGTTATTGGTCGGGGCGGCAGGATTTGAACCTGCGACCCCCTGCACCCCATGCAGGTGCGCTACCAGACTGCGCCACGCCCC
>CAJXKI010000023.1 GCA_913055765.1 uncultured Ectothiorhodospiraceae bacterium
TACGCCGGCGGCGACAAGCTCTACGTGCCCGTCTCGGCGCTGGACCGGATCTCGCGCTATACCGGCGCCGACGCCGATGAGGCCCCGCAGCACCGGCTCGGCAGCGACCAGTGGGAGAAGGCGCGCCGGCGCGCCGCCAAGCGCGCCCGCGACGTGGCCGCAGAGCTGCTCGACCTCTACGCGCGGCGCCAGGCGCGCTCCGGGGTCGCCTGCCAGTTCGATGAGGGGGCCTACGAGGCCTTCGCCGTCGGCTTCCCCTTCGAGGAGACGCCGGATCAGCGGGCGGCCATCGAGGCGGTGCTCGCGGACCTGCGCTCGGAGCAGCCCATGGACCGCGTGGTCTGCGGCGACGTCGGCTTCGGCAAGACCGAGGTGGCCATGCGCGCCGCCTTCGCCGGCGTCCAGGCCGGCCGGCAGGTGGCGATGCTGGTGCCGACCACGCTGCTCGCGCAGCAGCACTACCAGAACTTCGCCGACCGCTTCGCCGGCTGGCCGGTGCGCATCGAGGCGCTATCGCGCTTCAGCGGCAAGCGGGGCAACGAGCAGGCCCTGCAGCGCATCGCCGAGGGGCAGGTAGACATCGTCATCGGCACCCACAAGCTCATCGGCAGCGACGTCCAGTTCCAGAACCTGGGCCTGGTGATCATCGACGAGGAGCAGCGCTTCGGCGTCCGGCAGAAGGAGCGGCTCAAGCGCCTGCGCGCCGAGGTAGACGTGCTCACTCTCACGGCCACCCCAATCCCGCGGACGCTAAACATGTCCCTCGCCGGCATCCGGGACCTGTCCATCATCGCCACCCCGCCGGAGCGCCGCCTGGCGGTGAAGACCTTCGTCCACGAGTGGGATAACGGGCTGATCCGAGAGGCGTGCCAGCGCGAGCTCCAGCGCGGCGGCCAGGTCTACTTCCTCTACAACGACGTCAAGACCATCGAGCGCACCGCCAACCACCTGCGCGATCTGTTGCCCGAGGCGCGGATCGGCATCGCCCACGGCCAGATGCGCGAGCGCGAGCTGGAGCAGGCCATGCTCGACTTCTACCACCAGCGCTTCGACGTCCTGGTCTGCACCACGATCATCGAGTCGGGTATCGATATCCCTACCGCCAACACCATCATTATCGACCGGGCGGACCGCTTCGGCCTGGCGCAGCTGCACCAGCTGCGCGGCCGCGTCGGCCGCTCCCACCACCGAGCCTACGCCTACCTGCTGGCGCCGCCGCACAACGCCATGACCGCCGACGCGACCAAGCGCCTCGAGGCGATCTCTCAGCTCGAGGACCTCGGCGTCGGCTTCGCCCTGGCCTCCCACGACCTGGAGATCCGCGGCGCCGGCGAGCTGCTCGGCGACGAGCAGAGTGGCCAGATCCAGGAGGTCGGGTTCAACCTCTACAGCCAGCTCCTCGAGCGGTCGGTGCGCGACCTCAAGGCCGGCCGCGAGCCGGCGCCGGAAGCGGAGCTCGACACCGGCGTGGAGGTGGACCTGCGCGTGCCGGCGCTGCTGCCGGCGGACTACTTGCCCGACGTCCACACCCGCCTGGTGCAGTACAAGCGCATCAGCAGCGCTGCCAGCGAGACCGAGCTCGAGGAGCTGCAGGTGGAGATGGTCGACCGCTTCGGCCTGCTCCCCGACGCCGCGCGCAACCTATTCCGGCTCAGCGCGCTGAAGCTGCGCGCCGCGGCGCTGGGGATCCGCAAGCTCGAGGCCGGGCCAGGCGGCGGCACCGTGCACTTCGGGGCGCAACCGCAGATCGATCCGGGCCAGCTGGTGCTCATGGTCCAGCAGGCGCCGCAGCGATACCGCCTGGACAACCAGCAGCGGCTGCACCTCAGCGCCGATCTCAGCGATGAGGCCGACCGCTTCCAGGCCGTGGAGGCCCTGCTCGAGCGGCTCGCCGCCGCCGAGGAGGCGACCTCATGAGCCGCCGGGCGGCGCTGGCGTGGTGGCTCGCGGCGGCAGCCGCAGCCCTGGCCGCCCTGCCCCCGGCGGCGGCCCAGGCGGACACGGAGGCCGGCGCCCAGTCCAGCGGCTGGTACGAGGTCGAGGCGATCATCTTCCGGCAGTGGGAGCAGGGCGGACGCCACGCCGAGCGCTGGCCCACGCGCGCCGCTGAGCCCTACTACCCTGCCTGGCAGGTCCCCGCGGGCTGCGGCGGCGAGGCGGCTGGCGAGGATGGCGACCGCCCCCCTCTCCGCTGCCTGGGTGCCGGGCAGCGGCAATTGGCCCCGCATTGGCAGGCGCTGGTCCGCTCCGAGGACTACGACCCCCGCTACCACCTGGCCTGGGTCCAGCCGGCGCTCAGCCGGGAGGCCTCGGTGGCCGTGCCGGTGCCCTACCACTGGCGCCCCCCCAAAGAGGCAGCAGCCACCGGCCAGGCGCCCCAGCCGCCGCGCTACCGGCCGCCCGTCTACGGACTCCTCCGCGTCTACAAGGAGCGCCACATCCACGCCGTGGCGGACCTGCGCGTGCAACGCCGGGCGGTGGCCCAGGACGCCGGGGCCGAGGCGCTGGTCCGCGCCCCCCTCCATCGCCTGGTCCAGGACCGGCGAATGGGCAGCGGGGAGCTGCACTACCTGGATCACCCCGCCATCGGGGTGCTCATCGTGGTCCGCTCCGTGAGCGATCCCCGGGACGACTAGGCGGTCTCGGGGACCGTCCAGGACGATGCCCCGGGCGCCGCCTACGGCAGCCGGGTGATGATCGTCCGGACCGCCTCCATGCCGTAGGCCAGGTGATCGCGGATCTCGTCCATGGACAGCTCCTCGCCGCCGCCGAGGCCCGCGGCCCAGTTGGCTACCACGGCGCAGTGGGCGTAGGGGAGCTCCGCCTCACGGGCGAGCGCTGCCTCGGGCATGCCGGTCATGCCGACCAGGTCGCAGCCGTCCTGGGCTAGGCGGCGGATCTCCGCCGCCGTCTCCAGCCTCGGCCCCTGCGTAGCCCCGTAGGTGCCGCCGTCGATGGCGTCGATGCCCGCATCGCGGGCGGCCTCGAGCAGCCACGCCCGCACCCCGGCGTCATAGGGGTAGGTGAAGTCGATGTGGGCGACCTGACCCTGCTCCTGCTCGTAGAAGGTCGAGGCGCGGGAGTGGGTGTAGTCGATGATCTGGTCCGGGATGGCCAGCCGGCGGGGGGCGTAGGCGTCGCTGATGCCGCCGACCGCGGCCACCGCGATGACCCGCTCGACGCCCGCCTGTCGCAAGGCCCAGATGTTGGCGCGGTAGTTGACCTGGTGGGGCGGTACGCTGTGGCCCTCTCCGTGCCGCGCCAGGAAGGTCACCTCGCGGCCCCGGAAGGTGCCGTGGATCAGCGGGGCCGACGGCTCCCCGAAGGGGGTGCTGACCACCTCGCGGTGGTGGATCTCCAGCCCGTCCAGGGCGGTCAGGCCGGTCCCGCCGATGATACCGACGCTCATGCTCGTCCTCCGTCTCTGCTCTTTGTGCCCTCGCCGCCGGCTGGCTCAGACGTCGATGGCGTAGATGCCGTCGGCATTGCGCCCGAGCCCCCGGCAGTCCATCCCCACGCCGAAGAGGTAGCGGTCCGGCGTATCCAGGCCTACGTAGTCGGCGGACATGCCGGGGCAGCGGCGGTCGTGGTGCTTCTCGACCAGCACGGCGCTGCGCACCGAGCGCGCCCCACCCCGGCGGAAGGCGTCGAGGATGGCGGCCAGGGTGTGGCCCTCATCGAGGATGTCGTCGATCACCAGCAGATCCCGGTCCTCGATGGGGGTGCTCGGCAGCGCGTGCCAGACCAGCTCCTGCCCGCTGACCTCGTTGCGGTAGCGGGTCGCATGGACGTAGTCCACCTCAAGCGCGAAGGCTAGGCGCGGCAATAGCTGTCCGGCGGGTATCATCCCCCCGATCATGACGCCGAGGATCAGGGGCCGCTTGCCCCCCAGGTCCTCGGTGATGGCCGCGGCCATGCGGTCCAGGGCCGCCTCGACCGCATGGCGGTCGTGGATGAGCTCGGCCCCGTGCAGCTCAGGGGCATCCTCCCAAGGCATCACTCCCCTCCTGATCCCGATTGATTATGCCTAGGCCGAGCGGCGTCCCGGAGCCCAAGGACGCGCTCGGTCAGTGCCTGCACCGCCGATTGGTAGGCCGGCGACGCCTCCAGGGCCTGCCGCTCCGGAGCGGGCTGGCCGCGCATGCGCGCTAGCCGGCTGGCCCGGTCCTGGCCTCGCCACGCGCCCGCCGCGGCGATGGCCTCCCCTGCCAGCGCCGGATCGCAGACCAGGGCGGCATCGCAGCCGGCCGCTAGGGCTGCCGACACCCGCTCGGCGACCGTGCCCGCCGTAGCCGCGCCCTGCATCCCCAGGTCGTCGCTGAGGACCGCGCCGCGGAAGCGGAGATGGCCGCGCAGGATGCCGCGGATCCAGCGCGGCGAGAAGCCGGCCGGCCGGTGATCCACCTCGGGGTAGACCACGTGCGCTGCCATCATCCCCGGCAGGCCGGAGGCGACGAGGCGCTGGAAGGGTACCAGATCCGAGCGGGCGATCTCTGCCAGGGGACGCGGGTCGACGGGCTGGGCCAGGTGGCTGTCCGCCGCTACGCCGCCGTGGCCCGGATAGTGCTTGCCCACGGCGGCCATGCCGCCCTGGCGCATGCCGTCGAGCCAGGCCTGGCCGAGGTGCGCGACGGCCGCCGGATGGCTGTGGAGCGCCCGCTCGCCGATGACGTGGCTGACCCCGCGGTCGATGTCGAGTACCGGCGCGAAGCTCAGGTCGACCCCGCAGGCGCGGAGCTCCGCGGCCATGAGCCAGCCGGCCTGCAGGGTGAGCCGCCGCCCCGCGCCGGGATCGAGGTCGTAGACCGCCCCGAGCCAGGCGGGCGGCGGCAGGCGTGTGAAGCCGTCGCGGAAGCGCTGGACCGGACCGCCCTCCTGGTCGACAGTGATCAGCGGCGGCGGCTCGCGCAGGCTGTGGATCTCCGCGGTGAGGGCCCGCAGCTGCTCCGGCGAGCGGTAGTTGCGCGGGAACAGCACTACCCCGCCGACAGCCGGCTGCCGCAGCAGCGAGCGGGTGGGCGCGTCCAGCTCGGCGCCCTCGATCCCGATCAGCAGCGGGCCCGGCATCGGTGCCCCTAGCCCCGCTGCCGTCCGCCCGCCCGTGGCGGCATCGGCCGCGTCGGCCACCGGGTGCCGATCCAGACGGCCGTGCCTGCCGCGACCTGCCCGAAGAGCGCCATGGCCGCCGGGCTCCGCATGCGGATACAGCCGTGGGAGCACGGCACGCCGACGGGCTCCAGGTCCGGGCAGCCGTGGATATAGATGAACCGCCGCATGGTATCCACGGCGCCGAGGCGGTTGATCCCGCGCTCGAGGCCCGAGAGCCACAGGATGCGCGTGAGGATCCAGTCGCGCTGCGGCTGGGCGCGGTGCAGCGCCCGGTCCCACACCTCGCCGGTAGGGCGGCGGCCAACGAAGACGGCCCCCTCCGGTGCACCGGCGCCGATCCGGGCCCGGATGCAGTGCCAGCCGCGCGGCGTGCCGCCGCTGCCATGGCGCTCGCCGGGGCCGTTGGCGGCGGTAGCGACCGGCCACTGGGCCCGCAGCGCGTCGCCTTGCCAGAGGAGCAGCCGCTGCGCCGGCAGGTCGACGCTGAGCCACCGCCGCTGCCCGGCCGGTGCGGTCAGGCCTGCGCCCATTGCCGGTACGGGTGCTGGATCAGGCAGACGTTGTAGTAGCGCGGGTCATCGGAGACCTCGTCACCGACCCAGGGCGGGCACTCGAAGGCCTCATCGTCGGAGCCGAGCTCAACCTCGGCGACAACCAGGCCCTCGTTGTCGCCCTCGAAGACGTCCACCTCCCAGGTATGCCCGGCCCAGGGCACCTCGTAGCGGACCTTCTCGATCTGAGGCCGCTCGCAGAGCTCGGCGAGCATCTCCTCCGCGTCGCTTAGCGGGATCGGGTACTCGTACTCCCGGCGCTCGACCCCGAGGGTGGCGCTCTTGATATTCAGCCAGGCCAGCTCCCCGATGACGCGCACCCGGATAGAGGCCCGCTGGGCCCCGACCAGGTAGCCCTGGCGGATGCGCTCGCCCGCGTCCGCATACGCCCGCCAATCGTCGCTACGCAGCAGGAACTTACGCTCGACCTCTTGCGCCACTTCTGACCTCCGCTTGGCCTCTTGGGAGGACGCTACCATACAAGGCGCGAGCGGCACCGTCACCGCACCAGGGCCGCCCTCCCCCTCGTCCACTCGCGGCAGAGCCATTAGACTGACGCATCTTTCCTGCTCAAGAGGACTGATCCTCATGCCGAGACTCGTGCTACTGCGCCACGGCCAGAGCATCTGGAACCTGGAGAACCGCTTCACGGGCTGGTACGACGTCGACCTCAGCGACAAGGGGGTCCGGGAGGCGAGCGAGGCGGGGACTGCCCTGCGCGAGGCGGGGCTCGCGCCGCAGGTCGCCTACACCTCGGTGCTCAAGCGTGCCATCCGCACCCAGTGGCTCGCCCTCAGCGAGCTGGATCGGATGTGGATCCCCGAGGTCAAGGACTGGCGCCTCAACGAGCGCCACTACGGGGCGCTGACCGGCCTGGACAAGGCGGAGACGGCCCAGCAGTACGGGGACGAGCAAGTCCACATCTGGCGGCGCAGCTACGACACCCCGCCGCCGCCGCTGTCGCCGGACGACGAGCGGCATCCGCGCCACGACCCCCGCTACGCCGGGCTCGATCCGGAGCAGCTGCCGGCCACCGAGTCGTTGAAGCTGACCCTGGAGCGTGTCCTGCCCTGCTGGGAGGCAGAGATCGCGCCGGCGCTGCACCGCCACGACTGCGTTCTGATCTCCGCCCACGGCAACAGCCTGCGGGCGCTGGTCAAGCACCTCGACGGCCTGGCCGACAACGCGATCATGCAGGTCGAGATCCCCACCGGCCGGCCGCTGGTCTACGAGCTCGACGAGGCGCTCAGCGTAGCCCGCAGCTACTACATCCAGGACTAGCGCAGCCGAGGCGGAGGCCGGGATGAGCGACCAGGAGCGCGATGCAGGGGCGGCCCCGCCGCTGCCCCACCTCAAGGGCAGTGGCGAGGCGCACATCGTCGATGTCGGCGCCAAGGCGGACAGCCGCCGCGTCGCCGAGGCCGAGGGCTGGATCGCCCCCTCGGAGGCGGCCTACAGGGCCCTGCTCACCGGGGACCTGCAGAAGGGCGACGCCCTGGCGACCGCCCGCATCGCCGGGCTCATGGCCACCAAGCGTACCGGCGACCTCGTGCCCCTCTGCCACCCCGTCGCCCTGACCCATGCCGACGTCACCCTAGCCCCTGACGACGCCGAGCAGCGGATCGTCTGCCGGGCGCGCACCGAGACGGTCGGCCCCACCGGGGTGGAGATGGAGGCCCTGACCGCAGTGCAGGTGGCCCTGCTGACGGTCTACGACATGGCCAAGGGGCTCGACCGCAGCATGGAGATCGGCGGCATCCGCCTGCGCCACAAGAGCGGCGGCCGCTCCGGCGCCTGGGATCGCGGCTGAGGCGCCGCCTATCCCTGGTAGAGCTCGTCTACCTTGGCGGCGAGGATGAAGTCGTTCTCGTGCAGCCCGCCGATCTTGTGGGTCTGCACCCGGACCTCGGCGTAGCCGTAGCCGAGCAGGATGTCCGGGTGGTGGTCCTCGGCCTCGGCCACCTCGGTGACGCGATTGACGAAGTCCACCGCCTCCACGAAGTTGCGGAGCTTGTAGCGCCGGTAGATCATCCGCGCGCTGTCGTCCAGCTGCCACGCCGGGATCTCGGCGAGCATCGCCTCCGCCTGCGCCCGGTCCATCGGCTCCACCCCGCCCTGGCACGGGACGCACGCTCTCTCGGTCAGGCTCATGGCTCCCTCCGCGGCTCTCATCATCGTGTACGTACCCTGAGTATAGCCCCCTGAGCGCCTCGCCACACCCAATGGCCGGTACGGGATTCCCGGCTGCCGGCTCAGGGGATATAGAGGGCCCGGAAGTCGTTGACGTTGGTCAGCGTGGCCCCGGTGTGGAGCAGGTCGCCGGTCGCCTGGAGCAGCCGGTAGCTGTCGTTGCTGTCCAGGCAGGCCTGCGCTCCCAACCCGGCCGCCCGGGCGCGGTCCAGCGTCTCCGGACCGACGATGGCCCCGGCGTTGTCCTCGCTACCGTCGATCCCGTCGGTATCGGCGCTGAGCAGGTGGTAGCCGTCGCGCCCCTCCAGGGCCAGGGCCGCGGCCAGGGCGAGCTCCGTGTTGCGCCCCCCGCGGCCGTCGCCGCGCACGGTGACCGTGGTCTCCCCGCCGGAGAGCAGCACGCACGGCGGTGCCACAGGCGTCGCCCAGCGCGTGCAGGCGCGCCCGATCCCGGCGATGACGCGGCCCACCTCCCGGGCCTCGCCCTCGATGGCGTCGCCCAGCACCAGCGGTGCCACGCCCTCCGCGCGGGCCGCCTGCGCCGCCGCCTGGAGGGCATCCTGCGCGCCGGCGATCACCCGGTGCTCGACCCGCGCCAGGCGCAGGTCGCCCGGCTGGGGCGGTGCGCCCTGCGCCAGGGCCGCCGCCGCGGCCGGCGGGATGGCGACGCCGTAGCGGTGCAGGACCTGCCGCGCCGTCTCCGGGGTGGTGGTTGTCCCCGCCGTGGGTCCGGAGGCGATGGTGGCCGGATCATCGCCGGGGACATCCGAGATGATCAGGGTGGCCACACGGGCCGGGTAGGCGCGCAGCGCCAGGCGTCCGCCCTTGACTGCGGACAGGTGGCGGCGGACGGTGTTGATGGCATCGATGGGGGCCCCGCTGCGCAGCAGCTCGCGGCTGAGGGCCTGCTTGGCGGTGATATCCAGCGGCGGCGCGGGCGCCGTCAGCAGGGCCGAGCCGCCGCCGGAGAGCAGCACCAGGGCCAGGTCCACCTCGCCGAGGCCGTCGAGGCGCTCGAGCAGGCGCTCGGTCGCTGCGGCCCCCGCCTCGTCCGGGACCGGGTGGCCGGCCTCCAGGACCTCGACGCTACGGGTGGCCGCCGCGTGGCCGTAGGGTACCACCACCGCGCCCGACAGCGGCCCCGGCCACGCCGCCTCCACCGCGGCCGCCATGGCGGCCGCTCCCTTGCCGGCCCCCACGACCACGGTGCGGCCACGCTCCGGCGGCTCCGGCAGCGCCGGCGGCACGCAGGACTGCGGCGCCACAGCGGCCAGCGCCGCATCCAGCCAGCGCCTCAGGCATTGGCGCGGCGCCTCGCGCTCCCCGATCATGCCTCCTCCTTCCGCGGCTCGGATCACGGGCTCCGTGGGCACCTATCTTTGCATAGCTGCAGGGCAGATGCTCTAATATCCTGCAAAGACGACGGAAGCGGGGGTGCCCGCCCATGGCCGGCGGGCTGAGAGAGTCCCTTCGAACCTGATCCGGGTGATACCGGCGTAGGGAGGCTTCCGGGTGCTGCAAGATGGCCGGCCTCGAGCGGCCGCTGGAGGTCCCAGAGGCGCCCGCCCCGCTCCGTCTCCGTACACCCGGCAGGGAGATGGAGCCATGAGCCAGACGGATACCCCCTCCTCCGCACCGACCCCCGAGCAGACACGCGACAGCACCGAGTGCCCGCTGAGCCAGGCGGCTAGCGAGCGGGCGCGGGTCGCCTCGGGCCCCTTCCCCGCGTCGCGCCGGGTCTATATCCAGGGCAGCCGCGAGGACCTGCGTGTGGCGGCCCGGGAGATCGTCCAGGCCCCGACGCAGACCCCCGACGGGGCGCGGGAGAATCCACCGCTGCAGGTCTACGACACCGGTGGACCGTACACCGACCCCGACGCGGAGCTGGATCCGGGCCGAGGCATCCGGGCGGTCCGTGCCCCGTGGATCGCCGAGCGCGGCCCGGCGGCGCCCACCCAGCTCGGCTACGCGCGGGCCGGCATCGTCACCCCGGAGATGGAGTACGTGGGCCTGCGCGAGGGCCTGTCCCCGGCGTACGTCCGCGACGAGGTGGCCCGCGGGCGGGCCGTCATCCCGGCCAATGTCCACCACCCCGAGGCCGAGCCCATGGCCATCGGCCGCAACCTCAAGGTCAAGGTCAACGCCAACATCGGCAACTCGCCGCTGAGCTCCGGCATCCCGGAGGAGCTCGAGAAGCTGATCAACGCCGTGCGCTGGGGCGCCGACACCGTCATGGATCTATCCACCGGCGAGGCCATCCACGAGACCCGCGCCTGGCTGCTGCGCAACTCCCCGGTGCCGCTCGGCACGGTGCCGATCTACCAGGCCCTGGAGAAGGCCGGCGCCCCCGAGGACCTGAGCTGGCCGCTGTTCCGCGAGACGCTCATCGAGCAGGCCGAGCAGGGCGTGGACTACTTCACCATCCACGCCGGGGTCCGCCACGAGCACGTCCCCCTCGCCCGCGAGCGGCTTACCGGCATCGTCTCCCGCGGCGGCTCGATCATGGCGCGGTGGTGCCAGCACCACCAGGCGGAGAGCTTCCTCTACGAGCGCTTCGACGAGATCTGCGAGATCCTGGCCCGCTACGATATCGCCGTCTCCCTCGGCGACGGCCTGCGCCCGGGCTCTGTGGTCGACGCCTCCGACGCCGCCCAGCTCGGCGAGCTGCGGACCCTCGGCGAGCTCACCGAGCGCGCCTGGGCGCACGGAGTCCAGGTGTTCATCGAGGGGCCGGGCCACGTGCCCATGGACCAGATCGAGGCCAATATGCGCCTGCAGAGCGAGGCCTGCCTGGAGGCGCCGTTCTACACCCTCGGCCCCATCGTCACCGACATCGCGCCGGGGTACGACCACATCACCTCGGCCATCGGCGCGGCGCAGATCGGCTGGCACGGCACGGCGATGCTGTGCTACGTCACGCCCAAGGAGCACCTGGGGCTGCCCAACGCCGACGACGTGCGCACCGGTATCGTCACCTACAAGGCCGCCGCCCACGCCGCCGACATCGCCAAGGGCCACCCCGGCGCCCGGGCGCGCGACGATGCCCTGTCCCGGGCCCGCTACGAGTTCCGCTGGGAGGACCACTTCAACCTCTCCCTCGATCCGGAGCGGGCCCGGGCGTACCACGACGAGACCCTGCCCAAGGAGGGGCACAAGGAGGCGGCCTTCTGCTCGATGTGCGGCCCGCGCCACTGCGCCATGGCGATCAGCCAGGAGCTGTAGCCGTGGGAGGCGGACGGTAGCGGGACCGATCGGCGTAGGCGATCGGTCCCGCTATTCCTCTCAATTAGACAAGATCCAAACAGAGGCGCAGTATCGGACACGAAGTTCGACGCATCGCCATCTTCCACACTCCACTGGATCTTGACGCCAGGCCGCCCTCTCCCCGGGGCGGCCTCCTTTTTTCTGGGCATCGGCCCCACGCTGCTCGGTCCTCGGCAACGGGCCCGGCAGCCGACGGGTCGGACCAGCGCCGCCGTACGCCCGGCTACGCCCCGAGCAGGGCCCGCAGCCCACCGCTGCGGACGGTGCGCCGGCCGACCGCCTCACGCAGCACCCACGGTGCCGGCTCGAGCAGGGTGAGCCGCTCGCTGGCCCTTGTGATCCCGGTATAGAGGAGCTCCCGGGTGAGGACCGGGCTGGGCCGGTCCGGCAAGAGCAGCGCCGCGTGGCGGAACTCCGAGCCCTGGGCCTTGTGCACGGTCAGGGCGAAGGCCGTATCCACGGACTCCAGCCGATGGGGGGGGAGCCAGCGTATGCGGCCGCTGCCGTCGCCGGCCGCAAAGGCCACCCGCAACACCCTGCCACCCGCCTCGGCGCCTGCTGCCTCGCCGTAGGCCAGCCAGTGCGGCACGCGCAGGGCAATGCCGAGGTCGCCGTTGATCAGCCCCAGGCCGTAGTCGTTGCGGGTGACGATCACCGGCCGGCCCTCATACCAGCCGTGCTCGCCGGGGATCAGGCCACGCCGGCGCAGATTGCCGGCGATCCGTGCGTTGAGCGCCTCGACGCCGTAAGGCCCGTGGCGGACGGCGCACAGCAGCTGGAAGGCGGCGTGGCGCTCGAGGACCTGGCGCGCCCACGCCTCCTGCGCCGCCCGCGGCGCCTCCCAGGGCGGGCGCTGCCCGTGGAGGTGCTCCAGGTAGCCAGCGTGGCCCGGGCCGGTATCGCCGCCTGCCACCACCCACGTCTCCAGGGCCGGATCCTCCGGGCCGCTGTGCAGGGGGACCCGGACCACGTCGCCACCCGGCGGCGGGTCCCAGTCCGCCACCGAGCGCGCCTCGCCTGCGTTCACCGCCCGCGCCAAGCGGCCGATACCGCTCTCGGCGCCAAAGCGGTGGCTGCCCTGGAGCATGACCACCTGCTGATCGAGCCCATGGCCCGCGGCGCTGACGAGCCGCTCCGGGATGCGCTCCCCGCTGATCCGTGCCAGCCAGTCCGCCGTCTCCGGGGTGTAGTCGCCGGCCTCGGCGCGGGCACAGAGCTCGCCGAGCACGGCGCCTGCCTCCACCGACGCCAGCTGGTCCTTGTCGCCGAGCAGGATCAGACGGGTGTGCACCGGCAGGGCGTCGAGGAGCGCCGCCATCAGCTCCACGTCGATCATCGACGCCTCGTCTACGACCACGACGTCGGCTGGCAAGGGGTCCCCAGCGTGGTGCCGGAAGCGGCGGGTGCCGCCGCGGGCCCCGAGCAGGCGGTGGAGCGTCACCACCTCGGTGGGGATGCGGGCGCGCACCGCCTCGCCCCCTGGCAGCCGCTCCAGGGCGAGGCTGTCCACGGCGCTGGCGATGCTGGCGTTGAGCCGGGCGGCCGCCTTGCCGGTGGGCGCCGTCAGGCGGATGCGCTGCGCCCCGCCGCTCAGCCCCTGGAGCAGCGCGAGCAGGCGCAGCACGGTCGTGGTCTTGCCCGTCCCGGGGCCGCCGGTGATCACGCTAAAGCCGCTGCCCACGGCGGTGGCGCAGGCGAGGCGCTGCCAGTCCGGCCCGTCCGCGGTCGGCGGACCGAAGAGGGCGTCCAGCCATCGCCGGGCGGCAACGGCATCGATGGCCGCCCGCCACTGCCCCAATGCCGCGATCCGCTGCTGCAGGGCGGTCGCGATGGTCCGCTCACACGCCCAGTAGCGGCGCAGGTAGAGGCGTGGCCCGTAGCGGACCAGCGGCGCGGCGTCGCCGTCCCCGCTGCCGATCAGCGCCGGGCAGTCGAGCTGCGCCTCGAGCTCCGCCCGGCTGTGGCCGCTGAGCAGTCGCGACGGGGGCGGCGGGGCTCCCTCTGTCGCCGCCGCCTCCGGCGGCAAGGCCAGGACCCGATCCGGGTCATCGAGCAGGGCGTCCACGTCCAGGCAGACGTGGCCGCGCCCGGCCTGGTGGCTGACCAGCGCGGCGGCGAGCAGCGCCAACGGCGGCGCGTGCGGGACCTGCTCGCGCAGGAAGGCGGCCAGGGCGCGGTCCAGCGGCCGCAGCCAGCCGCAGGCCTCGCTGGCCTCCAGCCAGGCCATGACCCCGCCGCCGTCGATGCGCTCCGGCGCCGTCACGTCGCCCCCTGACGGTCCGGCCCGGTGCGCAGCCAGCCATCGAGGGTCTCGATGAGCGCCCGCGGCGGCCGGGCGTAGAAGGCCCCCTGCCCCGGTGCCTCGACACCTCGCAGGAAGATATAGAGGCCGCCGCCGACGTGGCGGTCGTAGTCGTAGTCCGGTAGCCGGGCCCGGAGCAGGCGGTGCAGGGCCAGGGTGTAGATGGTCAGCTGCAGGTCGTAGCGGCGCTCGAGGACCGCCGCCTCGAGCCGCTCCGGGGTGTAGGCCCCCTCATCCGGGCCGAGCCAGTTGGATTTGTAGTCGGCCACGTAGTAGCGCCCCTCGTGGCAGCAGACGAGGTCCACGAAGCCCTTGAGCATGCCGTTGATCTGCGCCGGCGCCGCCGCCGGACGCTGGGCGCCGGGCAGCAGCTGCTCGCGGACCGCCGCGTCGATCCGGCCGGCCTCGAGGGGGCGGGCCTCTATCAAGAACTCGAGCTCGGCCCGGTAGTCTGCTAGCCCCCCGAGCACCAGCGGCGTCTCCGCGCCGGGCAGGACCAGCTCGGCACGGAGCAGGGCGCGCAGCCAGCCCTGCAGGACCGGGATCCAGTCCGACCATCCGCGGCGCCGGCAGCGGCGGGCGATCTCCTCATCGAGGCGCGCCGGCTGCGCACCCGCTGTAGCGAGGCCGAGCTCGGCCGCCGCCCACTCCAGCAGCCCGTGGAGGAACGTCCCTGGTCCGGGGCCGCGGGGGAAGGCGTGCCAGCCGGACGCCCCTGCCCCCGCCTCGGCGGCCTCCTCGGCGGCCTCGCGGATGACCTCCTCGGCGGGGGTGCCGGGCGCTGGCAGCGCGCCAGCCGCCGGATCGTGCCGGATCAAGGCGCTGTAGCTGGCGATCCACCAGGCGTCCGCCGCCGGCCGCTGCGGCCGGCACGGCTGGCCTAGCGGCGGGGCCAGCCCGCCGCTACGGAAGCGCTCTCCCCTCGGCTCGGGGCGAGCGGCAACGGCGATCGGCGCCGTCTCACCGGCCGCCTCTCCCAGCGCCGCACGCAGACCACCCGGTGCCGCGCCCTCGGGTCCGGTGAGCAGGTAGCCGGCAGCGCTCTTTCCTAGGCAGCTGCGCTTGCTGTTGCCCAGGGTGATCGGCGCCATCCCCACCCAGCAGGCGTACTGCGCCCGGGTGACAGCCACGTAGAGCAGGCGCAGGTCCTCCGCCAGGCGCTCGGCGTCGGCCCGCTCGACGGCCTCCGGACCCGGGCGGAAGCACCAGCGCCAGGTGCCGTCGGCCTCCGGCACGCGCAGCGGCGCCCGCTTGCCGGTCACCTGCTTGAAGGTGCAGGGGAAGGGGAGGAAGACCAGGGGGTACTGCAGCCCCTTGGCCTTGTGGACCGTCGCTACCTTGACGAGGTCCGCGTCACTCTCCAGGCGCAGGATCTGGTCGTCGCCGCCCTGCTGCGCCTGCTCCCGCTGGGTGACCAGGTAGCGGATCAGCGCCTGCTCGCCGTCGTGCTCACGGGCGGCCTTCTGCAGCAGCTCCCCGAGGTGGAGCAGGTTGGTCAGCGCCCGCTCGCCCCGGCTGTCCTCCGCGGCGAGCAGCCGCTGCGGGACGTGGAAGTCGTGGAGCAGCCGATGGAGCATGGCCAGCACGCCGCGGCGGCGCCAGATCCGCCGGTAGCCGGTGAACTGCTCGAGGCGCTGCTCCCAGGCCAGCTCGTCGGTCATCAGCCGGTCCAGCTCCCCCAGGGCCAGGCCCAGGGTGGGCGTGGCCAGCGCCGCGCGGACCAGCCGCTCATCGGTGGGCTCGGCGCAGGCCCGCAGCCAGCGCACGAGCTCATCCGCCTCGGCGGTGTTGAGCACCGAGTCGCTATCGGAGAGGTAGACGCTGCGTACGCCCCGGGCATCGAGCGCCTCCTGGATAGCGCGCGCCTCGTGGCGGTCGCGGACCAGTACCGCGAGATCCCGCGGCCGGAGGGCGGCGAGGTCGCCGTCCGCGTCGCGGAAGCCGGCCTCCTCGGCCGCACCGGCGTTGAGCAGCTGAACCATGCGCTCCGCGCAGGCGCCGGCGTAGGTCGCCAGGTAGCGCCCCTTCGGCACGGCCTCGCCCGGATCGTGGCACCACAGGGTCAGCGCCGGAGGCTCCTCCCCGTCGACCTCCAGGGTCTCGCCCCGCCCCTCGGCGGCTACCGGCTGGAACGGAAGCCCCCCGGGATCGCTGCCGGGAAAGGCGAAGGCGCCATGGGGCCAGCGATCCTCGGCCTGGCCGAAAAGCCGGTTCACGGCCGAGACCAGGCGCTGCGTGGAGCGGAAGTTGCGCGGCAGGGTGTAGTGCCGGCCCTGCGTCGCCTCGCGGGCGCGCAGGTAGCTGTGGATGTCCGCCCCGCGGAAGCCGTAGATGGCCTGCTTCGGGTCGCCGATGAGGAAGAGCCCGAGCGCGGGGTCGCTCTCCGCGACGCGGTAGACGGCATCGAAGAGCTGATACTGGACCGGGTCGGTATCCTGGAACTCGTCGATCAGCGCCACCGGGAACTGGCGGCGGATGGTCGCTGCGAGGCGCGTGCCGCCCTCGCCGTGCAGGGCATCGCGCAGGCGGGTGAGCAGGTCCTGGAAGCCGAGCTGGCCGCGACGGCGCTGCTCGGCGCGGAAGCGGCGGCCGATCCAGCGCGCTGCCGCCTGCAGGATCTCGGCCTCGGGCCCGGCGGCGTCGGTGTAGCCGTCCAGCGCATGGAAGGCCGGATGCAGCTGCGCCGGCAGCTCCCTGCCCCGCTTCCGCCGCTCCGGGTGGGCGAGGCCGCTGGCGCTCATGCGCTCGAGCAGGCCCGCGTCCGGCTTGCCGTCGCCCGTCAGCGGCACCGGCAGCGCCGGGTCCTCCGCCCAGGCCCCCATGCGCTCGAGCAGCTGCTCCGGATTGCGGTACTTGCTGCCGTTGAGGACCTGGTCGCGCAGCTGCCGGAATTGCGCCTCCACCGCCTCGCGGTCGTCCCGCCACGGCGCCTTGAGGGCCTCCAGGCTGTCGCGCCAGCAGCGCAGGCGCTGCGCCAGGCCCTCGGGCTTGAGCAGCGGGTCGTCGTCTGCCGCGCTGGCCGCCTCCGTCCCGATCAGCGGCGCCACGGAGCGGCGCAGCGCCTGCGGGTCGGCGGCGCCTACCGCCCCCTGGAAGAGGCGCAGCTCGGCGGGCGCCAGGGGATAGACGAAGCTGCGCCAGTAGTCGCGGACCGCCTCGGCGAGGAGCTCGCTCTGGTCGCTCTCCAGGTCTTGGGTGAAGAGGCTGCCGCTATCGAAGGCGTGCTCGCGGAGCATGCGGTAGGACCAGGCGTGGATGGTGGCCACGGCGGCCTCGTCCATCCACTCGGCGGCCAGGTCCAGGACCCGGGCGCAGCGGGCGCGAGCCTCGGCGTCCGGGTAGTCGGCGAGCAGCCCCTGCAGGAAGGTATCGGCGGGATCGCTCCGGGCGGGATCGCGGAACGCCGCCGCGGCGCCGGCGAGCCGGCGGCGGATCCGGTCGCGCAGCTCGCGGGTGGCCGCGTCGGTGAAGGTCACCACCAGGATCTGCGGCGGCGTCAGCGGCGCACCATAGGCGGCGTCGCCGCCGTGGTTGAGGACCAGCCGCAGGTAGAGCGCGGCGATGGTGTAGGTCTTGCCCGTGCCGGCGCTGGCCTCGATGAGCCGCGAGCCGTGCAGCGGGAAGGTGAGCGGGTCCAGGGGCTGGCCCGCGGCCTCCTCACGCATCGCCGCCCTCCCCGGCCGCGGTGACGGCCCGCCACAGCGGGGTATAGAGGGTGTCCCGCCAGGTGGCGAACGCCTCGTCCTCGAGCCAGTCGGCGGCCCGCGGGTAGATCCGGGTGTAGTAGGCGTCGGCGGCCCCGTGGCGATAGTCGTCGCCGATGTAGACGGCCTCCGCCCAGGCAGCCGGATCGGCGCCCTCGGCCCGGGTGGCCGCGAGCCAGGCGCAGGTCGGCTGGCACGGCACCGGCAGGGGGCGGCTGTGGCCCTCCGCCCAGCCGGCGAGCAGCTGCGCCAGGCAGCGCTCAGCGTCCTCGGCCTCCAGTGCGGCCAGCGCCGCGTCCTGGTCTTGGCCGACGACGAGGGTGGTGACCGGGCCGGCCGCGGCGTTGGCCAGCAAGTGGCGCACCCACGGCGTGGCGAGCAGGTCGTACCGCCACCCCACCTCTCGCTGGTGTACGCGCAGGCGGCTGAAGTGGTGGGTCAGCCGCACGCGGCGCTGGCCATCGCTGCGCAGGCCATCGACGACCCCCTCAAGGCGCCAGTCGCCGTGGCTACGCTCCAGGGCCTGCGCCGGCTCCGGCCCCTGCGGGTAGCGCTCGGCGTAGTGCTGGTAGCGGGCCAGGTGCTCCTCGGCCTCGGCCTGGAGGGCGTCGGCCCAAACGGCCCCGCCCGGCCCCAGGGGCAGGCTGCCGGTGCGGCGCAGGCGCTGCGCCTCCTCGGCCAGGGCGGCCTGCCGGGCCGCCGGGTCGTCGGCGGCCTCGAGACCGGCGCTAAACAGGGCCTCACGCATCTGCCAGCGGTCGAGGCCGTCCAGGCTGAAGGGCTCCAGGTCCTCGCTCGCTGCCGGATCATCGTCGAACCAGACCCCCAGGCGCCGATTGAAGAAGGTGCGCACGGGGTGCTTGAGGAAGGCGCCCAGGGCCTCCGGGGTGACGCCGGCAGGCGGCTCCTCTACCGGCCGCTCCGGCAGCTGGGCGGTCCGCGTGTCGGTGGTCTCGGCCGGCGGCGGGTGGTGGGCAGCGTGCCACTCGCGGGCGTAGGTGAAGCGCCGCGGGGTGGGCCGCTCGGGGAAGTTGTCCCGGCTGAACGGCTGCAGGGTGTGCTCGACGGTCAGGTGCTCGAGCAGGGTGTCCCCGGTCGCCCCTGCCGGCTCCTCTGCCAGCGTCCAGCCGGCGGCCAGGTGATCGCGCAGCTGGCCGACGAGCACCGACGGCGGACGCGGCTCGTTATCCCGGACGCTGCGGCCGATCCAGCTGACGTAGAGCCGCTCCCGTGCCGAGAGCAGCGCCTCGAGGAAGAGGTAGCGGTCGTCCTCCCGCCGTGAGCGGTCGCCTGGCCGGTAGTCGTCGGCCATCAGGTCGAAGTCGAGCGGGGTCGGGCTGCGCGGGTAGTCGCTGTCGTTCATGCCGAGCAGGCAGACGTGGCGGAAGGGGATGGCGCGCATCGGCATCAGCGTGCAGAAGTTCACCGCCCCGACGAGGAAGCGCTGGCTCAGGCGCGACGCCTCCAGCGTGGCCAGCCAGTGCTCGCGGACTACATTCAGGGGCAGCGGCTCTGCCAGGGCACCGCCGACCTCGCAGTCGCGCTGCCACTGCTCCAGGGCCTCCTCCAGGCGGTTCAGGGTCAGCTGCTCGGCCTCGCCGGTGGCCTCGAAGAAGCCTGCCAACAGCCGTTGCAGGCGGTCCCCCCACTGCGCCGGGGTGGCCTCGCCGTGCAGCTCCGCCCAGCTCGCCTCCAGGGCGGTGATCAGCCGCTCCAGGCGGCCGACCAGGGCGGCATCGAGCCCGCCGACCTCGGCGTAGGGCTCGACGCCGGCCCAGGCCTCGCCCTCACCCACCGCGTAGCCGAGGAGCATGCGCCGCAGGCCGAAGCGCCAGGTGTTCTGCTCCAGGTCGCCGGGGAGGCCGAGCCCGGCCCGCTGCTCGCGGTTCAGGCCCCAGCGGACGCCGGCCCCCTCCGCCCAGCCGTGCAGGGTGGCGAGGTCCGCCTCGGTGATCCCGAAGCGCTGCCGCAAGGCTGGCACATCGAGCAGATCGAGCAGGTCGCTAACCCCGCAGCGCGACTCCGGCAGTGCGAGCAGGCGCTCCAGGGCGATGAGCAGCGGATCCTGCCCGCGCTCGCCCTGATCGGCCACCGTGTACGGGATGTACCGATCGTCGCCTGGGCCGTGCTGGCCGAAGACCGCCTCGATGTGCGGGGCGTAGGCGTCGATATCGGGGACCATGACGATGATGTCGCGCGGCCGCAGCTGGGGATCGGCGGAGAACGCGGCGAGGAGCCGATCGTGGAGGACCTCCACCTCGCGCTGGGCGCTGTGCGCGGCGTGGAACTGCACCGAGCCGTCGCCTCGGGCTACCGGCGGCCACGCCGCACGGGTCTCCGGCAGCGGCCGGAGCTGCAGGAGGTCGTCCTGGAGCTGCTGGAGCAGGCTGCCCTGGCCCGGGCTGCGGAAAAGATCGATGCGCTCGCCGGCGAGCTGGCGCGCGGCGCTCGGATGGCGCTGCGGGTCCTCGCGCTCGTCGAGCAGCGCGATGTAGTCCCGGCCCTGCTTGCCCCAGGCGGCCAGCAGGGGATGGGCGTGGCTGTGGAGCTCCGCCGGATCGATGGCCTCCGGCATGCCGGCCTTGCGCGGTCGGCGGCTGCTGCGTACGCGCAAGAGGTCCTTGTCGGCGACGATGTCCGCCCAGTAGTAGGCGCAGGGGTTATGGACGCAGACCAGCACCTGGCTGAGGCGCGATAGCACCTCCAGGGCCTCAAGGGTCTGCTGGGGCAGCGAGGAGATGCCGAAGACGATTACCCGGCGCGGCACGCCCTGGGGGCGCCGGCCTAGCGACCGTGCCGTTGCCAGGTAGCGGGCATGGATGTCCGCCCGGCTCCACGCCCCCGCCGTGCCTGTGAGCTCCTCGCGCAGGCGCCGCCACAGCGCTGGCTGCCAGCAGGCATTGCCGGGCAGCGGCCGGGCCTGGCCGCGGGCGTCGCGGCAGACATCCTGGCCGTCCGCCCAGTCGGCCAGCCAGTCGGCCCGGTAGACCTGGTACTGGTCGAAGAGGTCTGCGATGCGGCCGGCGAGCTGGTAGCGCTTGCGCCCGTCGTGATCGTCCTCGAGGAAGGCGTGCAGCGGCTCGAAGCCGGGCTCGTCGCGCAGCTCGGGGAGCATGCGGGCGATGCGCCAGAGCAGCGGCTCCTTGGCGTAGGGCGACTCCCGGGGGACGGCGTCGGCGCCGAGCACGGCGCGGTAGACCGACCACAGGAAGCGGGCCGGCAGCTGCATGGACAGCGCGGCGGCGATGCCGCAGCCGCCCTCCTCCCCTTCCGGATCCCTGGCGAGGGCCAGGCGGAGCCACTGCGCCATGCCGTTGCTCTGGACGAGGAAGGTCTCGTCCTCTAGGGGGCCTAGCGGATGGGCGTGGACCCACGAGACCGCGACCTGTCGCAGGTCCTCTAGGCAGTTGCCGTGGATGGTCAGGAATCCAGGCTCGATGGGCTCCTGGTCCGCCAAGCGGTCCTCCCTTGCCGCCCGAGGGGCGGACCCGGCACAGGTCCGCTCACCCGCCGCCGGGGCGTATCAGCCGCAGCCGCCCTCCTCCACCGAGCAGCTCCGCCTGTAGCGGCGGCGCGCGTACCAATCGTAGAGCGGCTCCAAGGGCTTGACCAGGCCCAGCCCACGGACGAGGCGCGACGCCCAGCGCCAGTACGGCAGGTACGACCAGACCACCGAGAAGGCGTCGACGCCGCTGCGCATGACGCCCTCGCTGTCCAGGCAGTGGAAGCGCTGCATGGCCCGGTCCCAGGTCAGGCCTGTGCCGTCGAGGGCGCCAGGCTCGTGCAGATCGCGCCACTCCACGGCGCCCGCGCTATCGAGCCGGCGGTAGACTGCGATCTCGCGGCTGCAGATCGGGCACTGGCCATCGTAGAAGACCACGGGGCGGGAGCGGCTTGCGGCGGGCATGGGCGAGGTCCTCTGGGTAAGGAAGTCTACTGTTGATTAGATTGAGTATAGCCTCTATATAGGCCCTACGGCACCCCTGAGGGATAGGCCGGCAGGATAGGTGGTGGGAATGGCGTGGGTGGCCCAAAGACAAGAAGGGTCGAGGTTGCAACCAGCATCCCCGGCCCTTCTAACGGTAGCTTGCTGTAGCTACCCTAGTGCTTGGTGGAGCCAGGCGGACTCGAACCGCCGACCTCCTGCTAGCCATGCAGGCGCTCTCCCAACTGAGCTATGGCCCCG
>CAJXKI010000024.1 GCA_913055765.1 uncultured Ectothiorhodospiraceae bacterium
GCCGTGTGGATGCACCTGGCGCCGGCCGAGCGGGACGAGGCCTTCCGCAGCCTCCTCGCGCTCCTCCGTCCCGGCGGTGTGCTGGCCGTCACCCTGCGCCTCGGCAAGCCGGACGCCGAGCGGGAGATGTACCCGGTGAGCGTGGAGGAGCTGCAGGGACTGGCCGAGGCGCACGGGGCGCAGCTGGCGCACAGCGGAACCGCCGCGGACGCCCTCGGGCGCCCGGGGGTGTCGTGGGGGGAGGTGTTGGTACGCATCCCTGCGTAAGGCATCCATGGGCTCTGATCGCCGGTTTCCGGCGTTGTGGTGAGCTTTCGCGCGGAACCTCGAGATCCTTGGTGATCGCCTTGATCGCTCCGGCTTTTATCGGCAGATGTGACGCCTACCGGCGGATCCTGCGCCAGAGCCTGACTCAGAGCCGGGGCAGCGAGATGGCCTGCTCAAGATGGCGGCGCGCTTCTGGTCACCGAGGTGCTGGTATCCGGTCGCCATCGCAACATCCGATCTCGCTCCGGGTATGGGTGTTGCGCTTGAAAGTTGAGTCTACGCTGTTGCACTTGATTCTTGAGACCAGCGAGGAACCCTATGAGCCGTCCCCGCAATAAAGGTCGTAAGCGCTCGTCCGTGACCGGCACGGCCGAGGAGGCCCGGGAGCTCGAGTCGCTGATCCTGCAGGCCCATCTGACCGGCAGCGACGAGGCATGGCAGGAGCTAACGCAGCGCATCCTGCGCTGCCTGGAGCGCGAGCGCCTGCGGCCGCTCCATCAGGTGCTGGGCTCGTTGGTAGAGCAGCGGCATTGGGGGGCCTTAGGGCATACCGTTATACACATCTCCTCAGGAGCCCTGCTGAGCCTTGGCCTGCTTGAAGCCTTCGGCGAAGTCCATGACCCGCATGAGGCCTTGCCAAAGGGTCTTCACCCCCGGCTCGCCATCGCTCTTGCGGCCGAGGAAGCCGCCGAGGCGGGCGATCAAGCGGATCGCCTCGTTGAGCCGCGGCGGGCTCTCCGGTAGAGACTGCTTGTTCAGCACATAGGCCGCCTGCCACTCCTCGGGCTCAAGCAGCAGCTCCGCAGGGAGGTCGGGGAGGTTGCGCCCCAGGCGCATGAGCCGGTCAATGCGCCAGCTGATGACCAAGAACAGCACCAGGGCCCGCTCCAGGCGCTCGATCTGCCCCAGCTGCAGGGCCTCAACCCGGCAGGCCTGCTTGAAGACGCCGAAGAGCATCTCGATCTCCCAGCGCGCCCGATACCACTCGATCAGCTCCGCGGCCTGCTCCAGGGTCTCGACGGCGCGGTTGGTGAGCAGGCGCCACTCGATCGGTTTCCCCTGATCCGGTGCACTCACCTCCCGGGCGATGACGCAGGTGGCCTCCACGGCCTCGCCGCCCTGGCGCTCGGAGAGGGTCACGCGCCGGGCATAGAGCTGCTGCTGCACCTGCCGCGCCTTGCGCCCGCGCCCCGCCGGCAGGGTGAAGCGGATCTCCCCGAGCGGCTCCGTCTCGCGGGTGGCCTCCCAGAGCTTGCCCCCCTGCGGTAGCGCCCGGTTGTGCTGGGCGCGCAGCAGCCAGTCCGCCGGGTTGCCCAGCTGCTGAGCACGGCGCATCAGCGCCAGGATGTCCGCCTCCCGGTCGGCGACGTAGACGAGCCGCGTCTCGGGCAGCGCCGGCGCCAGCTCCGCGAGCCGCTCGTAGCCCTCTTTCCAGCGCTCGCTCTCCTTGACGCCGGGGCGCGTCCCGTCCTCAGCTTTCGGCTCGCGGGCCCAGATCCAGGCATCCAGCACCCCCAACGGCTCCCGCTCCGGGGTCACCGCCAGGCTCGGGTGGACGTACATCCCCCGCTGCGCCTCGTAGCTCAGCGGCCCTAACCCCTCCGTCTGGCGGCCGTTGAAGTCCAGCTCCGTCGTATCCTGCAGGCACAGGACCACGCGGTGATCCGCCATGCGCTGCTGCGTGCACTGCCGATGCGGCTCGAGCAGATCCTGCTCGTCGAAGCCCTCACCGCGCAGCAGCCGATAGGCCGCTTGCGTCTCCGACCAGCCCGCGCAGGCCTCGCGGATGCTCGCCGCCGGGCTCTGCGAGAGGCGCTCAACCAGCTGGATCAGCCGCCGATTGCGGCGCTGATCCCCAAGGTCAACCTCTTGGAACTCCACCTCGGCCCAGCTCATCGTCGCCTCCCAGAGTCAGGATCAAGGAGGCGCATGTTGCCAGAGGCCGCCCACGGCTCACGACCTGCTCAGCTCCCAGCAACACTCATCCGACTTGTGTGTAAAGGGATGGCCTTAGGGACGCTCTTGGAGTGGATCCAGCATCTCGCTAGCGAGATGGTGGTCGATCGGGTCGATGAGCAGGGAGCGCGGATGCCGGCGATGGCTTCGTTGTTCCTGATTCCCGTGCTCATCCGTTGTCCGGACTGCTGGCCCGAGGACGGCAAGACACTGAATGTGCCGCCCCACACGGGGGATGCTCTGACCCAGACTTTCGATGATTTCAGCGCTGTCTCCTCCGAGACCTTGCTTGTGCTCATTCCGGCTCTGGTGCCGCCCGAGGGGCTCTTTGGGCTCGGCTGGACGCGGGTGCGCGGGCTGCTGCAGGGCGTGGCCCGGGCGGAGGGCGACCGTCAAGGCCCGAGCGAGGAGCAGAGAGTCGAGGTTCCCGCCGACATCGTGAACGCGAGGGCAGAGCCGGAGCGTGGCGTGCGGTTCATGATCGGCTATCACATCAGCCCGGCCGAGGCCGAGGAGCATTTCTTCGAGGCCTCCGCGGCGGGGAGCCAGGAGGCGTGGAGCGACGCCTTCGGCGCGCATCTCGATAGCTGGCTCGGGGTTGCGGACCGGTCCGCCGAGGGCACGGCCGCTTGCCCGCCGAGGTGGTTCTACGGCGCCCTCGGTGAGGGGCTGTCCGAGGTCGAGGACCTGGCCACGCTCGATGAGCTCGCGCGAGGTCTCAAGGGGCAGGATACCCCGGAGCAGACGGTGGTCGAGGCACACGAGGCGGAAGATGGCTCGGCGGTGGTCCTCCAGGCGCATGTCAGCGGGCGGGACGCGCTGGCGAGCGAGGTCGTCCGCCGGCTCTGGCCCCACGAGCGTGCCGAGCAGCGTCTGGAGCAGATCAAGGACTGGCTGGAGCGCAAGCCGGTCGCCGAGGGCGGCAAGTGACTGCTGGTGTCGGCACGAGCCGCACCTCAAGCACGGATCGGTCGAGGTGGCCTTTCGCCTGGGCACCGAGCTGGTGGCGCTGGCCCATGGTTACCCCACCGGTTCAAGGACTGGGCGATCGGCGAGTACACCCAAGGCGAGGAGCAGCACGAGCGGATCTGGCAGAAGTACCCGGGGTTCTGAGGCTGAGGCCCTCCTGGCGCTCGACGAGCGAGCGAAGCCCGATCAAACTAGTCATGGGCCTACGAACCTGGAGCACACCATGGCTGATAACCCGTCTGGCTCCAACGATGATCCGCTCTCCCCGGCTGACTCGATCCGCGCGGAGATCCAGCGGGCCCTCGCTGATCAGTCGTTCTCCTCCGAGGAGGCGATGCGTGACTTTGTCAACGAGAAGATGGCCGAGGTCCAACGGGCTCCGGTGGCGGACTTCCAGGGACTCTCCCGAGAGCAGATGCACCAGCTGATCCATGCCCCGTTCGATACCCCAGAGCTGGTGCGCTTCGCCGAGGGTATCGAGGCGCGGCCCGCTGCCACGGCCATCCGGCTCCTGGAGGTCATCGTCAACGCCGCCGGTGAGGATGGCATCAAGCTCACCGCCAAGGGCAATCTCCCCCGTGCTGTTGTCCATGAGGCCAAGCAGGCGCTCGAGGCGGAAGACCTTTACTGGGAGTGGATCCCGGGCGTGATCAGCAACGAGGACGACTTCGAGGAGCTCCACGTCATCAAGCTCACGGCCGGCCTGGCGCGGTTCACGCGCAAGGAGCGCGGCCGGCTGAAGGCCACCCGCGCTATCCAGAAGCGCATCCGCAAGGAGGAATGGGCGGCCATCTACCGCACGCTGCTGCAGGCCTACTGCCGCCAGTTCAACTGGGCCTACTCCGATGGCTTCCCTGATCTCCACATCACCCGGGACGCGTTCGCCTTCTCGCTGTATCTCTTTCACCGCTTTGGCGACGAGCCGAGGCCCGTCTCGTTCTACGAGCAGTGCTTCGTGCGGGCCTTCCCGATGGCGCTCCAGGAGGTAGAGCCGGAGAGGCCTGGTCGAGATCCCGAGCATATCGTGCAGCACTGCTGGTCGATCCGGACGGTGACCCGCTTCGCGATGCGCTTCGGGCTGGTGGAGGCCGCCGAGGGCCGGGGGAGCGCTTTCCAGTCCGGGAAGCCGCTCGAGGAGCAGCGGATCCGCAAGAGCGTGCTCTACGATCAGGCGGTGCACTGGGGTGCAGGCCTTTGACGTGAGCTTGGGGACCCGTCCGATGGCATGACCCGCAAGATCATCCATATCGACATGGATGCCTTCTTCGCTGCCGTCGAGCAGCGTGATGACCGGTCGATCGCCTCCACGGCGTCGGCCCGGCCACCGCCGAGCGGATGGCGGCGCTGGGCATCCACACGGTGGCGGGTCTGCGCGACTGGCCGCTTGCCGATCTCCATCAGCACTTCGGTAGCCGGGCGGCCTTCACCTCTCAGCCCTGCTGGACAGCCTTCTCGTAGAGCCCCGGGAACCGGCCTTCCGGATCGCACTCGCGCTTGAGGGACTGGTAGGCGTCGCGGTCATACGCCGACCAGAAGGTCGCCTCGTCGTAGGTGCTGCGCGAGTAGAGGCTCTTCTTGCCGCCGTGCCGGGCCACCAGCGCCTCGACCCGGGCGTTGTAGTAGCCGTCCGGCTCGCTGGAGCGGACCCGGTCCCAGAAGCCGAAGTTGATGTAGGGCGTGTCGGTGCGCAGGCGGAACAGGGAGAAGCGTCCGTCGGGCACCACGAACGGGCAGATCCAGACCGGGCGGATGCCGATCTCGGCCTCGAACTCGGCCAGGAACGCCGCGGCGTTGGCGATCAGGATGTCCACGTCCTGGATCACCGGCTCGCTGCGCGGGCGCAGGCTGGCAAGCCCTTCAGCGGCCAGCGGTGGCTGGCGCGCAGCAGCGCTGTTACCCGCTCTTTCGCTGGCATGATGCCTCCCGCTACGGTCGCTGCGGGGGAGGACCCATTCCCGACCATGATAGTGTCTCCAACCCCCACCGCAAGGGGCGGGCGGTCTTGTGTCGCGAGCCCAGTTAAACTGCAGGGTAGGGCGCTTGACCCAAAGTGACGGACTCGATGGTGCCAGGCCTGCGATCGGTGCTGTTCTTCGCCGGATTCTTCGCGATCACGCCGCCATTCGCTGTGCTGATCTTCGCTTTCCGGCATCGGGCCTATGATGTGCGCGAGGGTACGGCGCGCCTGTGGTGCCGGGCGAGCCTGCTGTGGTTGAGGGTCTGCTGCGGCGTGCGGCATCGCGTTATCGGGCTGGAGAATCTGCCGCCTGGGACGGCGGTCGTGATGTCCAATCACCAGTCGGCCTGGGAGACCATTGCCTATCGCACGATCTTCCCGGCAAGGCTGTCCTGGGTCGTCAAGCGCGAGCTGCTGCGGGTGCCCTTCTACGGCATGGCGCTGAAGGCCCTGGAGGAGATCAGCGTCGGCGGACAGTCTCCCCGGGAAGCGATGCGGGAGGTCGAGGAGCACGGCGGCAAGCACATCCGAGCCGGGCGCTGGGTGGTGATCTTCCCGGAGGGGATGCGGGTGCGTCACGGGGAGCTGGGCCGCTTCCTCCAGGGCGGGGCACGGCTGTCCTGCGCAAACGGCGTACCGGCGGTGCCGGTAGCCGTCGACTCGGGCTACTGCTGGCCGACGCAGGACTGGCGGAAGTGGCCGGGGCAGATCACGGTCCGGATCGGGCCGCCCATCGCGACAGCACAACGCAGCCCGGCCGAGGTCAGTCGGCTGGTGCGGGAGTGGATCGCGGAGGAGCTCGCCGATGTCGGCACTGCGCGACCCGCCCGGGGGACGTGACCGGGCATCCGAGGGCGTCGCAGCACTCCCTCCTACACCAGCGCGCTCCTAACCTGGATCGTGGGGCGGGAGAGCTACTTGGCGCGTGTCTCCCCAGCGAAGCCGTAGGCCAGCTCAAGGCCGCCGTAGAGGTGTCAGGGGGTCTGCCGGGGCTTTTGGTGCTATCCAACTCCGTGTGGGGGATGGCCCCCTCAGATCACTCTACGGCCGCCCGCACCATTTTGGACAGCGCCCTAGCCGGAGTGGTCCAAGGCGTAGCCCTCGAGGATGGCCAGCGGGATGATGGTGAGGGTCTCCTCATGGGTGGCGCGGAGGTAGACACCAGGGGCTCGGCCAGCCCTGTGGGCCTCGAGCCAACGTCCGGCGCAGAGGCACCAGTGGTCGCCGGGCTTGAGGCCCTGGAAGCCCATGATCGGGTTGGGCGTCATCAGGTCGTTGCCCTGGGCGCGGGAGTATTCGAGAAACTGCTCGGTTACCTCCGCGCATACGGTGTGGATGCCTTGGTCCTCGTAGCCGGTGTTGCAGCAGCCGTCGCGATAGAAGCCGGTCACCGGGTCGGTGCCGCAGGTGGCTAGCTGCTCGCCATAGACGTTGCGGGAAGGGAAGCGATCCATGGTGGGCACCCTGGGCGTTGATACTGATTTCCTTCCATCATACAGGCTCGGGGCCATCCGCTGACTACCGCGACCGGTGATGCCGCTTGGGGCTGACAGCGTTGGGTGCGGGGTCCGGCAGACCGGAGGCAGGCTCGAGCCATGCTAACCTCAAGAATCAAGAGCAACAGTACTTCGAGAAGGCCTGGAGCTCCTCGGCTATCGCCTTCTCGGGCGCAGCCCCCAGGCTCCCCCAGAGCGCCGTCGCAGGGACTGAGGGACCACGAGGTGTTGAACGGTGTCGGGCCCGGGGGTAGCCTCCACCCAGGGCGTGAGGCACCTCACTTGCTTGCCTTATCCGGTAGGGTGCTGATCATGCGGGAATACCGCGTCGCGCCAACTTCGTTGTGGCTACCGAGATGGATGACCCGCGGTCGAGATGGAGTGGGGTAGCGTAGCAGTGCCGATCTGGTTGCTCTGGCTCGCAGCGGCGGGCGCGCTGGTGCTGGCGGACCTTGCGCTCCTCGGCGGGCAGCTTCTACTGGTTGCTGCCGGGATCGCCGCGCTCATCGCTGCCGGCGCGGCCGCGCTCGGGGTGCCGTTGGTCGGCCAGGTGTGGCTCTTCCTCGGAGGGACGGCCGTCCTCGTGCCGGCATTGATCTTCGGCATCCCTGGCGTGCGCCGCCGCTGGCGAGCCCCCGGCGACCTGGATGGCAAGCGCGGCGAGATCGTCACCGTCGTCGCGCAGGGGGGCCGCCTGGTCGGCAAGCTCAAGAGCGACAGCTATCCGATCCGGCTCATCGACGGCAGCATGCCGGAGGAGGGCGAGGAGCTGGTCGTGGATCGCATGGAGGGGATTACGCTTTTCGTTGAGCGCCCGCGTCCCGGGGCGGGGCGCCGCTAGGGCTGCTTTGGAACCAGGGAGTACTGCCTGATGAGTGCCAGCCTAATCTCCGGCCTGATCGTGGGCCTCGTCGCCGTCCTCTTCATCGCCAAGGGGCTGTTCATCGTCCAGCAGAGCGAGGCGGTGGTGGTCGAGCGGCTCGGTAGCTACAACCGCACGCTCGGCCCCGGCATCAACTTCCTCATCCCGGTGCTGGAGCGCACCCGGCCGATCAAGATCCGCCGCTACGAGCGCGGCATGAGCTCCAAGGAGCTTACGGAGAAGCTCGTCGAGGAGACCAAGATCGATACCCGCGAGACGGTCCTCAACTTCCCGGCGCAGCCGGTGGTGACCCAGGATAACGTCTCCGTCCAGATGGACGGCGCCCTGTACTTCCAGATCCAGTCCCCCAAGGACGCGGTCTACCAGGTCGAGAACCTCGTGCAGGCGGTGGAGGTTCTCGCCAAGACGACCCTGCGCGCCGTCGTAGGCGCCCGGGAGCTCGACACCCTCTTCTCCTCCCGCGACGAGATCAACAATGAGCTCCAGAAGGTCATGGACGAGGCCGGCGACAAGTGGGGCGTCAAGGTCAACCGCGTGGAGATCCAGGACATCGAGCTGCCCAGCGACGTCGAGGAGGCCATGCGCCAGGTCATGGCTGCGGAGCGCCAGCGCCGGGCTACGGTCACTGAGGCCAACGGCTACAAGGAGGCACAGGTCCGCCAGGCTGAGGGTGATCGGGATGCGGCCATCGCTCGCGCCCAGGGCGAGCGCCAGGCCATCGAGCAGCTCCTCGAGGCGGGCCGGCAGACCGGCACCACCCTGGATCCGCAGACCCTGATCAGCTACCTGGTGGCCCAGGAGTACATCAAGAAGCTGCCGCAGATCGCCCAGGATGGCGAGCGGGTGCTGGTGCCCTATGAGGCCACCGGGCTGATGGGCAGCCTGGAGTCGATCCAGGGCCTATTTCAGGGGGTCGGGCCGCAGCGATCGGGACAGTGACGGTCGCCGGGGAAGCGGCAGCTCCCTCGGAGGCCTGACGGGTCGACGCTGACGTACGCCGTACTCCTCTGCCAGCGCCTCAGTGACCCGGAGCGTGCCGCCATCTTGGGTGAGCGCAGTCGTGGCAGCAGTGCGCGGGCGATCGGCTGCCTTCTCAGGCGCAGTCCGTCGACGGTGACCCACCCTTTCTCCCGCGCTAGAGAGGAGGGCCTGAAGGGCCATCCTGGGGCGAGCATCTCTCAACGAGCAGGAGGCCGCCATGAGTCGCTCCCGCAAGCGCTCGAAGGGCACCAAGACCGGCGCGGAGCCGCTCGACGCCTGGCTCGGCGTCGAGGAGCCCGGGCGCGAGGGCACCCTGGCGCTGGTGCCGCAGCCCTTCTACAGCGCCCTCGAGGAGGGGCTCTCCCTGGCCGCGGATCTCGCTGCCTCCCATCAGCTCATGGCGCACCTCGAGCGTGAGCACCCCAGTGCGGCCTACTCGTTCCAGGTGGACGTCTCGGGCGACGGCGCGGCGCTGATGCTGCAGGCCTTCGGCGCGCAGGGCGATGATGAGCCCCTGGCCGAGCTCCGCCGTGCGCTGTATCCCCACGAGGATGCGCTGGAGCGGGCCGAGTGGCTCGAGGCGATACTCCCGGCCGGCGACGAGGCGGAGCCGGGCGAGGATGACGAGGAGGCCGAGCTGCCGGGGCCCCTGCGGCGCAGCGGCGGGTCAAGCGATCAGGGCCCGCAAGGGTCGCCGCGGTACCACTAGTGAAGTTGAGTCTACGGTGGGGGAGTGAGCTCGGCACTTCCCGTTCACGCGTGTGCCATTCTGGCATCAAATTTGACATTCTGCTCTCTGTATGCCATTTTGGCACCACCTGGTTGGGAGGTGGAAGGATGACGACAGAGGAGATGTCGCAATGACAGCGGCAAATGGACGAGAGAAAGAGAAGCGGCTGGTCGCACGCGTCAAGCCGGAGATCCATCAACGGATCGCGGAAGCGGCGGAGCTCCAAGGCTCCACGGTTTCCCAGTTCTTGCTGGACTCCGCGTTGGAACGCGCGGCCGAGGTCACCGAACGCGCCACCCGGATCACCACAAGCCGCGAGGCGTTCGAGAACATGATGGCGGCTCTGGACCAGCCGGCACGGCCTCTGCCCCGCTTGAGGAAGGCGGCCCGTCGGTATAAGGAAACGGTGGATGCCACGGATCAGGAAAGAGCAACTTAACAGGAGCCACGACCGCACGGCCTTTGACTGCGGGGTCGAGGAACTCAACACATTCATTCAGAAAACAGCGCGACGGCAGGACGAGCAGCATCTGGTCCGCACCACGGTGCTGGTCGATCCTGACCGGCCGGAACGCATTCTGGCCTACTACTCCACCGCGCCCTGCGAGATCGCGCCGCCACCCGGCGTCAGGGCCTGGAGGAAATACCCGCACCCTGTACCCTTCCTGCGGATGGCCCGATTGGCGTCGGACCTGAGCGCACGGGGCCAGGGACTGGGAGAGTTGGCTCTGCTCGCCGCCATTGAGGACGCGGCAACCATCTCCCGGGAATTCACCGCCATCGGCGGACTGGTGGTGGACGCTAAGGACCAGAAGTCCGCGGCCTTCTACGAGAAATACGGCTTTATCAGGATCGAGGAAGACGGACTCCAGCTCTTCCTGCCGATTCAGGACTGTATTCCACTCATCAATGACACGGACGCCGAATGAGCCACCAGCTTCATAGCCAGGCCCGGCGGTTGCTTCAGACGTACAACAAGTTCAAGGAGCTCCGACAAGCGCTTGGAGGGTGGACTTGCCCCGCTTCAGTGGACAGTCTCTCGCCGGGGCCATCAGCGTTCAAAGACAGCCCCAAGGGCTTTCGGCCTGGGGCGGCGCGACCGTCGCGGTGCTCGCCCTGCTTGGCTATCCGCTCATCGCCGCAGCGATCGGCCCGGGATTGGGCCACGCCGAGGCCTATGGCCTGCACCCCGACCCCACTGCAGTCGCCACCCTCGGCGTGCTGCTGGTCATGCTGCGCGGCCTCGCGCTCTGGCTCAGCTTGCTCATCCCCAGCCTGTGGTGCGTGATCGGATCGCTGTCCTTGATGGCGATGGACTCAGCCGGGGCGCTGATCCCGTTGTCCGCGGCGATCTTAATCGCTGGGACGGCGCTAGCGCGCTCGATCAGGTCGGCGGCGCGCATTCCTCCTGACTCTGCGTAATACATCCAGTGGCTTCAGTAGCCGGTCACCGGCCGTGTGATGGCCTCCCTTCGGGGTCGTGATAGCCCCGAAGCCCTGATTGCCGATGCGGATTGGGGCCTCGGCCTCTTTCCAGCATTACTCTCTCCGGCGGGTCGTGCCTTTGTGCGGCCCTTACAGCCGGATCATGGCCACTAACAGCGTGGCGCCGGTCGCCTACGTCGACGTCGATGTCCACCAGGGCGACGGCGCCAACGACCGCTTCGCGGCCGACCCGCGGGTGGTCTTCGCCGATATCCAGCAGGATGGCCGGACCCTCTTCCGGAGAGGGCCTGGAGCTCCTCGGCCCTCTCCGGGTATGGGTGTTGCGCTTGGAGGTTGAGCCTACGGGGCCCCGCTAGTCCTCGGGGAACGCCTCCATCAGCAGGTCGTAAAGCCCCGGTGCTTTCTCCCGCTTCCGCTCCGTGTCGCGCTCGGGATACATAGGCACCCGCAGGAGGCGCGCCACCTCGGGCCCGCACTCGACGAACGCCTCCCAGGTCGCGCACCGGCTGATATAGGTCCGTTCCCCCGGAAGCTCCGCCAGCGGTGGGCCCAGCGCCTCGAAGCGCTCCCGCAGCTCCTCGTCGCTCATCTGGCTGCTAATGGGCATAGGGAGATCCTGCGTCAGCGCGGGCGTGGTGTCTACATCCGAGCCGGCAGTGGACTTGCTCTGTCTCTGTGGGAGGCGTAGGCCGCGTGCCTGAGCCCGCTCCGCCAGGCGGCATCGGGAGTGGTGCTTGACGGTAGGGTGGGGAAAGGGATCTGGTGGCCGGGGACGGAATCGAACCGCCGACACGTCGATTTTCAATCGACTGCTCTACCTACTGAGCTACCCAGCCAACCAGTGACTATTCAAGCGAAAACGCCCGCTTGCGTCAAGGGTATGCGCGGGCGGCTCACTCCGCCTGCGGCTCGTAGTCCGGGGGCGGTTCCGAGCCGCGGCCGAAGAAGAAGCTCTCCATCTCCCGCTCGAGGAAGGCGCGCGCCTTCGGGTCCGCCGGGGTCAGCCGGTACTCGTTGATCAGCATGGTCTGCTGCTGGAGCCACATGTTCCACGCCACCTGGCTGACGTGCTCGTAGATCCGCTGGCCCAGCTCGCCCGGGTACGGCGGGCGCTCGAGGCCCTCGGCCTCCTGCTGGAGCTTCACGCAGTACACCTTCCTCGTCATGCTGCCCTCTCGCGGTCCTCAGCGTTGGCACCCGCACAGGGGTGCAGGATCTCCTAGTGTACCCATCGCGGCCGCCGCCGCTCCACCGTCCACGCCTCAGCCCGTCGGGTAGCCCGCCTCGGCGAGGATGCGCCGGATGGGCGCGGGCAGTCCGGGCAGCGCCTCCCGGTCCGGCTGGAACCAGCGCAGCCCGGCGGCGGGCTCGCGCGCCTCCGGCGGCGTGCCCACCCGGCGCAGCCGGCTCGGCCGCATGAGCAGCTCGAAGTGGGTGAAGGCGTGCTGCCGGGGCGCCAGCTCCCCGGCGGGCTCGCAGGCCGCCCCGAGTGTCCGCGCCCGCGCCACCGGGTCGTCGTCGGCGGGGCACTCGGGCAGGGACCAGAGGCCGCCCCAGATGCCGGTGGGCGGGCGCTGCTCTAGCAGCAGGCGGCCGTCGTCCTCGATGAGCAGCAGCCGGACCTGGCGCTGTGGGCGCTGCCGCGACGGGCGGGCGCCGGGGTAGGCCTCCGGCGCGCCGGCGGCCCGGGCCGCGCAGGCGAAGGCCAGGGGGCAGTCGTCGCAGGCCGGCGCCCGCGGCGTGCAGACCAGGGCGCCCAGGTCCATGAGGCCCTGGTTGAAGGCGCGGCAGCGCGGCTCGTCCGGCACCAGGGCCTCGGCCATCGCCCAGAGCCGGCGCGCCACCGGGCTGCGGCCGGGCCACTCGGGGATGGCGGCGAGGCGGGCGAGGACGCGCTTGACGTTGCCGTCGAGGATAGGCGCCGGCAGGCCGTGGCCGAGCGAGCGGATGGCGCCGGCCGTGGACGGCCCGATCCCGGGCAGGGCCTGCAGCGCCGCCAGCGTGGCGGGCAGCTCGCCGCCGTGCTCGGCGGTGACGGCCTGCGCCGCGGCGTGGAGGTTCCGGGCGCGGGCGTAGTAGCCGAGCCCCGCCCACAGGGCGAGGACGTCGTCGAGCCCCGCCTCGGCGAGGTCCGGGATGGCCGGGTAGCGCGCCATGAACCGCTGGAAGTACGGGATCACCGTCTCCACCCGGGTCTGCTGGAGCATTACCTCCGAGATCCACACCCGGTAGGGCGTGGCCGGCTGCTGCCAGGGCAGGCCGTGGCGGCCGTGCTGCTCCTGCCAGGCGATCAGCCGCGCCTGCAGCGCCCGGCGCTGCTCGGGATCCTGCCAGGGCATGGGCTAGCGCCGCCGCGCCGTGGCCTGCGCCGCGAGGGGCGCCGGGGGTGTGCCTCGGGCGGGGGTGGACAGCTTGCAGGTGCGCGGCATAGGTCCTTGGTGGTTGCCGGTGCGGTGTGGATGCTCGGCTCGCCGGGACAGTAGGATACGCGCCTTGCTACCGTACGCGTCGAGGCCTGGAGGGCGCTATGCGCATCCCGCTGTTCGTGAGCACCGCCCTGCTGATCACCATCGTGGTCTGGGCCGCCTTCATCTGGGACCCCGAGGCGATGGGCCCGGCGGCCCGCGATCCCGTGCCCGAGCCCTTGGACCTCGCCCACGAGCCGGCGGGGGGCGGCTTCACCCTGCAGGGCGCCGACGGGCCGGTGTCGCTGTCCGGGCTGGGCGGCGAGGTGGCGATCCTGTGCTTCGGCTACACCTACAGCCCGGAGCGGACGCCGCGCGCCGTGGGCACCGTGGCCGCCGCCCTGGACCGGCTCGGCGAGCGGGCCGAGGGTGCGGTGCACGGGGTCTTCATCAGCCTGGACCCGCAGCGCGATACCCCGGACCGGGTGGCGAGGCTGGCCGACCGCTTCGACGCCCGCATTGTCGGCCTCACCGGGGAGCCGGCGGCCATCGAGTCGGTCGCCGACCGCTACGGGGTCGCCTACCGGCGCCGCGAGGGCGGGCCGGGGGTCGGCTACACGGTGGCGCACTCCGCCTACTACTATATCGTCCGCACCGACGGGGAGCTGCTGGCGTGGCTGCCCCACGACAGCAGCCCCGCGGAGATCGCCAGTGCTGTGGAGGAGCACCTGGCCACGGGCAACGGGCGGGCAACCAGCGAGCAGGAGTGAGCGCCTATGGGGGGACACGCCGCCGACACCTTCCACCCGCTGCGGATCGCCGTGCTCACGATCTCGGACAGCCGGGGCCTCGACGAGGATACCTCGGGGGCGCTGCTCATCGAGCGGCTGGAGGCCGCTGGCCACCACCTGGCGCAGCGGCGCATCGTCACCGACGACCTCTACCAGGTCCGCGCCGAGGTGGCGGCCTGGATCGCCGACCCGGCGGTGGACGCGGTCCTGGTCAACGGCGGCACGGGGCTCACGGGCCGGGACATCACCCCGGAGGCGCTGCGCCCGCTCTTCGACCGGGAGATCCCCGGCTTCGGCGAGCGCTTCCGGCAGCGCTCGTTCGAGGAGATCGGCAACGCCACCCTGCAGTCGCGGGCCCTGGCGGGGCTGGCCAACGCCACACTGGTCTTCGCCATGCCCGGCTCCCCCGGCGCCTGCCGCACGGCCTGGGACCAGGTGCTCGCCGACCAGCTGGACGCCCGCACGGGGCCGTGCAACTTCGTCGCCCTCCTGCCCCGGATGCGGGAGGCGTGACCGGGGCTTGGCGAGCCGGGCCGAGGCGGGTACCATGAGACTCCTAGCCGCCCGTAGCTCAGCCGGATAGAGCGTCGGCCTCCGGAGCCGAAGGTCGCAGGTTCGAGTCCTGCCGGGCGGGCCAGACCCCTTCCCGATCGATTACCCCGTCGATCCCCACTCCATATCCGCTAGCACCGCTGCGGCAGCGCGGCCGCCGGAGCGCAGTGCGCCCTGCTGCGAGCCGTGGGCGCGGTGATCGCCACAGGCGTAGAGCCCGGCGCCCAGCCGCGCTGGCTGGTACGGCTCGTCCAGGGCCGGGGGCGTCTGCACCGGCTGGCCGTAGGGGATGCGCTCCGCACGCAGCAGCCGCCACTCGTCGACGGGGCTGCCGAACCACGCGCGCAGCTGCGCCGCTGCCTCCGCCTGGAGGGTCGCGTCGTCCTGTCCCTGCGCCTCGCCGAGCACGGTGGCACTGACGAGGTGCCAGCCCGGCGGCGCGTACCCTGGGGCCACGGCACTGGGCACGCTGAGGTGCAGCACGGGGCCGCGGCCCTCGCCGTTCAGCACGATGAGCGGCTCCTCTACTGGCGGCCGGGGTACGGCGTACTGCAGGCAGGTGACCGGCCGCCCGGCCGGGGCGGACTGGCCGGTGAGCTCAGCGTAGGCCGGCCCGTCGGTGGCCACGACCACGGCGTCGGCGCTCAGCCGCTCCGTGCCCAGGTGCACCGTGGCGCCCGGTCCGATGGCGGTGGCCCGGGCGCCGAGCCGGAGCTCGACGCGCCCATCGGGCAGCCGAGCGGCGAGCTGCTCGGGCAGGGCCCCGACACCCCCGGCCGGTACGGCGGCCATGCCCTCAGCGAACATGCGGAAGGTAAAGTTGAGCAGCCGTGCCGAGGTATCGAGTCGCGGATCGAGGAGTACGCCGCCGAACAGTGGGCGCAGGAACCGCGCCACCATGGTGGTGGAGAACCCCTCCGCGGCCAGGGCCTCGGCGCTGGTGCGCTGCGGGCCGTGGAGCGGGGCCTCGGCGTCGCCCTGTCGGAGCCGCCAGCGCAGCCGGGCGAGGCGGGCCTTGTCCATGAGGCTCCCCACCGGCGCCAGCAGCGTCCGCAGCAGGGCCTGCGGGGCCCGGAACGGATCCGATACGCGGTGCAGCCCGCCGTCGGCGCGCACCAGCGCGCCGGGGGCGAAGCCGTGCAGCTGCAGGGCGTCGAGGTCGGCTCGGCGGCGCAGCTCCGGGTAGGCGGTGAGCAGCACCTGAAAGCCCCGGTCGAGCTGGAAGGCGGGCTCCCCGGCGGCGGCAGGGGTGCCGTCCAGGCGCACCCGGTCGGTGCGCACCCGGCCGCCCACGGCGTCGCCGGCCTCGAGGAGCTGGACCGTGGCGCCACCGGCGGCCAGGTCCTGGGCGGCGGCCAGGCCGGCCAGGCCGGCACCGATGACGATGGCGTGGGGCCGTGACTGCCTCATCTCGCCTCCTCGGCGCCTACAGCCCGTGCGCCTGGCGCCACTGCGCGATCGCCGCCGCGACCTCAGCGGGGCACTCCTCCTGCGGGACGTGGCCGCACGCCTCGATCTCCGCGAGCTCCGCGTTGGGCAGGACCTCGGCCACGTGTCGGGAGTCCGCCGGCGGGATCACCTCGTCGGCGGTGCCGACGATCACCTGGGCCGGCGTGTCGATGGCCTCGATGGGCCCCCGTACCGCCAGGGCCTCGCTGACCGAGCGCTGGATCAGCTGCCCCCAGGCGCGGTCCCAGCCGGCCATCTGGGTGGCCCGCCTCATCTGCGCCTCGCGCTCGGGGGTGATGGCCTCGGGGTCGTGGTAGGAGCGCTCGAGCAGGGCGGTGCTCTCGCCCAGCCAGCGCGCGGCTAGCAGGCTCAGGCGCTCCACCTGCGGCAGCCCGGCGATCCACGCCGGGAAGGTGGGCCGCTCCAGGCCCACCATGGGGTTGATGAGCACTACCCCGGCGACCCGCTCAGGGGCCCGGCGCGCCGCCTCCAGGGCGATCACCGCGCCGGAGGAGTTGCCGACCAGCACGGCGCGCTCGCGCCCGAGCTCGTCCATCAGCGCCAGCAGGTGGTCGACGTCGGCCTCCAGGGTGAAGGGATTGGGCCCCTCACCGTCGTGCACCGGCTTCTCGCTCAGGCCGTAGGGGATCTGGTCGTAGGCGATGGTGTCCCGCTCGGCGGCGAGCCTCGGCAGGAGCGGCCGCCAGGTGGCGGTGCTGAAGCTGAAGCCGTGGAGCAGGATCCAGGTGGGCGCCCCGGCGTCGGCGTGCGCCTCGCCGGCGCGGATGTAGTGCAGCTGCAGGCCGTCCTCGACGCCCGGGAAGGGGACGGTGGTGAAGCGGCTGTCCGCCCCGGCGAGCGCCTGCCCGTCGGCCGCCCCCTCGGCCGGCTCGGGATCGATCAGGAACGGGCCGGCGGCCGCCGCCAGGATCCCTAGCAGGAGCAGCGCGCCGGCCGCGATGCCCAGTCTCTTCCAGATCTTGCGTGTCCGGGCCACGGGAACCCTCTCGTCTTGCTTGGCTCATCCCGGTAGGGAGGCTACCACGCTCGCCGTGCGCCGTCTCAGCGGTGCGCCCGGCAGCGGCCGCCGCGGGGCCGTTGACCGCGGGATGCGGGGGCGCTAGCGTCCAATCTAGCCCCGACCCACGTGCGCCCTGGAGGGCCCGAGACGATGCGCTACCGTGGCCTGCTCCGTGCCGCCCTGGCGCCGCTGCTGCTGCTCGGCCTGGGGCCGGGGGCGGGCGGCCCTTCCGGCGGCTGTCCGGAGGCAGGCTACACGGAGCGCTTCCACCAGGCGCTGGAGGCGGCGCGGGCCGACGAGTGGGCCCGGGTGGCGGCGCTCGAGCCCTGCCTGGGCGAGGCCCACCCCATGGCGGCCTACCTGGACTTCCACCGCCTGCGCGCCGATCTGCCCGGCGCGGATCCGGCCCGGGTGGCCGCCTACCGCGAGCGCTACGCCGATACCCCCCTGGCCGCGGTCATGGCCCGGATGGCCCTGCGCCGCTACGCCGAGGCGAACCGCTACGCCGCCGTGCGCCGCGTGCGCGACGAGCCGCCGGAGCGGCTGGCGCTGCGCTGCCACTGGTGGCGGGCGCACCTGGCGGACCGGCGCCGTGAGGCGCTCGCCTTCGCCGCCGAGGCGTGGCAGGCGGGCGAGTCGCAGCCGGCGGCCTGCAACGGCCTCTTCGATGCGGCCCGGGCGGCGGGGGTCATCGACGAGCGTGCCGTCTGGCAGCGCATGCGGCTCGCCTACCGCAACGGCGAGGCGGGCCTGATGCGCTACCTTGAGGGGCTGCTCGAGGGGGCGCGCTGGCTGGACGCGGCGGCGTGGCTGGTACGCCTCGACCGGGACCCTCGGGTGGTGGATGACCTCAGCGGGGCCCTGACGCCGGTGCTGCGGCGCCAGCTCACCGCTGATGCCCTGTGGCGGCTGGCCGAGGCGGATACGGAGGCGGCGCTGGCGCGGCTGCAGGCGACCGGCGAGGCGCTGCCGCCGCTGCTCGACGGTGAGCGCCTCGCCGTCGAGCGGCGCATCGCCTGGTACGCCACCATCCGCGGCGTGGCGGCTAACCGCGCCTGGCTCGACCGCTGGCTGGCCGAGCACGAGCCGCCGGGACTGGTCGAGCAGCGCCTGCGCCGCGCGGTGGGGGAGCAGGCCTGGGCGGACGTGATCTTCTGGCACGCCCGGCTGCCCGGCGAGCAGGCCGGCTCGGCGCACTGGCAGTACTGGCTCGGCCGGGGCCGGGCGGCGCGCGGCGACGCGGCCGGCGCTCGGCAGGCCTGGCAGGTGGCGGCCCGCGAGCGCTCCTTCTGGGGCTTCCTCGCCGCCGAGCGCACCGGGCGACCCTACGCGCTGCAGGCGGCCGAGCTCGATCCCCCGGCGCCGGAGCCCAGCGCCGGGCTGCTCCGTGCCCGGATCCTGCGCGAGGGCGGTAAGCTGCGGCTGGCCCGGGACGAGTGGCAGCGCCTGCTGGCCACCTACCCCGAGCGGCAGGCGGTGCTGGCCGCCCACGCCCACCGGCAGGGCTGGCACGGGCTGGCCATCGCGGCGGCCCTGGAGGCCGGGGCCCACGATGCGCTGGCCTGGCGCTTCCCGCACGCCTACCGCGAGGCCTTCCGGCGCGCCGCGGACCGGGTCGGCGAGGGGCCGTACCTGCTCATGGCCGTCGCCCGGCGGGAGTCCAGCTTCAGCCCGGATGCGGCCTCCTCGGCGGGCGCCCGGGGGCTGATGCAGCTGCGGCCGGCCGCGGCCCGCGAGGCGGCCCAGCGCCTCGGCCGCCCGGCTCCGGAGGCCGGGGCGCTATCGGACCCGGGCCGCAACATCGAGCTCGGCGCGGCGTACCTGGACGGGCTCCTGGAGCGGTTCCAGGGCAACCGCCCGGTGGCCCTGGCGGCGTACAACGCCGGCCCCGGCCGCGTGGACGCCTGGCTGGCGGACGAGCCGCAGCCCTTCGACGTCTGGATCGAGTCCATCCCCTACCGCGAGACCCGGCACTACGTGCAGGCCGTGCTCGCCTACCGGGTCATCCTGGCCCGCCGCGACGGCGCCGCGCGCAGCGCCTCGGTGCTCTCCGGGCGGGAGATGCGCCAGGCCTACGGCAGCGAGCCCGGCGGGGAGCCGTTGCGGCTGGCCCGGCGCCCGGGGCGCCCGGCGCCCGATGCGGCTGCCGGCATCGACGGCGCCGAGCCCTCTGGGCCAGGGGCCGGCTCGCGTTGATGGGCTACCGGTGCGCCTCAGGCCGCAGCGGCGGCCAGGAACAGGCCGATGGTGCAGGCGAAGGCGGCGCTCCAGGCCAGGCTGCGCAGGCTCGGGTAGTCGCCGATGTAGAGCAGGCCGTAGGCGATGCGCAGCACGACGAACAGGACCGCCAGGGTGTCGATGGCGCCCTGGGCGGCGCCCACCTGCTGGGCGATGAGCACCGCCGCGGCGAAGGGGGGGAAGGCCTCGTAGCTGTTCTGCTGCGCCCAGTGGGCGCGCTTGGGCCAGCCCTCCTGGCGCTCGAGCCACTCGCGGGGGCGGCTGTTGTCGAAGGCGCCGCCCCCGTACTTGGCGGCGCCGGCGAAGATCATGGGCAGCACGGCGGCGATCAGGACCATCCAGTACGCGACGGGCATCGGTATCTCCTCTCCTGCGCTCTCGGGGCCCGGTACCGGGCCCTCGCCTCAGTCTAGGCCAGATCCTGGGGGGCCGCCTATCGCCGCGGCGGCCCTGGGGCGTGGATCAGCCGTCCGCCTCCGTGCCGCGCAGCCGCTCGGCGCGCTCGATGAGCGCCTGGCGGTGGACCTTGAGCCCCTCCGTGGCCGGCAGCGGGTGGTAGGCCGCGGGGATCAGGGGCGGGCTCAGGCGCCCGCGCAGCCAGTCCCGCAGCTCGGCCGCCGGGACGGCCGCCCCGGCGTAGCGCAGGAAGGCCACCGGCCGCCGGCCGAGGTCGGGGTCGCTGCGGGGCACCACCACCGCCTCGCTGACCGCCGGGTGCTCGCGCAGGGCCTGCTCGATGGCCTCGGGCTGGACGTTCTCGCCGCCGCAGATGAACTGGTTGTCGCGCCGGCCGAGGATCATCAGGCGGCCGTCCTGCCAGCGCCCCAGGTCCCGGGTGCGGTACCACCCGTCGGCGCCGGCCAGGGGCCGGACGGCGCCGGCGTCCAGGTAGCCCAGGGCCAGGGTCTCGCCGCGTACGCAGACCTCCCCCGCGCCGTCGATGGCCAGCTCCCGGTAGGCGAGCACCCGGCCGCCGGCGTGGGCGGGCCAGGCCGCCACCTGGGCGGTCGTCTCGGTGAGGCCGTAGCTCATGTAGCAAGGCAGGCCGCGCGCCTGCGCCGCCTCGAGCAGCTCGGCGGCCACCGGCCCGCCGCCGAGCAGGACGCAGCGCAGGGCCGGCAGCGGGTCCGGCGCCTCCTGCAGGAGCCGGCGCAGCTGGGTCTCGACCATGGAGACGTGGGTGACGCCGTGGCTGGCGAGGAACGCCGCGTCCTCGGCGCGCCCGCCCAGGACCATGGGCGCGGCGGCCTCCAGGCAGCGGAAGAGGATGCCCAGGCCGCCGACGTGGAACAGCGGCAGCGACAGCAGGTAGCGATCCCCCGCGGCCAGGGGCAGGTAGTCGATGGCGCCCTGGGCGCTGCGTACGTAGTTGGCGTAGCTGTGCACCACCACCCGCGGCTGCCCGGTAGAGCCGGAGGTGCCGATCCCGGCGCACGGCGCGCCGGGATCGAAGTGCCGCTGCAGCGCGGCGGCCGGCGCCGCCCCCGCGCCGTGGCCGCTGGCCTGGAGGGGGGCGTCCGGTTCGGGGATCAGCCCGGGGATGGCGTGCTCCGCGAGCAGGGCCGCCAGGGCGGCCTCGGGCAGGCGGCTCGATACCGGCAGGGGCCGGGCGCCGGCGCGCAGGACGGCCAGCCAGTCGACCACGCCCGCCACGCTGATGGTGATGCGCAGCGCCGTCCACGAGCCGGCGCCGAGGCCCTGCGCCTGCAGCGCGGCGGCCCGCCGGCTGACGAGGGCGTCGAGGTCGCTGAAGGCCAGCGTCCGCTCCGGGGTGATGAGCGCCGGCCGCTGTGGGGCCAGGTGGGCGGCGCGGGTGAGGCGGCACTCGAGGGCGTCGGCGGTCACAGCAGCGGCTCCAGAGGGGTGAGCGCGTCGCGGCCGAGGACCGGCTTGTCCCCGTGGCCCGGCTGGCTGCGCAGCGGCTCGAGCAGCGCCACGGGCCAGGCGCCGAAGGTGTCCAGCCCCGGCGTGGCCGTAAGCCCCCAGTGGGCGGTGAGCCGGGCGTAGAGGTCCAGGGTCAGGTTGCTCTCGAAGGCGGCGCTGAGCACCGCTGCGCG
>CAJXKI010000025.1 GCA_913055765.1 uncultured Ectothiorhodospiraceae bacterium
ACGCGGTCGCGGATCTTGCGCTTGGCCAGGTCGTGGTGGAGGCAGCCGGCGAACTCGTAGGCCGGGCCGAAGCAGCTCACGCCCTGGGCCGCGCCGACGATGGCTGGGCCGGGGTTGTCCAGGAACTGCTTGTACGCCTCGTAGGCCTGCTCGGCGTGCTCGGCGGTGCAGATCGAGTGGGTGTAGCCCTTGTGGGGGCCGAAGCCCTCGATGGCGTCGAAGTTGAGCTTGGGCCCGGTGGTGATCACCAGGTAGTCGTAGTTGACCTGCTCGCCGTTGGCCAGGTGCAGGGTGCTCTCGTTCGGCTCGATCCGCTCCACCGGCTGGGCGATGAAGTTGATCCCCCGCTTCTCCACGTAGGGGCGGATCGGCACGGTGATGTCCTTGCGCGTGCGCCAGCCCACCGCCAGCCAGGGGTTGGAGGGGACGAAGTGGTACTCCTCGGTGGCGTTGATCAGGGTGACGTCGTGCTCCTTACCGAGGGCCGCCCGCATCTCGTAGCTGGCGGGGAAGCCGCCGAGGCCGGCGCCTAGGATCACGATGTGGGCCATAGATGACCTCCTTGTGGTAAGCCGGTCTTCGCTGTAGAGGCCGCTGCAAGCTCGCTTATTTTTGATGGATGGCAATTGGAGCTTTGGCAGCAGTATAAGGTTTGCGCCGCGGTGATGCTGCGTCAATACGCATCAGCAAACGTTATGGACGGCCCGCCGTGCGAGGCGCGCCCTGCTGCGCCTCGGGGCCTGGGCGCCTGCGCCCGCGCGGCTGCAGGGACCGGCAGCCAGCCCGCCGAGGTTGCCTGACCTTCGCCAGGGTAGGCCCACGACGTGTGCCACGGCACTTGACGCGCGAATGAGAATGCTTACCATTTAATAGCAGGCTTGAGGCGCACAGCCGAACGGATCTGACCCACACCACGAGGAGGCGAGCATGACCGAGACAGGCCGCGGGTCCACTGCCCTGGTAACCGCCGTGCTGCTAGGGGCTGCCCTGGCGCCCGGGGTGGGCCTCGCCCACGGCGAGGCGGGCGAGCACGTCGAGGCCTTCGAGGAGCACCTCGACGACTACGAGTCGGACGTCCAGGCGCTCGGCGAGCGCCTGGACGCCATCGTCGAGCGCTACCACGCGGACGGCGGCGGCACGACGGAGCAGGTCGACGAGTTCATGGCGGCGTGGAAGGAGGTGAAGTACCATAACGCCGTGGAGGAGGTGGCGACCCCGCTCTACAGCCCCATCTGGCGGGCCATTACCGACCTGCGCCAGGCCGTCGAGAGCGGCGAGCCGGCCAAGGTCGTCGAGCAGCGCGCTAGCGCCCTGCGGGCTACGCTCTACGAGGGGCTCGGCGGGCTCCGCCTCCGGGCCAGCCTGGACGAGGTCGAGCCCACCGGCCACGACGAGGGCGCTGCCGAGGCGGACGGCAGCGCCGAGGCGACGCTCCAGCGCATCCGCGAGCAGCTCGACGAGGCGGTGGCCGCCTACGGCAGCGGGGACACCGAGCAGGCGCGCTCGCTGATCGAGGCGGCCTACTTCGAGCGCTTCGAGGGGGTCGAGGGCGGCCTGATCGAGGAGGATCCCGAGCTCGTCACGCGCCTGGAGGAGGCCTTCAACGCCGAGCTGCCGGGGCTGATCATCGAGGACGCGCCGCGCGAGGAGGTCGAGGCCAAGGTGGCGTCCATGAAGGAGGCCCTGGAGCGGTCCGAGGCGCTGCTGGACGACGCCGGCGAGGCATCGAGCGAGGCGGTATTCTGATGATGGATCGGCGAACCTTCCTCAAGGGCCTATCAGCACTAGGGGCGCTCGGCGTTTCCCCCGCCTGGGCCGCCAGCGGGGCCGCCGAGGCGGTCCCGGCGGACCAGCTACCCGAGCTCAGCGGCGACCTCACCGTCTACCTCGGCCGGGGCGAGGGCGGCCTCTACAAGCAGGTCGTCGAGGCCATCCGCGAGCGGAATCCGTCGCTGAGCCTCGAGGTCCGGCGCGGCTCCTCCTCGGGGCTGGCCAATACCCTGGTCGCCGAGAGCGAGCACGGCGGCGCCCGCGCCGACGCCTTCTGGTCCATCGACGCCAGCTCCCTGGGCCACGTCGCCAGCGAGGGGCTGACCCGGCCGGTCCCCGCCGCCCTCCACGAGCCGTTGCCCGAGGCCTTCCGCTTCGAGGCGTTCGCGCCGGTGTCCGGGCGCGTGCGGAGCATGGCCTACAACCCCGAGCGCGTCCGCGAGGCCGACCTGCCCGAGCGGATCATGGACCTGCCCGACACCGACCTCACCGTGGGGTGGGCGCCGAGCTACGGGGCGTTCCAGTCCTTCCTGACCGCGATGCGGCTGCTCGAGGGCGAGGAGGCGACCCGCGCCTGGCTGCGCGGGATCCAGGGGCGGGCCCGCTCCTACGCCGGGGAGCTCGGCGCCGTCATGGCGGCGGCTCAGGGGGAGGTGGACCTGGCCCTCGCCAACCACTACTACACCCTGCGCCTCAAGGAGGGGCAGCCGGAGACCAGCCTGGAGCTGGCCTTCACGCGCGGCGACGCCGGCGCCCTGGTCAACACCTCCGGCATCGCCCTGCTGAGCCAGGGGGCGACCCCCGTGGACTTCGCCCGCTACCTCCACTCCGGCGAGGTGCAGCGCTTCCTGGCCGAGGAGGCCTACGAGATCCCCCTGGCGGGCGGTGTCGAGCCGCCCGCCGGGGTGCCGGCCCTGGCGCGCCTGGAGCCGCCGGAGCTGGACCTGACCCGGCTCGGCGACCTCCAGCCGACCCTCGCGCTGATGCGGGAGGCCGGCGTCCTATGAGCTACCGCCTCGCCCTGGTCTACGGCCTCAGCGCCCTCATCGCCGCGGCGGTCCTGCTGCCGGTGGGGGTGCTGCTGGTCCTGGGCGCAGGTAGCGAGGTGGCCCTGGGCGCCCAGGCGCTGGAGATCGCCCTCAACACGCTGCTGCTGACGGTGCTCACCACCGCGGCGGCGACCCTGATCGGGGCGCCGCTGGCCCTGCTGACCACCTATACCGACCTGCCCGGCCGCCCCCTGTGGACTGGGCTGCTAGCCGCGCCCCTCGCCGTGCCCAGCTACCTGGGGGCCTTCGCCTACTTCGCGGCGGCGGGGCCGGGCGGCGAGATCGAGGCCCTGACGGGCCTGGCTACCCCCAGCGTGGACGGCCTCCTCGGGGCTACCCTCGTCTTGACCCTCTACACCTACCCCTTCGTGCTCCTCTCCACCCGGGCGGGGCTGCGCAACCTGGACGCCAGCACCCTGGACGCGGCGCGCACCCTGGGCATGCCCCTGTGGACTGCGCTCCTGCGGGTGGTGCTGCCGCGCGTGAAGAACAGCCTGGCCGCGGGCGCGCTCCTTGTGGCCCTCTACACCCTCTCGGACTTCGGCACCCCGGCGATCATGCGCCTGGACACCTTCACCCGGGCCATCTTCGTCGAGTACAACGCCTTCGGCCTGGACCGGGCCGCCCTGCTGTCCATCGGCCTCCTGGGCCTGGTCGCCGTGGTGCTACTCCTGGAGTGGGTGGTCGGCTCCACCCGCGAGCGGCCCGGCCGTACGCCACGGCTGCACCTCGGCCGCGGCGGCGCCGCCGCCTGCCTCGCCGCGATCGGCCTGCTGCTGATGGCCGCCCTCGGCATGCCGCTGGGCGTCTTCACCCTCGGGGTGCTGCGCGAGGGCGCCGGCAGCTTCGATCCCGCCATGCTGGTGCGCTCGGCCTCGGTGTCGGCCCTCGCGGCGGCGGCAGCGGTGCTCCTGGCCCTGCCCGTCGCCTACGCCGCGACACAGGGGCGCGTAGGCCGTATCCTGGAGCGCGGCACCTACGTCGGCTTCGGGGTGCCGGGCATCGTGCTGGGCACGGCCCTCGTGGTCGTCGGCCTGCGGGTAGACCTCCTCTACCAGTCCATCGCCTTGCTGGCGTTCGGATACGTGGTAAGGTTCCTGCCGCTGGCCGTCGGCAACATCCGCGCGCCGCTGGAGCGCACGGAGCAGGGGCTGGTCAGCGCGGCGCGCAGCCTGGGCGCCTCGCCGGGCGAGGCGTTCCGCCGCGTGACCCTGCCGCTGATCCTGCCCGGCCTCCTCGCCGCGGGGGCCCTCGTGTTCCTGGAGGTGATGCGGGAGCTGCCGGCGACGCTGCTGCTCCGCCCGTCCGGGTTCGAGACCCTCGCCACGCACCTCTGGGAGGTCTACGAGGCGGGGTACTTCGGGCGCGCCGCCGTCCCTGCGCTGCTGCTCGTGGCGGTCTCGGGCGTGGCCGTCGCCCTCATGCTGCGGCGGGAGCGAGGCAACGACGACGCCCTCACCTAGTTGAGCGAAGGGGACTATGCTGGAGATCGAGCACCTGGAGGTCCGCTACGGCAGCGAGACGGCGGTGGCGGACCTGAGCCTGGCCGCGCACGCCGGTGAGCTGATCACCCTGGTGGGCCCGACCGGCTGCGGCAAGACCACGACCCTGCAGACGGTGGCCGGGCTCACGCGCCCCACGCGCGGGACCATCCGGATCGGCGGGCGGACGGTGAACGGCAAGCGCTTCGTCCCGCCGGAGCGCCGCCAGACCGGGCTCGTCTTCCAGAGCTTCGCGCTCTTCCCGCACCTGACGGTGGCCGAGAACGTCGGCTTCCGGCTCGACCCCGCCGAGCCCGTGGAGCCGTGGCTGGCCTGGCTCGGCGTGGCCGAGCAGCGCAACGCCTACCCCGAGGCCCTGTCCGGCGGCCAGAAGCAGCGCGTTGCGCTCGCCCGGGCACTGGCCCACCGCCCCGAGCTCATCCTCCTCGACGAGCCCCTCTCCAACCTCGACGCCTCGCTCAAGGACAGCCTGCGCTGGGAGATCCGCAATGTCCTCAAGGAGGCGGGCGTGCCCGCCATCTGGGTGACCCACGACCAGGCCGAGGCCCTGTCCATCGGCGATCGGCTCGGCGTCATGCGGGACGGCGTGCTGGAGCAGATCGCCGAGCCCGACGTCTGCTTCCACGAGCCGGCGACGCGGATTGTCGCCGAGTTCCTCGGCGAGGCCTCCTTCCTCCCGGCCCGGGCCCGCGGCGGCCACCTGGAGACGCCGCTGGGGCGCGTCCCGAGCCGGCACCAGGAGGGCGAGGGCGAGGTCCTCGTCCGTCCCGATGACCTGGCGCTGATCGAGGACGGCGCGGCGAACGGGACCGTGGCCTGGACGCGCTTCGAGGGGGGCACGCGGCTGTTCAGCGTCCACCTCGACTGCGGCCCCAGCGTCCAGCTCCGCACCAACCACACCCTCCACCACGCCCCGGGCGAGCGGGTGCACGTGGCCATCGACGCCGGCCATCCGTTGACCCTGTTCCCCGGCCGCGTCGGCGAGGTGGAGGCGCCGGCACGCCCCGTGGCGGCCGCCAGCTAGGCGCGCAGGGCCCAGCGCCAGCGGGGCGGGCGCGGCCCTCAGCCCAGGTGCAGCCGCGTACCCACCATGTTGAGCACGAAGCGCCCCGGCAGGGCCTGCTCGATGGCCTGCTGCGCGTTGCGCCCGGTGCAGTGGGCCGGGACCACAAGGCGCGGCTGCAGCGCCTGCAGGGCCGCCACGGTAGGGCGGATCTGGGTGGCCTCGTCCATGCCGGTGAGGTGGAAGCCGCCGAGCACCGTGTGGACCTCCTCCTCGCCGGTGACCGCCTGGGCGTGGCGGACGGTGTTGATGATCCCCGAGTGGGCGCAGCCGGAGATGACGATGAGCCCGCCGCCGGCGAGCCGGATGGCGAGGCCGGTGTCGTCCTCGAAGGCGTCGACATGCTCGGCGCCCTCGGCCTCGTAGAGCATGGTGCCGCTGGGCTGCTCGAAATCGGTCACCCGCGGGATCTCGCCGAGGAAGACCACCTGGCCGTCGAGCAGGGGGTACGGGTCGCGGGTCTCCCGGGGGGTGGCCTGCGCCTGCGCCAGCTGCTCGTCGAGCAGGTGGGGCAGGGCGGCCCGCTGGCCGTCGGCGCGCAGGCTGAACCGCGGGTGGCGGTGCGCGGCCGGGTGCATGACGAGCTCGGCGCCCTGGGGGAGGCGGCCCATGACCTCGGCGAGGCCGCCGGTGTGGTCGAAGTGGCCGTGGGACAGGGCCGCGGCCTCCACCTCGCCCAGGTCCACGCCCAGGGACTCGGCGTTGCGGCGCGCCCCGTCGGGGGAGTAGCCGAAGTCGAAGACCAGGCTGCGCCGCTGACCGGCGCGCTCCACGGTCACCAGCAGCGAGAGGCCGTGCTCGGCGTACAGCGAGCTCGACAGCGCGTAGCCGGGCTGGCTGCGCGCACGCTCGACGACCTCGGTGTCGTCGCGGGCGACGATGTCGATGTAGTTGTCCTGGAGGGTGAGGACCTCCACACGGTCGACGGGCTGGGTGGCCACCGCCATCGCTACCTCCTCCTAGGTTGGGGCTGCATTGACAGCCCGGGTAAACCGGATTACTTTCAATAGAAAGATAGTTTGTAGGCAGGGAGTCGTGCAACGGGCTCCGCCCGGAGGGTAGGCAGCGATGTGTGAGCTCTTGGCCATGAGCGCCCGTCGCCCCGCGGCGCTGGACAGCTCCCTGGGGGCGTTCCGGCCGCGTGGCGGCGAGGTCGGCCCCCACGCCGACGGCTGGGGCGTCGCCTTCTACGAGGACTGGGCGCCGCTGGTGGTCAAGGAGCCTGCCCCCGCCTACGCCAGCCCGCTGCTGCGCTTCATCCAGGGCTACGGGCACCGGAGCCGGATCGCCATCAGCCAGATCCGGCAGGCGAACCCGGCGGTCCACGGCCGCCGCCTCGCCAACACCCACCCCTTCAAGCGCGAGCTCGGCGGCCGATGCTGGGTCTTCGCCCACAACGGCAAGGTGCCGGGGATCGAGCGCTATCGGCCCCACGGCTTCCAGCCGCTGGGGGAGACGGACTCGGAGCGCGCCTTCTGCCTGCTGCTCGATGAGCTGGCGCGCGGCGGGGCATCGCCGGCGGCGAGCGACCCCGGCGAGCAGGCCGAGCGCCTACGGCCGCTGATCAACGCCCTCAACCCCGGCAGCGAGCTCAACTTCCTGCTCAGCGACGGCGAGGCGCTCATCGTCCACGCCCACACCCGGATGCACCTGCTGGAGCGCACCTGCCGCGAGGACGGCTGCCACCAGCGGGTGGCCCTGGTGGCCACGCAGCCGCTGAGCGAGGAGCCGTGGGCGGAGCTGAGGCCGAACACCCTGCTCGTGCTGCGCCACGGCGAGCGGGCCTTCGAGGCGCGGACCGAGGGCGCGGCCACGTGGTTCTCGACACGTACCGATCCCGAGCGTATCCAAGACGAGGAGCAGGTCACCCCATGCGGATAGCAGTCGCCAGCCAGAACCGTCGCACCGTGACCCCCCATGCCGGGCGGACGCGGCGCTTCCTCATCTACGAGGCGGAGCCCGGGGGCGAGCCCCAGCTCGTCGACCGCCTGGAGCTGCCCAAGGATCAGACCCTCCACCACTGGGGCAACTACCCGGGCCACCCCATCTACGCGTACGACGTGATCATCGCCGGCAGCATGGGCCCGAACTTCGTGGACCGGATGGATCGCTACGGCGTCGAGGCGCTCGCCACCAGCGAGACGGATCCGGACACGGCGGTCCGCAAGTACTGCGCGGGCACGCTCCCGACCCTGCAGCCGGAGCACCATACGCACCAGCACGAGGGAGACCATGACCACGAGGGAGACCACTGAGGAGGCAGACCGTGGGATGGATCAAGCGCCAGATCGCCGAGCGGCCGCTCCGGGTGCTGGCCGTGGTCCTGGCCGCCGTCGCGGTGGGCAGCTGGGCGGTACCGGACGTGGGCGCCCGGGACGCGCACGGAAGGACGCCGCTGATCGCCGCGGCGTACGAGGGCGACCTGTGGCAGGCCCGGATCCTGCTGGCCCTGGGCGCCGACATCGACGCCGAGGAGCCGTGCGGGACGACGGCGCTGATGCGGGCCATCCAGCGGGGCCATCCGGAGATGGCGGCGTGGCTCCTGGATCGGGGCGCGGACCCTGCGGCGGCGGACGAGACGGGGCTGTCGGCGCTGCACCTGGCCGCGCGCCAGGGCGAGCGGGCCCTCGCCGAGGCGCTGGTCGAGGGCGGGGCCGATCCGCGGGCCGAGGAGTCGGTCCACGGGCGGACGCCCATCGAGGAGGCGGAAGGGGCCGGCCACGAGGCCCTGGCCGCCTACCTCCGCGGCGCTGAGGGGGCAGGCTAGGCCTGGGTCGCCCCGGGCGGGTCCGCCTCCACCCCCGGGGCGCTGCTATCCCGGGGCCGCCCGGGACGCTGCCCGCTGTCGGCCCTCGCCTCAGCGGGCGGCGCCTGCTATCTTGCAGCCAAGCCCCTTCGCGCCACAGTGCCCCACCCTATGGATCCATCGGCCGAGCCCACCCTGCTCCGAGCCGCCATCGAACAGGCGAAAGAGCCCATCGTCCTGACCACGGCGGAGCTGGCGGCGGAGCGAGGGCCGCGGATCGTCTTCGTCAATCCCGCCTTTACGCAGGTGACCGGCTATACCGCCGAGGAGGTGATCGGGCAGACGCCCCGCATCCTCCAGGGGCCGGCCACGGATCGGGCCATGCTCGACCGGCTCCGGCAGGCCCTCGAGCGCGGCGAGCGCTTCGAGGGCGAGACCTGGAACTACCGCAAGGACGGCACCCCCTACCGGATACAGTGGAGCGTGGCGCCGGTCTCCCTGGATGGCCAGCAGACGGACTACTTCCTCGCCGTCCAGCGCGACGTCACCGAGCAGTGGGCTGCCGAGCAGGCCCTGGCGGAGCGGGAGGCCCACTACCGGGACCTGGTGGAGAGCCACCCCCTGATGGTGGGCCGCTTCCTGCCTGACGGCACGCTCACCTTCGTCAACCGCACGCTGGCCGCCTTCCTCGGCGCCGAGCCCGAGGCGCTCGAGGGCACCCACTGGCCGCAGCTGCTCGACACGGCGGGGCAGGCGTCGGCCCGGCGCCACCTGGCCGCCTTCACGCCCGAGGCGCCGCTGCAGCACCTCGAGGAGCCTATGCCCGACGCTACGGGCGAGCAGCGCTGGGTGCGCTGGACCACTCGCGCCTTCTTCGACGGGCACGGCGAGCCGACCCACTTCCAGGCGGTGGGTATCGATGTCACGGAGCAGCGCCGGGCCGAGCAGGAGCGCCTCCACTACTACGCCAACTTCAATACCCTCACCGGCCTGCCCGGGCGCCGCTACACCCTGCGGCTGCTGGAGGACGCCCTCGAGCGGGCCCGGAACGCCGGCACCCGCCTGGCCCTGGCCGCCTTGGAGATCTCCCAGCTCGAGCAGGTGTTCCAGGGCTACGGCGACGAGGTCGGCGAGGCCCTCCTGCGGCGGGCCTCGGAGGGCCTGCAGGCGCGTATCGCCGGCCACCCCATCCTCCTGGGCAGCAGCAGCCCGGGGCGCTTCCTTCTGGCGCTGGAGGGGGTGCGGCGCGCCGAGCCGAGCCTCGCGGCGCGGGTCCGGGGCCTGCTGAGCGGCCTGGAGGCCGACCTCGCCGAGCAGCGGCCGGACCTCATCGTCCGCGCCCGCGCCGGCGTCGCCACCTACCCGGAGGACGGCGAGGCGTCAGCCGACCTGGTCAGCCACGCGGAGGCCGCCCTGAGCCTGGCCCCCCGCGAGGGGCGGGCCATCTCCTTCGCCGAGCCGTCGGCCAACGCTCGCTTGCGCCAGCAGCTGGGCCTGGAGGCGGAGCTCCACCGCGCCTATCAGCGGGGGGAGTTCTTCCTGGTCTACCAGCCCCAGTTCGACCTCACCTCGGGCCGCGTCGTGGGCGCCGAGGCGCTGCTGCGCTGGCAGCACCCGGAGCGGGGGGTCGTCTCCCCGGCCTCGTTCATCCCGCTGCTGGAGGAGACGGGGCTGATCGAGCCCGTGGGGGAGTGGCTGCTGGCCGAGGCCATCGGGCAGGCCAAGGCGTGGCACGACGCCGGCCATAGGCTGACCATGGCGGTCAACCTCGCGCCTCGCCAGCTGCGCTCCGAGCGGCTGGTCACGGCCATCCAGGATACCCTGGCGCGCACGGGCTATCCGGCGGCGAGCCTGGAGCTGGAGATCACCGAGTCGGAGCTGCTAGAGTCGCGCCCCGGCCTCCGGGCGGTGCTCGACACCCTCCGGGACGACGGCATCGGGTGGGCGCTGGACGACTTCGGGACCGGCTACAGCGCGCTGTCCTACCTCCAGGCCTTCCCCCTGCAGGTGCTCAAGGTGGACCGGAGCTTCGTCGCCGAGGTCGAGGCCTCCGATCACGCCGAGGCGCTCCTGTGGGGGATCATCGCCCTGAGCAAGGCCCTCCGGATGGGGGTCGTGGCCGAGGGCATCGAGACCGAGGCGCAGCGCGCCCTGCTCGTGCAGCTCGGATGCGTCCGCGGGCAGGGCTTCGGCCTGGCCCACCCCCTCAGGGCCGCCGACTTCACGGCGCTGCTGGCGGGCGCCGGCGAGCTCTACGAGGCCGGGGTCTGGGCCGGGCCCGGCGCAACGTAAAGGGAGGGATCTTGCTAGGCAGGAGCATTCGTATCGGGCTCGTGGCGGCCGGCCTGCTAGCCGGCCTGCAGGGCTGCGCCGGGCCCCAGGAGCGCGGCCAGGTGGGCGAGGCGCCGGCTCGCTCGTCCGTGACCTACGTCGGCGAGGCCCGAGGCGAGCCGGCCTCGGAGGCGCTGGCCCGGGTCCTGTCCGAGCAGCCGGGCAGCACGTCGACGACCCTGGCGGATAGCCGCTGGGGACCGGACGCGCGGGTCACCGTGCGGCCGGCGTACTTCGCGGCCAGCGGCCTTCGGTGCCGTGAGCTGCGCGTGACGACGCCCGAGCGCAGCGAGCCCATCGCCGCCCTGGCCTGCGCTGGCGATAGCGGCGGCTGGCGGACCCATCGCGCCGTAGCGCAAGTTGTAGCGGAGCGCGGGGGTGAGCGATGAGCATGGGACGCCTGCTGCCTGCCCTGCTGCTCGCAGCGGTTGCCGCCTTGGCGGCCCCGACGGCCGCGCTCGGGCAGACGATGACCACGCCCGGGCAGATCTTCGGCGAGGACCGCTCCGGAGCGGAGGACCCGAGCGGCGACAACGGCTCACGCGCCGGCGAGGCGTCACGCGGAGAGGGCGGCAGTGGCAGCCCCCAGCAGGCATCCCCCGAGGGCAGCTCACGGCCCGAGGCGCGATGGCAGAGCCCGAACTACGGCCCACCGCTGTCTGCGGGGGACGAGCAACGGTCAGCGGGTAGGCTGCCGCCGTTCGGCAGCAACCTGTTCGAGGGCGGCTTCCGCGGGACCATGGCCGATGGGCTCACCCCGGGCTACGAGGTCAAGCCCGGGGATCAGGTCACCGTCCGCGTCTGGGGCGCGGTGTCCATCGACCAGGTCCTCAGCGTCGATGCCAAGGGCAACATCTTCCTCCCGCGCGTCGGCCCCGTGCCCGTCCAGGGGCTCAACGCCAGCCAGCTGGACGCGAAGGTGCGTAGCGCCATCAACAGCGTCTACTCGAGCAACGTCGAGGTCTACACCAACCTGCAGGGCGTTCAGCCCGTCGGTGTCTTCGTCAGCGGCTACGTCGAAAAGCCCGGCCGCTACTCCGGCACCCCGAGCGACTCGCTGCTGTACTTCCTGGACCAGGCCGGCGGTATCGACGGCAGCCTGGGCAGCTATCGCCGGATCACGGTGCGGCGGGATGGTGAGGTCATCGCACGCGCCGACCTCTACGACTTCCTCATCGGCGGCGACATCCCGCAGCCGCAGTTCCGCGACGGCGACACCATCGTCGTCGACCAGCGCGGGCCCGGCATCGCCGTGACCGGAGACGTCAAGCGCGCCTACCGCTACGAGCTCGCCGGCGAGGACCAGCCCAAGGGCCAGGATCTCCTCGAGCTGGCGCGCCTGCAGTCCGGCGTCTCCCACGTGCTGCTGCGCGGCTCACGCGCGTCCGGCCCCGTCGCCGAGTACCTGACGGTGGAGGCGTTCGCCGAGCGCGAGCTGCACAGCGGCGACGAGGTCGAGTTCAGCCAGGACCAGCGCAGCGATACCATCATCGTGGAGCTGGAGGGCAGCTATAAGGGGCCGTCGCGCTACGCGCTGCCCAAGGACGCCCACCTCGGCGAGCTGCTCGACGCCGTGCCCGTGCCCCGCGAGCGTGCCGCCATCGAGAGCGTGTCCATCAAGCGCGAGAGCGTGGCCGAGCGCCAGCGCCAGGCGCTGACAGACAGCCTCCGCCGGCTAGAGCAGCGCTACCTGGGGGCGTCGTCCCAGACGGACGAGGGGGCCTCGATCCAGGTCAAGGAGGCCGAGCTCATCCAGAAGTTCGTCGAGCGCGCCCGTGAGGTCGAGGTCAACGGCCGGCTGGTCGTCGCCCAAGAGGGCGGGATCCGGGACGTGCGGCTCCAGGACGGCGATGTCATCACCATCCCCGAGGAGAGCGACGCGGTCCTGCTGAGCGGCGAGATCTCCGTGCCCCAGGCGGTGGTCCACAAGCCCGGCCTCTCCGCCCGCGACTACATCGAGCAGGCTGGCGGCTTCACGCCGCGCGCCCAGGAGGACACGATCTGGGTCGTGCGCCAGAACGGCGCCGTGCGGGAGGCCTCGGCGGTGGATATCCGCTCGGGCGACGAGATCCTGGTCATGCCCAAGGTGCCGACCAAGAACCTCCAGGTCGCCAAGACGATCACCCAGATCATGTTCCAGATCGCGGTGTCGGCCGGCACCGCCCTTCAGCTCTAGGCTACGGAGGGCCGCGTGGCGAGCAGCACCGGCATACGCACGCCGTGGCAGGTGACGCGCAGCGTCTGGTTCGCGCTGTTCATGCGCGAGGCCGTATCGCGCACCATGGCGGACCGCTTCGGCTGGTTCTGGATGCTCTTCGAGCCCATCGCCTTTACGCTGATCATGGTGGCGATCCGCACCTTCATCCGGGGCGATCGCTTCATCGTCGGCGCCGACTTCGTGCCGTGGCTCATCGTGGGGCTGCTCGGCTTCTTCCTGGTGCGCAGCGGCATGATGGAGGCCATGGGGGCCATCCAGGCCAACAAGGCGCTCCTGGCCTATCGCCAGGTGACCCCCGTGGACCCCGTCCTGGTGCGCAACGCCGTGGACACCCTGCTGCGCACGGTGGTGCTGGGCGTATTCGTGGCGGGGGGGCTGCTCATCGACATCGACCTCTTCCCGGACCAGTTCTACCTGGCCGCCTTCGGCTGGCTCGGGCTCTGGCTGCTGGGCCTGGGCGCCGGCCTGATCACCTCCGTGGCCGGGACCCTGATCCCCGAGGTGGCCCGGATCATCCGCATGCTCAACCTGCCGCTGCTGATCATCTCCGGCGTCATCTTCCCCCTCCAGGTCATGCCGCGGTCCCTGCTCGAGTGGCTGCTCTACAACCCCATCCCCCACGGGCTGGAGTACCTCCGGCTCGGCTTCTTCGAGAGCTATCAGATGGTCGACGGCATCAGCCTCCTGTACTTCTGGCTGTTCGTGCTGGGCTTCCTGGCGCTGGGCCTCGTCCTCCACATCCGCTACGCCGCCGAGCTCCAGGCCCGCTAGCCATGATCGAGATCGACCACGTCTACAAGCGCTACCGGCGCCAGCCAGGCGGGGGCTGGGTGCTGCGGGATATCAACCTCACCATCCCGCAGGGCGTCAGCGTCGGCCTGGTGGGGCGCAACGGCGCCGGCAAGTCCACGCTGCTGCGCATCATCGGCGGCATCGACCAGCCCACCCGCGGCCAGGTGCGCCGCCACTGCCGGGTCTCCTGGCCCATCGGCATGGCCGGCGACTTCAAGGGCTCGATGACCGGGCGCCAGAACGTCAAGTTCGTCGCCCGCATCCACGGCACCAGCGACGCCGAGGTGCAGGCCATCATCGACCGCGTGGAGGCCTTCGCCGAGCTGGGCGAGGCGTTCAACCGCCCCATATCGACCTATTCCAGCGGCATGCGCTCGCGGCTGTCGTTCGGGATGTCGCTGGCCTTCGAGTTCGACGTCTACCTCTCCGACGAGGCCACGGCGGTCGGCGACCGGCAGTTCAAGCGCAAGGCGGCCCAGGCCTTCAAGGACCGGGTGGGGCAGGCGAGCCTGATCATGGTCTCCCACGCCGAGGGCATCCTGCGCGAGCTCTGCGACGCCGGGCTCTACCTGGAGGACGGCATCGCCTACTGGTACGACGACGTCCACGACGCCATCGCCGCGTACCACGCGGCGACGGAGGGCGGCAGCGGGGAGCAGGGCGAGACGCAGGCCGCCGCGCGGGATGAGTAATGGAGGCCGGACCGCCGCCGCTCGGCGATCACGGAGGGGCCACCGATGACGACCACTGAGCGCTACGGGAAGCCGTATCATGCGCGCGATCTTTCGCTTCTTCGCTAGCTACCCGCACTGGGTCCTCGCCCTCGCGGTCATCGCCGCAGGCGCGGCGTACTGGTTCGGCTACGCCCACGACCGCTACGTCTCCCGCGCGACCATCGTGCTCGAGAGCCCGCAGGTCTCGGCACCGGAGGTGAACATCTCCTCCATCCTGGGCGGGAGCTCCGGCTCCAAGGACCTGCTCCTGCTGCGGGAGTACCTGCTGTCGGTAGATATGCTCAAGCGGGCGCTGGCCGATCTCGACTTCCGCGAGCACTACAGCAGCAACGGCGACGCCATCGCGCGGCTGGGCAACCCCCAGGGGCCCATCGAGGACCTCCACGACTACTACCGCCAGCGCGTGCACGTGGAGATGGACGAGCACGCCGGTGTGCTCAACATCGAGGTCGAGGCCTTCGAGCCGGCCTTCGCCCAGCGCTTCACCGAGCTGCTCCTGGAGGCCGGCGAGGAGCACATGAACGGCATGGGCCAGCGGCTCGCCGAGGAGCAGCTGACGTTCCTGGAGGATCAGGTCGAGCAGCAGCGGGATCGACTGGATCAGGCCCGCGAGGCGCTGCTGCAGTACCAGAACGAGCACGGGCTGGTGGCGCCGACCAAGACCGTGGAGAGCCTGAACCAGGTCGTGGGCACCCTGGAGGGCGAGCTCGCCCGGCTCAAGGCCAAGCGCAGGGCCCTGTCGAGCTACCAGAGCGCCCAGTCCAGTGAGATGGTGCGAGTCCGCAACGAGATCCAGGCCCTGGAGGAGCAGATCGCCAAGGAGCGCAACCGCCTCGCCCAGGCCAAGGGCAGCGCGCTCAACGAGGTGGCGGCCGGCTACGAGAGCCTCCAGCTCCAGGTGGACTTCGCCAAGCAGACCTACTCCGAGGCCCTGTCCAACCTGGAGCAGACGCGCATGCAGGCGGCGCGCAAGCTCAAGCAGGTCTCCGTGCTCCAGAGCCCGGTCCTGCCCGAGTATCCGACTCGGCCCAGGGCTAGCTACAACACCTCCGTGCTGGCTATCATCACGCTGTTTGTGGCCTTCATCCTGAACATGGTCATCCTCATCATCCGCGATCACCGCGACTGACGGGCTCTCCACGCCCGACGGGTCGCGACCCCCGACGGGTCGCGGCGGCGCGAGTGAGGCCACGAGCCGACAAGCCGGAACGGACTAGCGATCCCTGCTGCCAGCGCTCCAGGCCGTGTGCACTGGACCGGCGGTAGCGTGCCTATTCAGGCGGCATGACTCGAGGGATCTTGAGATATGGCAACACCACCAATCCTCCTCCTCGGGGCGAGCGGGCAGGTCGCCTTCGAGCTGCAGCGCACGCTCAGCCCCCTCGGCCCGCTCCACGTGGCCGGCCGGGCGGCCGGCTCGGTCCGGGCGGACCTGGCCGACCCCGGCAGCCTCCGCGACGCCGTCCGCGCCGTGCGGCCGGGCTGGATCGTCAACGCCGCGGCCTACACCGCCGTGGATGACGCCGAGGACGACCCCGCGACGGCCCACGCCGTCAACGCCACCGCCCCCGGCGTCCTCGCCGAGGAGGCCGCCGCCTCGGGGGCGCTGCTGGTCCACTACTCCACGGACTACGTCTTCGACGGCACCGCCGAGCGCCCCTACACCGAGGCCGACCCCCCCAGCCCCCTCGGGGTGTACGGCGAGAGCAAGCTCGCCGGCGAGCGGGCCATCCAGCAGGCCGGAGCGGCGCACCTGATCCTGCGCACCGCCTGGGTCTACGGCAACCGGGGGCGGAACTTCCTCAACACCATCCAGCGCCTCGCCCGCGAGCGCTCGGCGCTGCAGATCGTCGATGACCAGCACGGCGCGCCGACCTGGAGCCGGCACATCGCCGAGGCCACGGCGCAGCTCCTCGCCCAGGGCCGAGGGGACCCCGAGGCCTTGCACGCCCGCAGCGGTGTCTACCACCTGACCAGCGCCGGCCAAGGTACTTGGTACGACTTCGCCCGGGCGGTGGTGGCCGCCATGCCGCCGGCCGACGTCAGCGCCCAGGCCATCCACCCCATCGGCAGCGAGCAGTTCCCCACCCGGGCCCGGCGGCCCGGGTATTCGGTGCTCGCCAACGACCGCCTGCAAGAGGCCTTCGGCCTCCAGCTCCCCCACTGGGAGGCGGCCCTGGCCCAGTGCCTCGCGGAGCGGTGCCCGGCCGGAGCCGCGCCGGCGCCGCATCCGGAAGCGGGAGGGCCATCCGCATGAGGATCCTGGTCACCGGCGGCGCTGGGTTCATCGGCTCCGCCGTCGTCCGCCACCTGATCCACGAGACGAGCCACGAGGTCCTCAACGTGGATCGGCTCACCTACGCCGGCAACCTGGAGTCGGTGGCGCCGGTGGCGGACTCGCCGCGCTACCGCTTCGCCCAGGCGGATATCGGCGACGCCGCCGCCGTGCGGGACCTACTCGCGCAGTTTCGGCCCGACGCCGTCATGAACCTGGCGGCTGAGTCCCACGTGGACCGCTCCATCGACGGCGCCGGCGCCTTCGTCCAGACCAACATCGTCGGCACCTACGTCCTCCTCGAGGAGGTGCGGCGCTACTGGGGCGGGCTGGACGAGGCGGCCCAGGGGCGGTTCCGGCTCCTGCACGTCTCCACCGATGAGGTCTACGGCGCCCTGCCCATGCCGGACCCTGAGGCGGGGCCGGGGCAGGCGCCGCTGTTCACCGAGGCGAGCCGCTACCAGCCCAGCTCCCCCTACGCGGCGAGCAAGGCCGCCGCCGACCACCTGGTCCAGGCCTGGCATCGCACCTACGGTCTGCCGACGCTGCTCACCAACTGCAGCAATAACTACGGGCCCTACCAGTTCCCCGAGAAGCTGATGCCGCTGGTGATCCTCAACGCCCTGGCGGGCCAGCCGCTGCCCGTCTACGGCGACGGCCAGCAGGTGCGGGACTGGCTCTACGTGGCGGACCACGCCCGGGCCCTGGTGCGCGTGCTGGAGGCCGGCGAGCCGGGCGCCGTCTACAACATCGGCGGCCACAACGAGCGCAGCAATCTGGCGGTGGTGCGCAGCCTCTGCCGGCTGCTCGACGAGCTGGCCCCCGAATCGCCGGGGTACCCCCACGCCGGGCTCATCACCTTCGTGGAAGACCGCCCCGGGCACGATCAGCGCTACGCCATCGACGCCGGCCGGATCGAGCGGGAGCTGGGCTGGGCGCCCGCGGAGACGCTCGACAGCGGCCTGGAGAAGACCGTGCGCTGGTACCTGGACAACGGCGAGTGGTGCCGGCGCGTGCAGGACGGCGCCTACCGGCGCGAGCGGTTAGGGGCGCCAGCGAGCGCCTTACCCGGACAGCAACCAAGGACCCCGTTGGCAGAGTGAGCCGAGCATGATCCCGGAGGGCGACGAGCATCTACCCCCCGCGACCGGGGTGCGGCGCAAGGGCATCGTCCTCGCCGGCGGCACCGGGACGCGGCTGTACCCGGCCACCCAGGCCGTCTCCAAGCAGCTGCTCCCGGTCTACGACAAGCCCATGATCCACTACCCCCTGTCGGTGCTCATGCTCGCCGGCATCCGGGAGGTCCTGATCATCGCTACCCCGGCGGAGCTGCCCCGCTTCCAGGAGCTGCTCGGGGACGGCAGCGCCTACGGCATGCGGCTGGCGTACCGCGAGCAGCCGCAGCCGGATGGCCTCGCGCAGGCCTTCCTCATCGGCGCCGACTTCATCGGCAGCGACCCCGTCGCCCTCATCCTCGGCGACAACATCTTCTACGGCCAGCACTTTTCCGGCCAGCTGCACCGGGCGGCGGCGCGGGAGCGGGGGGCCACCATCTTCGGCTACCGCGTGCCGGACCCGCAGCGCTTCGGCGTCGTGGACTTCGACGCCGACGGCCGCGCCCGCAGCATCGAGGAGAAGCCGGCCAACCCCCGCTCCGCCTACGCCGTCACCGGCCTCTACTTCTACGACAACCGGGTGGTGGATATCGCCCGGGAGATCCAGCCCTCCCAGCGCGGGGAGCTGGAGATCACCTGCGTGAACAACACCTACCTGGCGCAGGGCGAGCTCCACGTGGAGCAGCTGGGCCGCGGCTTCGCTTGGCTGGATACCGGCACGCCGGACAGCCTCCTGGAGGCCGCGCAGTTCGTGCAGGCCATCGAGCACCGGCAGGGGCTGAAGGTCGCCTGCCTGGAGGAGATCGCGTGGTATCAAGGCTGGATCGATCAGCAGACGCTGGAGGCGCGCATCCGCCAGCATGAGAAGACCGAGACCGCATCGTACTTGCGGGATCTCCTCAATGGATAAGGGGTATCACGCGATGGAGTTCACGCCCCTGGCAATACCGGACGTCGTCCTGATGACCCCGAAGGTCCTCGGCGACGAGCGCGGCTTCTTCATGGAGACCTTCCGCCAGAACGAGTTCGAGGCGCACGGCGGGACCTACGCGTTCGTGCAGGAGAACCACAGCCGCTCTGCCAGGGATGTGCTGCGAGGGCTCCACTACCAGGTGCGCCACCCCCAGGGGAAGCTCGTGCGCGTCATCCGCGGTGCAGTCTGGGATGTCGCGGTAGACGTGAGGGCGCAGAGTCCGAGCGTGGGTGCGTGGGTCGGGGCGTACTTAACGGAGGAGAATAAGCGAGGCCTCTGGGTGCCGCCGGGTTTCGCCCACGGCTTCTTGGTAGTCAGCGATGAGGCTGACGTGATCTACAAGTGTACAGAGTATTACCACCCGGAGGACGAGGCTCGCATCCATTGGCAAGACCCCGTGCTCAGTATTGATTGGCCCCTGGGTGGCGGTGCTCCCGAGGTCTCAGCTGCCGATGCCGCAGCGCTGCGCTTTCAAGATGCGCCTCGTATCGGATCTTGAGCATGCACGATCTCGATAAGACGCTCATAAGGCCGGCGGATTGCCAGGTCAAGGAAGGCCTCCAGCTGGAGGCCGTACGCCGTACGATCTGGCTGACGCGGCCGGACCTGCGTGCGCTCTTTGGGGACGACCCGGAGGGGTTCGAGTACTGGTTGATTCACCAAGGGCGCCAGGAGTACGAGGGGCTGCGCGAGCAGCGGCGGATCGTCCCCGAGGCGCGCCTTGATGAGCCGGCTGAGGGGGCCTTCGAAGGCGTTGAGCCGGTCTTTACCCGGTTCATGCGGTCGATCTGGGCGCACCGGCCGGATCTCCAGCAGGCCTTCGATATCTCGCGGCCCTCCGGCCAGGAGGCCATGGTCTGCTGGTACTTCCTCAACGGCGTCCGTGAGCTTGGGCTCGCGGCCTATATCACGGAGCGGCAGTGGGGCGAGCTGCAACGACCGGTACCCGTCTCGCGCCTATCGCGGGGTAGGCAATCGTGGCTAGGCCGTCTCGTGCGTGGCGCCCTAGGGCGCACGGGTCGGGCTCGTGCGCTGAGCTGGATCGAGGCCACCGTATGGCAGCACCGGGCGGACTTGCAGCAGGCATTCGACCTGGGCTCGGCCGAGGGGGTCGGCCGCTACCGCGAGTGGTTCGCCCGCCAGGGATGGGCCGAGTACGGCCTGTACCTGGATGAGGGCGATGCTGCGGAGGCCTCGGCGAGGCGCCCTGCCGAGGAGGCGCCGGCCGGGGTGAATCTTATCGGCTATGTGCAGGGTCAGTTCGGCATCGGCGAGGACGTCCGCATGGCCGCTGAGGCCTGCAAGGCTGCAGGCATCCCGTTCAGCATCTACAACGTCCAGCCGGGCCACGAGGTCGAGCTGCACAGGGAAGAGGCGGAGGCCTACGTCTCCTCGCAGCTAGCGTATGCGGTCAACGTCTTTTGCACGACTGGCATCGAGACGGCTCGGCTGGCCGCGGTCCACGGCAGCCGCCTATTTCGGGATCGGTACTGCATCGGCTTCTGGCCCTGGGAGCTGCCCTGCTGGCCCGAGGAGTGGGCGCACGCCTACGACTTAGTCGATGAGGTCTGGGCCTCTAGCCGCTATACCTATCAGGCGCTCCAGGCGAGCTCGCCACGGCGCGTGAGGCTCATGCCCATGGCCGTCTCGGTGGCGGACACGGCCGGGCTGGATCGCTCGGCGCTGGGGCTGCCCCAAGGGCCCTTCCTGTTCGTGTTCGCTTTCGACTTCCTCTCGAGCGTGGCGCGCAAGAATCCGGCTGCGGTGATCGATGCCTTCCACCGCGCGTTCGCCCGAGACGATCCGTCCGTCGGCCTGGTGATCAAGGCGATGCGGGCGGGGGCCGATGCGTCGGGCTGGCAGCAATTGCTCGACGCCTGCGGTGATGACGACCGCATCCGGCTGATGACCGGGACCCTCGCCCGGGAAGAGATCCTGGACCTCTACCGCGCCTGCGATTGCTACGTATCCCTGCACCGTGCCGAGGGCTTTGGCCGGGGCATGGCAGAGGCCATGCTGCTCGGCAGGCCCGTTATCGCTACCGGATACTCGGGGAACGCGGATTTCGTCACCCCCGCCACGGCGGAGGTCGTTGACTACCGGCTCGAGCCGATCGCGGCAGGGGCGTACCCCTACGCCGCAGGCCAGGTTTGGGCCGAGCCGGATCGGGAGGATGCGGCGCAGGCCATGCGGCGGATCCGCGAGGATCCTGCCCATCGAGAGGCACTCGCCGAGCAGGGGCGAGCCTACGTCCAAGCACACTACACCGCCAACCGGGTTGGGGCGCTGTATGCCGACGCGCTCGCTAGCCTGATGGCTTCTGAAGCGGAGGCTTAAGATCCTATGGAGAAGAGCATGGGGCACGCTCGCGCTATGAACACCCCGATTGCGCCGGTTATCCTCGCCGGGGGGACGGGGAGCAGGCTCTGGCCGATGTCGCGGTCCGGGTACCCGAAGCAGTTCCTGAAGCTGGTGGGTGACAGCACGCTGCTGCAGGAGACGCTGGACCGGGTGGCCACGGACGACTTCCTGGCGCCGTATCTGATCTGC
>CAJXKI010000026.1 GCA_913055765.1 uncultured Ectothiorhodospiraceae bacterium
TCGCTGCCGGCGGCGCGGACGTTGGTCAGCTCCTTGGCCTTGAGCGGGTTGACCGTCATGTCCGCGTCGCGGCTGTTGAGGCCGACGATCATCCCCTCGTAGACCGGGTCGTTGGGGGTGACCATGAGCCGCCCGCGCTCCTGGAGGTTGAACAGGGCGTAGGCCACGGCCTTGCCCTCGTTGCCGGAGATCATGGCGCCCTCGCGGCGCTGGCCTACCTCCTTGTCGCTACGCGGGCCGTAGTGATCGAAGACGTGGGTCAGGATCCCTGTGCCCGAGGTCAGGCTCATGAACACCGTCTGGAAGCCGATGAGCCCGCGCGACGGGATGCTGTACTCGAGCCGGACGCGGCCGTTGCTGTCCATCCGCATGTCCTTGAGCTGGCCGCCGCGCTCGTTGAGGGCGTCGATGACGGCGCCCTGGTGGTCGCTGTCGATATCCGCGACCAGGTGCTCGTACGGCTCCTGGATGCGCCCGTCCTCGCCCCGGCGGGTGATGACGGCCGGGCGGGAGACGGCGACCTCGTAGCCCTCCCGGCGCATGTTCTCGAGGACCACCGACAGGTGCAGCAGGCCGCGGCCGGAGACGTGGAAGCGGTCGGCGTCCTCGGTGTCCTCGACGCGCAGGGCGACGTTGGACTTGAGCTCGCGGTCGAGGCGCTCGCGGATCTGGCGGCTGGTGACGTAGCGGCCCTCGCGCCCAGCGAAGGGCGACTTGTTCACCTCGAAGCCCATGCTCACCGTAGGCTCGTCCACGGTGAGCGCCGGCAGCCCCTCGACGTGCTGCGGATCGCAGAGCGTGTCCGAGATGTCCAGCGGGTCGATGCCGGTTACGGCGACCAGGTCGCCGGCCTCGGCGGACTCGACCTCGACGCGCTCCAGGCCGCGGAAGCCGAGCAGGGTCTGGACCTTGCCGCTGCGCGTCTCCCCCTCCCGGTCCACCAGGGTGACCGCGGTCCCCGGCGTCAGGCGGCCGCGCTTGATCCGGCCGATGCCGATCTGCCCGAGGTACCTGGAGTAGTCCAGGGTGGTGACCTGCATCTGGAAGGGGCCGTCACGGTCCACGTCCGGCGGCGGGACCTGGTCCACGATGGTCCGGAACAGCGGGGTCATGTCGCCATCGCTGACCGACGGCTCCTCGCCGGCGTAGCCGCCGAGGGCCGAGGTGTAGATGATCGGGAAGTCCAGCTGCTCCTCGGTGGCCCCGAGATCGGCGAACAGGTCGAAGGTCTGGTCGATGACCCAGTTCGGCCGGGCGCCGGGGCGGTCGATCTTGTTGACCACCACGATGGGCTGCAGGCCCAGGCCGAAGGCCTTCTCGGTGACGAAGCGGGTCTGCGGCATGGGGCCGTCGTGGGCGTCGACGAGCAGCAGCACCGAGTCGGCCATGGACAGCACCCGCTCGACCTCGCCGCCGAAGTCGGCGTGGCCCGGGGTGTCAACGATGTTGATGCGGTACCCCTGCCAGTCGAGCGCGGTGTTCTTGGACAGGATGGTGATGCCGCGCTCGCGCTCCAGGTCGTCGGTGTCCATGACGCGGTCGGAGGTGCCGCCGGCGTCCATGGTGCCGGACTGGCTGAGGAGCTGGTCGACCAGGGTCGTCTTGCCGTGGTCGACGTGGGCGATGATGGCGATGTTGCGGAGGTTCTCGACCATTCGGTTTACCAGGTTCCCGTGTTTTCCATGGAGGCCCAGGGCTCTTGCTCGGGCAAGGGATCCCCGGCCTGCAGCAGCTCGATGGAGATCCCGTCCGGGGAGCGGACGAAGGCCATGTGCCCGTCCCGCGGGGGACGGTTGATCGTGATGCCGGCGTCCATCAGGCGCTGGCAGGTGGCGTAGATATCGTCGACGCGGTAGGCGAGGTGGCCGAAGTTGCGCCCGCCGGTGTACGTCTCCGGATCCCAGTTCCAGGTGAGCTCGAGCATCGGCGCCCCCTCGCTACGGGCCCGCTCGGCATCGCCGGGCGCGGCCAGGAAGACGAGGGTGAACCGCCCGCGCTCGCTCTCGCGCCGGCTGATCTCCACCAGGCCCAGCTTGTCGCAGTAGAAGTCGAGGGACGCGTCCAGGTCGCTGACCCGGACCATCGTGTGCAGGTATTCCATGGCCCGCCTCGCACGCGTTTGCGCCAAATGGTGACCAGCCAGTATACCATCCCCGCTGCGGCTACGGATATCGCCCTGGATCGCTGCCGCGGCGGCCCTTAGGATAGGCCCCTTACCCGCGGCAGGGGCGTGCCTTGCGCAAGAAGAACCGGGCGAACGACTACAGCGGCCAGCGCCCCAACTGGCGGATCATCGCCAGCGTCCTGCCGTACCTGGCCGAGTACCGCGAGCGGGCCCTGCTCGCCGTAGGGCTGCTGGTCCTCGCCAAGGTGGCCAATGTCCTCGTCCCGGTGGCGCTCAAGTACCTCGTGGACTACCTGGACGGCCTGGAGGGCGCCGAGGCCGCCCTGTTCGTGCCCATGGCCCTGGTGGTGGGCTACGGGACGCTGCGCTTCGCCTCGACCCTGTTCCAGGAGCTGCGCGACGCGGTCTTCGCCCGGGTCGCCGAGCGGGTCATGCGCCGGGCGGCGCGCCAGGTCTTCGAGCACCTGCACCGGCTGGATCTCGGCTTCCACCTGGCGCGGCGCACTGGGGCACTCGCCCGGGACATCGAGCGCGGCACCAGCGGCATGGCCTTCCTGCTGCGCACCCTGGTGTTCAACATCGGGCCGACCCTGCTGGAGGTCGTGCTGGTGGCGCTGATCCTGGCGGTCGCCTTCGACGCCAGCTTCGTGGTGACCGTGCTCGTGGCGGTGGCCGTCTACGTGGGCTTCTCCCTCGCCGTGACGGAGTGGCGGACGCGCTTCGTCCGCGAGGCCAACGACATGGACAACCAGTCCAACACCCGGGCGGTGGACAGCCTGCTCAACTACGAGACGGTGAAGTACTTCAACGCCGAGGCCTACGAGGCGCAGCGCTACGACGAGGACCTGCGCGCCTGGGAGGAGGCGCGGGTCAAGCACCGCCTCTCCCTCGCCGCGCTCAACACTGGCCAGGCCCTGATCGTGGCAGGGGCGATCACGGTGATGATGGGCATGGCCACCTACCAGGTCGCCGCGGGGGGCATGAGCCTCGGCGACCTGACCATGATCAACGCCTACCTCCTGCAGCTGTTCATCCCGCTCAACAACCTCGGCTTCGTCTACCGCGAGATGCGCGAGTCGCTGATCAACATCGAGCGCATGTTCGGCCTGCTCGACCAGGCGCCGCAGGTAGCGGACCGGCCGGACGCCGCCGCCCTGGCGCCGGACGGCGGGCGGATCCGCTTCGAGGGTGTGGCCTTCGGCTACCAGCCGGAGCGGCCCATCCTGCGCGGGGTGGACTTCACCGTGGAGCCGGGGCAGAAGGTAGCCATCGTGGGCCCGAGCGGGGCGGGCAAGTCCACCATCGCTCGGCTGCTGTTCCGCTTCTACGACGTGGATAGCGGCCGGATCGCCATCAACGGCCAGGACCTGCGCGAGGTCACCCAGCAGAGCCTGCGCGCGGCCATCGGCGTGGTGCCCCAGGATACGGTCCTGTTCAACGATACGATCCGCTACAACATCGCCTACGGCCGGCCCGACGCCAGTGAGGCGGAGATCCAGGAGGCGGTCCGCCGGGCCCACCTCGAGGGCTTCATCAGCGAGCTGCCCCAGGGGCTCGATACCCTGGTCGGCGAGCGCGGCCTGAAGGTCTCCGGCGGCGAGAAGCAGCGCATCGCTATCGCCCGGGTCCTGCTCAAGGACCCGCCGCTGCTCATCCTCGACGAGGCCACCTCGTCGCTGGACTCCGCCGCGGAGCGGGCCATCCTGGGCACCTTGCAGGAGGTGGCCGCCTCGCGGACCACGCTGGCCATCGCGCACCGGCTCTCCACCATCCAGGACGCCGACCAGATCCTGCTCCTCGAGCACGGCCGGATCGTCGAGCGCGGGACGCACAGCGAGCTCCTCGCCCGCGATGGCGCCTACGCGCGGCTGTGGCGCTACCAGGAGGGCGTCGCCGGCTGAGGCCGCCCCGGCGGGTAGCCGGGGGCCCGTAGGGAGGCCCGTAGGCGCCGCCCCGGGGCGCTTGCGGCACCATGCCGCCCCCTGTGGCACCATGGCGGCATCACCGCACCCGAGAGGCGCTGTCCCCGTGAGCGGGCCCTACGATCTGCACTGCCACTCCGCCACCTCCGACGGCCACCTCGCCCCCACGGAGGTGGTGGCGCGGGCCGCAGGCCTCGGGCTGGCGGCCCTGGCGCTCACCGACCACGACACCGTCGCCGGCGTCGCCGAGGCGCAGCGGGCCGCTGCCTCCTACGGCCTGCGCCTGGTCCCCGGCGTCGAGCTCTCGGTGCTCTGGCAGCGGCGCACCCTGCACGTGGTCGGCCTCGGCGTGGACCCCCAGGAGCCCGGCCTGCAGGCGGGCCTGGCGCAGATGCAGCGGGCCCGGCAGGAGCGTGGCGAGGCCATCGGCGAGCGCCTCGAGCAGGCCGGCCTGAGCGGCGCCCGGGCAGGGGCCCGCGCGGTGGCCGGCAGCGCGGACATCACGCGGGCCCACTACGCCCGCTGGATGGTGGCGAGCGGCCAGGTGCGCGGCTTCGAGGAGGCCTTCAAGCGCTACCTGCGCCAGGGCCGGGTGGGCTACGTCCCCGGCGACTGGGTGGCCATGGAGCAGGGGATCGAGTGGATCCGCGGCGCGGGCGGGATCGCCGTGCTCGCCCACCCGCTGGGGTACGGCCTCACCGGCGCCTGGCTGCGCCGGGTGCTGGACGCCTTCACCGCCGCGGGCGGCGGCGGCATGGAGGTCGCCTGCGGGAGCTCGCCGGAGCCGCGTCAGGTGCAGCGGCTCGGCGGCTGGTGCCGGCGCTACGGGCTGCTCGCCTCAGCGGGGTCGGACTTCCACGCCCCTGGCGACCTGTCGAGCCGCGAGCTCGGTGCGGCGCCGGCCCTGCCGGGGGACCTGCCGCGGCTGCTCGACGCCCTGCCGTAGCGCCTGGGCTGTCCGGGGCGGCCGACGGCCCCTCGGTCCCCGGCACGCGGGGGACATGGCTCGCCTCGGGGTTGCCGCGAGGCCTCGCTGGGGGATCGCCCGGCGGCCTGGCGAGGGGGCGCGTGGACAGGCGAGGGCCGTTAGGCTAGGCTTGCCGATGCTGGCGGCGTTACAGTGTTTCATAGCAAGTCTTGGCCTGGGTAGCCTGCCGATGAAGCGATCCTGCTGGACCCTGCTCGCCCTCGCCGCGCTGGCCGCGCTGGCCTCGGCCCGGACCCTGGTGGCGGCTGAGGCGCCCCTCGAGCCGCCCATCCCCGGTGAGGCGGAGGAGGCGGCGGAGCGTGTCGGCTCGACGGCCGATCACAGCCAGTTCGGCGTCCTGGAGGGGCCGTTCGAGAGCGGCCAGGAGGTCACCCAGGCGTGCCTGAGCTGCCACACCGAGGCCGCCGAGCAGGTCCAGCGCAGCATCCACTGGACCTGGCGCTATGAGCAGCCGGAGACCGGCCAGGCGCTCGGCAAGCGCAACGTCGTCAACAACCTCTGTATCGGGCTCGCCGGCAACTACCCGCGCTGCACCTCCTGCCACACCGGCTACGGCTGGGAGGACGCGGACTTCGACTTCAGCGCCGAGGAGCGGGTCGACTGCCTGGTCTGCCACGACACCACGGGCGAGTACGTCAAGCTGCCCACTGGCGCCGGCCATCCGCCCTACGAGGACACCGAGTCCCAGGGCAAGACCTTTGAGGCCCCGGACCTCGCCCACGTGGCGCAGAACGTCGGCGAGACGAGCCTCGAGACCTGCGGCAGCTGCCACTTCGAGGGCGGCGGCGGCGACGCCGTCAAGCACGGCGACCTGGACAGCTCCCTGCTGGATCCGCCCCGCTCGCTGGACGTGCACATGTCCGAGGCGGGCGGCGGCTTCAGCTGCTCCGACTGCCACGCATTCAGCGGCCATATCCAGGGGGGCAGCCGCTACCACGTGAGCATGCCCGACTACGAGGATTCGCCGCTCGCCGCCCACCCGCAGGACAAGCCCGCCTGTGTCGCCTGCCATGGCAGCGAGCCGCACGAGCCGGGCCTGCATGATAAGCTCAATGCCCACGGCGAGCTCATCGCCTGCCAGACCTGCCACGTCCCGGAGATCGCGCGTGGCGGCCTGTCCACCAAGACGGTCTGGGACTGGTCGGAGGCCGGCCGCATGGGCCCGGACGGCGGGCGCATCGTCGAGCGCAACGAGCAGGGGCGGGTGGTCTACGACAGCAAGAAGGGCAGCTTCGAGTGGGCCGAGGACTACGCCCCGACCTACCGCTGGTTCAACGGCGAGGTGAGCTACACGCTGGTCGGCGACACCATCGATCCGGCTGGCGAGGTCCCCCTCAACCGGCCGCTCGGCGGCCCCGATGAGGCGGGCTCGAAGATCTGGCCCTTCAAGGTCATCTACGGCCGGCAGCCCTACGACGCCGGCAACGACCACCTGGTGGTGCCGAAGCTGTTCGGCAGCGAGGGCGAGGATGCCGCCTACTGGCGCAGCTACGACTGGGATCGGGCCATCCGTGCCGGCATGGCGGAGGCACGGGCCATCGGGCAGACCGATGCCGACTACAGCGGCGACTACGGCTTCATCGACACCCGCATGTACTGGCCGGTGAACCACATGGTCGCGCCGGCCGAGGAGAGCGTGGCCTGCGGCGAGTGCCATAGCCCCGGCGGCCGCATGGCCGGGGTGGCGGGCGTCTACGTCCCCGGCGAGGACGGCCACCCGCTGATCGAGCGGATCGGCTGGGCGGCGGTGGGGCTTACGCTGCTGGCAACCCTCCTCCACGGCGGCCTGCGCTACTACCTCTACCGGCGTCAGCGGCGGGGCGGCGGACACAACGAAGCGGAGCGGGGCTCGTAGGCATGGTGCGGATCTTCACCCGGTTCGAGATCTTCTGGCACTGGACGCAGGCGGTGCTGATCTTTGGGCTGCTGCTCACCGGCCTGGAGCTGCACGGCAGCTACGCCCTGCTCGGCTTCGGCCCGGCCTTCGCCGTCCACATCGTCCTCGCCTGGGCGCTGATCGGGCTGTGGGTGTTCGCCATCTTCTGGCACCTGACCACCGGCGAGTGGCGGCAGTACGTCCCCACCGGCAGCGGCCTGGCGCGCATGGCGGCCTACTACACCTACGGGATCTTCTCCGGTGAGGCCAAGCCCTTCGTCAAGACCCGCTCGGCCAAGCACAACCCCCTGCAGCGGCTGGCGTACTTCGTCTTCAAGGCCGCCATCGCGCCGGCGCTGTGGGTCTCCGGCCTGCTGCTGCTGTCCTACAACCTCTGGGAGGGGAGCTGGCTGTCCGGGCCGCTGACTCTGGCCGTGGTCGCCGGGGTCCACGTCACGGCGGCCCTGGCGCTCATCGTCTTCCTCATCGCCCACGTCTACATGGCGGCCACCACCGGCTCGCCCTGGTACGAGTACCTCCGGGCCATGGTCACCGGCTACGACTGCGAGGAGGGGGAGTGCCTGCCGCGGCGGCGCTGAGGCATGCCCCGCTACCCTGCGCGCCGCTGCCGCCGCGGTCCACGGCACCGACAGCCAACCGCTGCACCCATCCCTAGCGGGCGCCGCTGTAACCAATAAATATTCCGCGCGGCGTGGTTCAGGGATGCCACCACGCCGCGCCCGGCGCTGCCGTAGGCTTGCCCTCGCGTACGATCCAGACGGAGAGGCAATGCTATGAGCGAGCAGACGAAGCAGACCGACGAGCAGGCCGCCACGGGCACGGCGGGGACCGGGCAGCAGCAGGCGCCGCAGCCGGGGGGCGGCAGCGGTGATGGGCAGCAGCAGAAGAGCATGTCCATCATCGTCACCAAGGGCTCCCTGGACTGGGCCTATCCGCCCTTCATCCTGGCCACCACGGCCGCGGCCATGGACGTGAAGGTGAGCCTGTTCTTCACCTTCTACGGGCTGCAGCTGCTCAAGAAGCGCCTGGACCACCTGCGGGTCACCACCCTGGGCAACCCGGGCATGGAGATGCCGATGATGGGCGGGCACATGAGCATGCCTAACATCATCTCCACGCTCCCGGGCACGGACCGGATGGCCACGACCATGATGCGCAACCTCATCGCCCGTAAGGGAGTGAGCTCAATCGAGGAGCTGCGCGAGGCGGCCCAGGAGATGGAGGTGCGCATGATCGGCTGCCAGATGACCCTCGACCTGTTCGAGCTCAAGCAGGAGGATCTCATCGACGGGGTCGAGCTCGCCGGTGCGGCGACCTACATGGAGACGGCCCTGCAGTCGGATATCAACCTCTTCATCTGACCGGAAGCGCCGCCGGCCTGCGCCCGGCGGCGCGATCTATCACCTTCGGGGAATAGGCCCCGCCCTGCGGGGCCTCTAGGCTGGGCGTGGTCATCGTCGAGGAGGCACGCCATGCCCGAGGCCGTCCCGATGGAGGCGCCGCTCGCCTGGCGCGACGGCGCCGAGGCCAGCCCGTGGGGCGACAGCCCGCTGGAGCGGATGCTCAACCGCTGCGCCCCGGCAGAGGAGCACGGCGCCTACGAGCCGGAGCGCCGTTCCCTCCGCGTCGATGGCCACTGCACGACGATCCGCCTGGAGCGCGCCTTCTGGTCCGTGCTCGACGAGATCTCCGCCGGCGAGGGGCTGTCCGTGCCGGAGATCATCGCCCAGGTGCAGGGCCACTGCCAGCGCGTCAACGACAAGAATCTGGCCAGCTGCCTGCGGGTGTTGTGCCTGAAGTACCTCAACACCCGTGCCGCCAGCGGCGCAGGCACCCCGGCGCCGCAGCCGGCCCCGGGCCACGGGGCGCGGATGGAGCTGGACACGCGCGGGCTGGGCTGCCCGCAGCCGATCCTCAAGGCCAAGCAGGCGCTGCGCAGCCTGGCCTCGGGGGAGGCGCTGCGGGTGATCACCAGCGACCTGGGCTCGGCCCTGGACTTCGAGGCCTTCTGCCGCTCGGTGGGCCACCACCTGCTGTGGGAGCGGCGCACCGAGGAGGCCGCCATCTTCCTCATCCGTAAGGGGTAGCGGCCTAGGCGCCGGCCTTCCCCGGCCCTCGCTGGGCCGGTGCCGGGTACCGGTGGCGGTGGGCGACGGGCCGCAGGCGCCGCCCCGCACCGGCGGCCGGGGAGGCGCCATGGCGAGGGCGGCTGCCGGGGCCCGCGGCGCTGCGGCGGGGCCCGTCGAGGAAGCCGAGCAGCTGACCGGCGAGCTCGTCGGCGCTCAAGGCCCTGGCGCGCTCCAGGCACACCCGCGCCCGCCGCTGGTCCCCGCCGGCGAGCGCGGCCACGGCCCGCTCCAGGAGGGCGGCCGCGGCGCGCTCGGTGTCGCGCAGCAGCCCCAGCTCCATCCCGCAGCGCCGGCAGTGCTGCGCCCCGCCCTCGAGCCGCGCGCGGCAGTTGGGGCAGCGCTCCATCAGGACTCCAGGTAGAAGACGAGGTCCCCAAGGGCGTCTCCGGCGCGCCGGGCCGCGTCGGTGTCCCCCCGCCCCTCGGCGTCGCGCAGGGCCTCGATGGCGTCGACGAGGTCCTCCCGGTCCTCCGGCGTGGCCGTCTCCAGGAGCCGCTCGGCGCGCTGGACCAGCTCCGAGGCCGGCGGCGTCCCGGCGGCGGCCGGCTGCTCCGGGGCCTCGGCGTCGCTGTCCATCAGCGCCTGGACCCGCTCCCGGGCGGCGCCCATCTCCTCGCGCTCGAAGCGCGCGGCGGCGCTGTCGATGGTGATCTCCTTCTGCAGCCCGGTGAGCTTCTCCACGGAGGAGACGTGGAGGATGCCGTCCACGTCGAGGGAGAAGGTGGTGATGATGACGTTACCGGCGGGGACGTCGCTGAGCCCCTCGATCCGGAAGGAGCCGATCTGGGTGTTGTTCAGCGCGTCCGGGTCCTCGCCCTGGTAGACGCGCACGTCGATGGCCTCCTGGCCGTCGTAGGAGGTGAAGAAGGCCTCGCTGCGCGTCACCGGGATCGGGGTGTTCTTGCGGATGATGGGGATGAAGCAGTACGGGTAGCGCTCGCCGTCGAGCTCGGCGATGGCGCTGGTGCCGAAGGTGTAGGGGGTGACGTCCACCAGCATGCTGGCGACCTGCTGGCCGCTGATGACACCGCCCTGGATGGCCGCCCCCATGGCCACGCACAGCTCCGGGTCCAGCTCGCTGCGCGGCTGCAGCCCGAGCAGCCCCTCCAGGCGGGCCTGGATGAGCGGCGTCCGGGTGGCGCCGCCGACCAGGACGATCTCGTCCAGCTCGGCGACGCTCAGCCCAGCCCCCTCCAGGGCCGTGCGCACCGCCTCCAGGGTCTGCTCGACCAGCGGCTCGATCATCGCCTCGTAGTCGGCCCGGGTGAGCTCCAGGGCGAGGTTGATCGGGCCGTCCCGACCCTGGAGCAGGTACGCCTCCTCGATGCGCGCGATGGGCCCGCGGGAGAGCTCCACCTTGGCCGCCTCCGCGGCGCGGCCCAGCCGGGCCATGGCCTGCGGGTCGTCCACGGGGTCGATGCCGTGGTCGTCCTTGAGGTGGGCACGCAGCTGGTCGATGATCAGCGCGTCGAAGTCGTCGCCGCCGAGGTGGTTGTCGCCGTGGCTGGCGAGGACCTCGACCACGTCCGCCTCCATGCGCACCACGGAGACGTCGAAGGTGCCGCCGCCGAGATCGTAGACCAGGCTGTGCTTGCGCGCCGCCTGGTCGCCCTCGTAGGCCAGGGCCGCGGCGGTGGGCTCGTTGATGATCCGCGCCACCTCCAGGCCGGCGAGGCTGCCGGCGTCCCGGGTCGCCTGGCGCTGGGCGTCGGAGAAGTAGGCCGGGACGGTGATGACGGCCTGCTGCACCGGCTCGCCGAGCTGGGCCTCCGCCGCCTGCTTGAGCCGGGTGAGGATCACGGCGGAAAGCTCCTGGGGCGTGTAGTGGCGCTCGCCGAGCGGGATCTTGACGTCCTCGCCCATGCGGCGCTTGATGGAGCGGACCGTGCGCTCCGGGTGCAGGGCGTGCTGGTTGCGGGCGGCCTCGCCGACGAGCAGCTCGCCGTTGTCGTCGAGCCCGACGGCGGAGGGCATCAGGTATCGGCCTTCCACCTCGATCAGCTGCACCCGGCCGCCCCGGACGACGGCGACCTCGGAGTTGGTGGTCCCCAGGTCGATACCGATGGTGGTGTCGTTCACGTCTCGCTGCCCCTCTTGTTGACGATGACCTCAGCGGTGCGCAGCACCCGGCCGTTGCGCAGGTAGCCCGTGCGGACCTCCCGGACGACCGTGCCGTCCGGCATGCCGGGCTCCTCGGTCGTCTCCACGGCGTGCATGGCCTGCGGGTCGAAGGGCCGGTAGACGGTCTCCTGCGCCTGGACGCCGCGGCGGGCGAGGATCTCGTCCAGGTGGCGGAGGTTCATCTCCATGCCCTCGGCCATGCGCGCCAGGTACCGCCGGGTACGGCCGAGGCGGGCGAGCAGCCCCGGCCGGTGCCCCGCCGCCTGGCTGCAGCCCGCGGCCATGCGGTCGCGCAGCTCGAGCAGCTCCCGGAGCAGGTCCTGGTCCGCCTCCTCGCTGGCCGCCTCGGCCCGGCGGCGCTCGCGCTGCAGGTCCTCCTGGAGCTCCTGGCTCTGCGTGCGCAGCGTCTCACACGTCGCCGAGAGCTGGTCCAGCGCCGACTTGAACTGGCGCGACTCGAGCCGGACGTCGTTCTTCAGTGCGGCGAGCTCGGCGAGGAGGGTGAACAGGTCCGGTGCCTCCCGCTGCTCCGCGTCCGCTGCCGTGCCCGAGGCGGCCTCCGCCGCTGGCTCCCCGGCCGCCGGGGCCCGCTCCAGGTACGCCCGGAATCGGGCGACCAGGGCCTCGCGCTCGCTGGCGTCCATCAGCCGTCGCCCCTGAGTAGCGCCCGGAAGGCCTCGGCGTCCGGCCGGCCTGGCCCGGTGACCGGGGCGGCCCGCTCCAGGAGGTCCAGTGCCCCGGCGGGGGCCGTGTCGAGGCACTCGTGGGCCAGCCGGTGGCGCTCGGTGCGGATGGCCTCGTAGGCCTGGCGCAGGGCCTCGAACCGCTCCGGATCGCGCTCCGGCGGGCACGCCTTGACCGCCGCCAGGTAGGCGGCGTGGACGGTCTCGTCGTCGGCCTCGCGCCCGATGCCGAGGATCAGGTACGGATCGCGCATCTTCGGCTCCCCCTCTGTCTCGCCTCCCGCTTCTTAGCCGCTGCCGGTTGCCCGGGTCAAGGGGCGGCGGGTAGCGCCTCAGGCGTCCCCTGCCGCCGGCACCAGGCGCTTGAGCAGGGTGCCCAGCCGGTGGGCGGTGCGCTTGTCGTCCGCCGCCTGCGCGCTCCGGAAGGCGCGCTGGAGCTGATCCAGCTCGCGCCGGGTGGGCCGGCCCTCACCCTCCGGCGGATGGCGCGCCTCCAGGGCGTGGAGGATGAACAGGGGCGCCTCCAGCCGGCGGCGCAGCGCTTCCCGGGCGAAGGCCTCGCGCAGCCTGTGCTCGGCGACGGCGCGCAAGGCCTCGCATGCGCTGGCGTAGTCCGCCAGGGTCAGCTCCCCCAGGCCTGCGGCGCGCTTCAGCGGCCGCCGCAGCGGCGCTAGCGCCCGCTGGAGTCGCTCCGGGGGCTCCCCTGCGGCCTGCTCCAGGGCGCTGCAGAGGGCGAGCAGGTCGGCACGGCCCGGGCGCGCGCGGGCAGGTAGCAGGCGGGCCTGGCCGAGGAGCGCCTCGGCGCCGGCGCCGAGGCGCTCCGCCTCCAGCGCCACCGCGAAGGCCCCGGCCAGCCCGTCGCCGTGGCGCTGCGCTGCCTGGCGGAGCGCCTGGGTCTCGGCGCCGTGGCTGGCGTCGATCACGGCGCGGGCCAGCTCGATCTGCTCGCTGCCGGCTCCGGACCCGCTCCAGCCGGCCGCCTCGTCCAGGGCCCGATGTGCCGCCTCCCGCTCCCCGGCGGCGGCGCAGGAGCGCGCCCGGGCCAGGAGGGCGTCGTAGAGGGCCGTCCGTGCCTGGCGGTTGAGCGGGTCGTGCTCGAGGAGCCGCTGGGCGTAGCCGGCGGCGGCCTCGAGGGCTTGCCCCTCGACCGCGGCCTCGAGGGCCTCCTGCAGGAGCTCCGGCGCCTGGGGCCAGCGCGCCAGCGCCGCCTCCGCCGCCTCCCGCGCCTGTTGCGGCTGCCCCTGCCGGCGGCGGTGGTGGCTCAGCAGCTGGTGGCCGGGCACGTAGTCCGGGTCCAGGGCGACGCTTTCGGCGAGGGCCGCCTCGGCCTCGTGGGCCAGGCCGGCGTGCTCCAGCGGCAGCGCGGTGGCCAGGTAGCGCTGGATGACGGCGATGCGCCGGGCCTGTGGGCTGCCGGCGGCCGGCTCGCCTGCGGCGCGCAGGGCGGCGATGGCGCGCTGCCAGGCGCGGAGCGCTGCCTCGGGGTCGTCCGGGCGGTCGCGCTCCGCCTGCCAGGCGGCGAGCAGGGCCCGGTCCGCCGCCGTGAGCCGCGCCTTCAGCTCCCCGGTCAGCGGCTCCGGCAGGTGGTGGTAGGCGTAGCGGATGAGCTGCTGGCGGTGCCAGCGGTCGCCGAGCTCGGCGCGGCGCTCGAGCAGTACCGACAGCCGCGCCTCGAGGGCCGTGGCCTCGTCGCTGTGCCGGTAGAGCCGCGCCCAGAGGCTGTAGCGCTCCGCCGACCACCCCCGCAGGGCGGTCGCGAAGCGCCGCTCCGGCTCATCGACCGCGCCCAGCGCCTCGACGAGCTCCGCCTCCGGGAGCAGGGCCAGGCGCGCCGCGGCGGCGGCGCGGGCGAAGGGCGAGGCCTCGTCGATGCCCGCGAGCAGGCGCTCGCTGTGCCCCGGGTCCTCCGGGTAGGCGAGCAGGGCCTTGAGCAGGGTCGCGAAGTCCCGATAGGGGGAGCGGAAGGGGATCGCGCGCAGGGGCTCTGCGGCCGCCCTGGGCTCGCCGGCGCAGTAGGCGGTGAGGGCGGCGTGGGCGCGCTCGCCGTGGCTGCGCACCGGGTCGTCGCTCGGCAGCTCGGTAAACGCCTCCGGGGCGGTGAGGTAGCGGGCGGCCAGGCGGGGCTGTACCTCGGCCGCCTGCCCAGGCGCCGCGGCGGCCAGCTCCCGGTAGGCGGCGAGGGCGGTGCCGAGCTCGTCCAGCGCCAGCAGCAGCCGGATCTCCTCGGGATCCGGCAGGGCGCCGGGGCACCGCCTCCAGCGATTGCCCCAGATGGCCAGCGCCTCCCGGGGCATGCCCTTGGCCTCGAGCTCCAGGGCGCGGCCCCGGTAGGCCTGGGCCAGGCCCTCCGCCCAGCGGTCCGCCGGCTCGGCCTGCGCCAGGGCGCGGTAGTGCCGGATGGCCTCCCGGTAGCGGCCGGCGGCCAGGGCCTCCTGCGCCGCGGGCGCCGCCGTCCCGCGCTCGGTATCCACCCCGCTCGCCTCGTGCTTGCGTCCCCGGTGCTCGGCCACGTCCGTCCCTTGCCTGCTGCTGGTGGCGGTGCCGGCCAAGCCGGCCCTAGGATGCATGATACCCGCCGAGCCGAGGCGGCTCACACCGGGGGGCGCCTGCCGGCCGGCTAGCCATCAAGCCTGTTAGGGGGTGACGAAAGGCGCTGCTGATAATGGTCAAAGGGTGTGCAAGCTGATAATTTGTCGCGCACTCCTGCCACCGCTCCGTCTGGAGGGAGGCGGCGACTATCCCGGGCAGCGTACGAGCCAGCAGAAGGTGAGGGATGAGGTTCGACTTCTTCTACGATTTCCTGATCAGCCTGGGCTACGAGCACCCCGTCCACCCCATCCTGGTCCATATCACGATCGGCCTGGTGGTGGCGTCGTTCGTCTTCGCCCTGATCGCCATCGCGCCGCGCTACAGCAAGTTCGCGGTGACCGCCCGGCACTGCGCCACCATGGCCGCCGTGACGGTGCCCCTGACCTTCCTGGCCGGGATCATGGACTGGCAGCACTTCTACGGCGGCGCCTGGACGGGGATCTTCCAGGCCAAGCTCACGCTGGGCAGCCTGCTGATCGCGCTGCTGGGGCTCGGGGTGTTCCTGGCGCGCCGGCTCACCTACCGCTCGCCGGGGATCTACGCGGTCTACCTGGCCGCCTTCATGACGGTGGTAGGGCTCGGCTACTACGGCGGCGAGCTGATCCACAGCGGCTCGGCGGCGGGCGGCGCCGAGTCCGAGGAGGGCAGCGGCGATGGTGAGCAGGCAGCGGCGGGCGCCGACGGCGAGGTCGCCTACGCGCAGATCGACCAGATCATGCAGAGCCGCTGCGTCTCCTGCCACAGTAGCGGCAATCCCATCTGGGAGCTGGACACCAGCTCCTACGCAGGCCTCATGGACGGCAGCAAGAACGGCCCCGTGGTGGAGCCTGGCAACCCGGCCGACAGCGAGCTGGTCAAGCGCATCAAGGGGATCACGCAGCCCCAGATGCCCATGGGCGGATCCCCCCTGTCCGAGCAGCAGGTGCAGCGCATCGAGCGCTGGATCGAGCAGGGCGCTCCCGGCCCCGAGGACGCGCCGAGCGGCTCCGGGGCGGAGCAGGGCTGATCCCGCCGCGAGCGCCGAGGGCATCATGAGCGGGGAGATCCTCGAGCCGATCCACACGCCGCGCACGGCCCACTACCCCGGCGCCCTGGAGCGGCTGGCCGCCTGGGCCGCCGAGCTCTGCCCCGCCGGCAGCCGCGTGACGCTGGTGACCGGGCAGCGGACCCTGGAGCGCCTGCCGGCGCTGGCGGAGGCGGTGGAGGCGCTCAGCGGCGCCGGCTGGCGGGTCACGACGGTCCGCGTCGACGGCGAGCCCAGCGCCGAGTGGGTGGATGAGCAGCGCGACAGGCAGGCGGCGGCCGGCGGCGCGGACCTGGCGATCGCGGCCGGCGGCGGCAGCGCCCTGGATACCGGCAAGGCCCTGGCCGCCATGGCCTGCGAGGCCGGGCCGACCTCGGCCTACATGGAGGGGATCGGCGACCGCGCCCCGAGCGGCGAGCGGCTGCCCTGGATCGCGGTGCCGACCACCATGGGCACGGGCAGCGAGGCCACGCACAACGCCGTGCTCGGCCGGCCCGCCCTGGAGGGTGGCTACAAGCGGTCCCTGCGCCATCCGCGCTACGTCGCCGACCGGATCATCCTCGACGCCCGGCTGTCCGCCTCCCTGCCGCGCAGCGTGGTCGCCAGCGCCGGGATGGACGCCTACGCCCAGCTGCTCGAGAGCTACCTCGCGCCTACCTCCTCGCCGCTGCTCGACCGCTGGCTGGCGTACGGGCTGGGGCTCGCCGGCGGTGCCCTGCCGGGGCTGCTGCGCCGCCACGGGGAGGAGGACCTCGAGGCGCAGCGCCACGACATGGCCCTGGCGGCCATGCTCTCCGGGGTGGCGCTGACCTACACCGGCCTCGGCGTGGTGCACGGGCTCATCGGGCCGCTCGGCGCGGTGGCACCGGTCGGCCACGGCGTCGCGTGCGCCAATTGCCTGCCGGGCGCCATGCGCCATACGCTCGCCGCGGCCCGCGCCGCAGGCGGCGATCGGCGCGCCTTCGTGGAGGCGCGCATGGCCAGCGCCGCGGCGGCGCTGGATGAGCCCGCCGCGGCGGCCGCCGGCGTGGACGAGGCCACCGGGGCGGACGCGCTGGTCGAGGCGCTCGACGGCTGGCGGCGCCTCGCCCGCGGCACGGCGGGGGTGCCCAGCCTGGCCCAGGCCGGGGTCGAGGAGCGCCACCTCCGGGCCGTGCTCGCCAAGGCCTCCGATCGCCGCAACCCGGTGGCCCTCGACGAGGCCAGCCGGCGCGCCATCCTGGAGGAGGCCCAGGGCTAGGCGCCCTGGCTGCGCTCCTCCAGCTCCTGCCAGCGCTCGTAGCCCTGCTCCAGCCGCGCCTCCAGGTCGGCGAGCTGCTGCTGGAGCTCCTCGAGGCGCCCGTCGCCGCGCTGGTAGAGGGCCGGGTCGGCGAGCTGCTCGTGGAGCCGGGCCTGCTCCGCCTCCAGGGCCTCGATCTGCCCGGGCAGCTCGGCTAGCTCCGCCTCCTCCCGGCGCGTGAGCCGCCTCGGCGGCGTGCCGCCGCCGGCGCCGCCCGAGCCCTGCTCCCGGGGCGCCGTCCCCCCGCCGCTGCGGCCGCTGCCCCGGCCGGCGTCGTCGCGGCTGGTGCCTGCCGGGCGCTGCTGCACCCAGTCGCTGTAGCCGCCCGGATACTCCCGGAAGACGCCGCCGCCCTCGTAGGCCAGGCTCTGGGTGACCACGGCGTCGAGGAAGGCGCGGTCGTGGCTGACCACCAGCACGGTGCCGTTGAACGCCAGCAGGCGCTCCTCGAGCAGCTCCAGGGCCTCGGTGTCCAGGTCGTTGGTGGGCTCGTCGAGCACGAGCAGGTTCGCCGGCTGGCTGAACAGCCGGGCGAGGAGGAGCCGGTTGCGCTCGCCGCCGGACAGGGCGCGCACCGGCTGGCGGGCCCGCTGGGGCGGGAACAGGAAGTCCTGCAGGTAGCTGAGCACGTGCCGGGAGCGGCCGCCGATGTCGAGGTGCTCACGGCCCCCGCCCACGTTGTCCTGGACGCTGGCGTCTTCGTCGAGCGCGGCGCGCTGCTGGTCGAAGTAGGCGATCTCAAGCCGGGTGCCGCGGCTGATCTGCCCGGCGGTGGGCTCGAGGTGGCCGAGGAGCAGCCGGATGAGCGTGGTCTTGCCGCAGCCGTTGGGGCCGATCACCCCCACCTTGTCGCCGCGCAGGATGGAGGTGCTTAGCCCCCGGATCACGGTCTCGCCGCCGTAGGCGAAGGCCACGTCCTCGGCCTCGGCGACGATCTTGCCCGAGCGCTCCGCCTCCTGGACGTTGAACTGCGCCTTGCCCTGGCGCTCGCGGCGCTCGGCGCGCTCGGCGCGCATGCGCTGGAGCTGGCGGACGCGCCCCTGGTTGCGGGTGCGGCGGGCCTTGACCCCCTGGCGGATCCACGCCTCCTCCTGGGCCAGGCGCTTGTCGAACTCGGCGCGCTGGCGCTGCTCGGCGTGGAGGCGCTCGTCGCGGCGGCGCAGGTAGTCCTGGTAGTCGCCGGGGTAGCTGATCAGCGCCCCGCGGTCGATCTCCACGATGCGCGTGGCCAGGCTCTGCAGGAAGGCGCGGTCGTGGGTGACGAACAGCAGCGCCCCGGGCCAGTCCTTCAGGAACCCCTCCAGCCAGGTGATGGCGTCGATATCCAGGTGGTTGGTCGGCTCGTCGAGCAGGAGCAGATCGGGGTCCGTGACCAGGGCCCGGCCGAGCAGGACCCGCCGCTGCACCCCGCCGGAGAGCGAGGCCATGGCTGCGTCCGGGTCGAGCTGCAGGCGGCTGAGCACCGCCTCCACCCGCTGCTTGAGGTCCCAGCCGCCGTGGGCGTCCAGGGTGTCCTGGCAGGCCTGCATCTCGTCCAGCTGGGCCGTGTCCCCGGCGGCCACCGCCTCGGCGACGCGGTGGTAGCGCTCCACCACCTCGCCGAGCTCGCCGAGCCCGGCGGCGACGTGCTGGTAGACGGTGCCGCTGGTGTCCTCCGGCAGCTGCTGGGCGAGCTGGGCCACCCGGATGCCCGGGTCGCAGGCCACCTGCCCCTCGTCCGGCTCCTCGGCGCCGGTGAGGATGCGCATCAGGGTGGACTTGCCCGCCCCGTTGCGGCCGACGAGGCAGACCCGCTCGCCGTAGTCGATGGTGAGGTTCAGGCCCTCCAGCAGCGGCGGGTGGTGGCCGAGGGCGAGGTGGACGTCGCGTAGCTCGAGTAGCGGCACAGGCTCCTCAGTCGGCAGTCTCCAGACAGGAATGGTAGCGTAGACTCCAAGGTATCCGTCCCATTCCAGCAGAGGAGGTCGGCCGTGGACAGCATTCGCTCGCGCACCGGCGTTCCGGTGGAGGTCCTGGACCTCCACTTCCAGGGCAGGCCTGGGCTGATCGCCAGCTACCTGATCCGGCACCAGAACGGCGTGATGCTCGTGGAGAGCGGCCCGGGCAGCACCATCGGCGGTCTGGAGCTGGAGCTCAGCCGCCGCGGCCTGACCCCCGGCGATGTCACCCACGTCCTGCTCACCCACGTCCACCTGGACCACGCCGGCGCCGCCGGCTGGCTGGCCAGCCAGGGGGCCCACGTCTACGTCCACCCCAACGGCGCGCCGCACCTCGTGGAGCCGGAGAAGCTACTCCAGAGCGCGGCCCGGATCTACGGCGACGCCATGGAGGAGCTCTGGGGCGACTTCCACCCGGTCCCCGAGGCGCAGGTCACCACCCTGGATGACGGCGACGAGATCGCCGCGGGCGGCGTGGCGGTGTCCGCGCTCGAGACCCCGGGCCACGCCGAGCACCACATGGCCTACGTCCTCGATGACGTCTGCTTCACCGGCGACGTCGGCGGCGTGCGGATGCAGCACTCCGGGGTGGTGGTCCCGCCTATGCCGCCGCCGGAGCTCGCCCCGGAGCGCTGGCGGCGGAGCCTGGAGCACATCGAGGCGTACGAGCCCGAGTACCTGGCGCCCACGCACTTCGGCCTCTTCCTGGATCCGCCCGAGCACCTGGCGGCCCTGCGCCGCGGGCTGAAGGCGGCGGAGGAGTGGGCCGAGGCGGGCGTGCCGCAGAGCGAGGACGTGCCGGACCTGCAGGCCCGCTATACCGCATGGCTCCGGGACTGGGCCGCGGAGCAGGGCCTGGATCCGGACGACTGGCCGGGCCACGAGGCCATCAACCCGGCCTGGATGTCGGCGCTGGGGCTGCGCCGCCTCTGGAGGCAGCGCCACGGTTGAGCGGCCTGCGGCGGCTGCCGAGGGGAGGGACCGCATGCCGGCGGCGATGAGCTACGATCACCTGCCCATGGCGTGGGTTGGCGACTGGGCGGGCCGGCGTGCGGCCCTGACCCCGGGGCGGCCGGCCCTCTACGAGCCGGACAGCGGGCGCCGATGCACCTTCGGGGAGATGGACCGGCGCGCCGAGCGGGCCGCCGCCTTCCTCGCCGACGGCCTTGGCGTCGGGCCGGGGCACCCCGTCTGCCTGCTCGCGCGCAATCGCCTGGAGGCGGTGGACCTCTACCTCGCCTGCGGCAAGATCGGGGCCGTGCTGGCGCCGCTCTCCCACCGCCTGGCGACCCCTGAGGTGGACGGCCTCATCCAGCGCATCGGGCCCCGGGCGCTGCTCTACGATGAGGCCCTCGCCGGGCTCGCCGAGGGCCTCACGCTCCCGGCGGGAGCGGAGCGCGTCGAGCTCGCCGACGGCCGCGGCGCCTACCACGAGGCGGTGGATGCCGGCCCGGATCCCGGCGGCACGTACAACCGCCCCCTGGCGCTGGCGGATCCGTTCCTCTACGTCCACACCGGCGGCACCACGGCGACCCCGAAGATCTGCGTGGTCTCCCACCGGCAGATGGTCTG
>CAJXKI010000027.1 GCA_913055765.1 uncultured Ectothiorhodospiraceae bacterium
CCTGCGCGACAAGGAGATGACCACCAAGCTCTTCGAGGAGCTCGGGCCGCACTTCAAGGAGCGCCCCGGCGGCTACACGCGCATCATGCGCTGCGGCTACCGCAAGGGCGACGGCGCCCCCATGGCCATCGTGCAGCTGGTCGACCGCGAGGCGGCCATCGCGGCGCGGCGCGGCATCGAGGAGACCGCGGAGGCCTGACGGCATGAGCGCCGGAGGGGCGAGCCCGGACCGCTCCGGCGCCGTCTTCCTGCTCACGGACTACACCCTGCAGGGTCCCTACGTCGGCCAGCTCCACGGCCGCATCCTGCAGGCCGCGGCCCCGCCGCCGCGCACCATCGACCTGATGCACGACGCGCCGGCCTTCCGGCCGGACCGCGCCGCCTACCTCCTGGCGGCGATCCTCCCGCACCTGCCCGCGCAAGCGACGGTCCTGGCCGTCGTCGACCCCGGCGTCGGCACGGACCGCCACGCCCTGGCGATGCAGGTCGACGGGCGCTGGCTGGTGGGGCCCGACAACGGCCTGCTCGTGGTCGCCGCCGGCCGGGCGGAGCGGGTCCAGGCCTACCGCCTCCCGCCGCCGGCCGCGGACATCCCGGCCACCTTCCACGGCCGCGACGTCTTCGCCGATGCCGCCGCGGCGACGGCCAGCCACGGCGCGCCGCCGCCGGGCGCCACCGCCGTGGCCGGCTGGGTGGGCCAGGACTGGCCGGCGGACTGGGACGCCGTGATCTACCAGGACGGCTTCGGCAACCTCATCACCGGCCGCCGCGCGGCCACCGTGACCCCGGGCGCCGCCCTGGTGGTGGCCGGCCACCGCCTGCCGCGGGTGGCGAAGTTCGCCGACGTCGCCCCCGGCCAGGCCTGCTGGTACGGCAACTCCATGGGGCTGGTCGAGGTGGCGGTCAACGCCGGCTCCGCTGCCGAGGCCCTCGCCCTCGGCCCCGGCGCTGCCCTCCAGTGGGGCGGCGCTTGACGCCCGCCGCGATCCGCGCGGCGGGCGACGGCATGCCCGCCGCCGGCCCCGCCGGCGCTCTGCTACAATCACACCCCCTAGAGGCGCGCGCCGTCGTCGAGGCGCGCCGGCACCCGACGAGGAGAGAGCCATGAAACCACCCGTACGCGTCGCCGTGACCGGGGCCGCCGGCCAGATCGGCTACAGCCTGCTGTTCCGCATCGCCGCCGGCGACATGCTCGGCAAGGACCAGCCGGTGATCCTGCAGCTGCTCGAGATCCCGCAGGCGCAGGAGGCGCTGCAGGGCACCGTCATGGAGCTCGAGGACTGCGCCTTCCCCCTGGTCGCCGGGATCACCGCCTCCGACCAGGCCGAGGAGGCCTTCCAGGACGCCGACTACGTCCTGCTCGTCGGCGCCAAGCCCCGCGGCCCGGGCATGGAGCGCAAGGACCTCCTGGAGGCCAACGCCGCCATCTTCTCCGCCCAGGGGCAGGCCCTCAACGCCGTCGCCAGCCGCGACGCCAAGGTCCTGGCCGTGGGCAACCCGGCCAATACCAACGCCCTGATCACCCAGCGCAACGCCCCGGACCTCGACCCGCGCAACTTCACCGCCATGACGCGGCTCGACCACAACCGCGCCCTGGCGCAGCTGGCCCAGGAGGCCGGCTGCCACACCAACGACATCCAGGGTCTGGCGGTCTGGGGCAACCACTCCGCCACGCAGTACCCCGATATCAGCCACTGCACCGTCAACGGCCAGCCGGCGCCGGAGGTGGTGGACCACGCCTGGGTGCGGGATACCTTCATCCCCACCGTGCAGCAGCGCGGCGCGGCCATCATCAAGGCCCGGGGCGCCTCCAGCGCCGCCTCCGCCGCGAGCGCCGCCATCGACCACATGCGCCTCTGGGCCCTGGGCACCGGCGAGGGCGAGTGGACGAGCATGGCGGTGCCCTCCGACGGCAGCTACGGCATCGACCCGGGCCTGATCTACTCCTTCCCGGTGACCTGCAGCGGCGGCGACTACCGGATCGTGCCGGGGCTGGACATCGACGGCTTCAGCCGCGAGCGCATGGACGAGACCGCCCGCGAGCTCGCCGCCGAGCGCGACGCCGTCGCGCACCTGCTGCCCTGACGGCCGCGCGGCGGCCCGCGGGCAGGCCCGAACACCCCGAGTAAGGAGGCTCCCGCAGCATGGACCTGTCATCCATCCGCAGCGCCTACCGGCGCTACGCCCGCTACTACGACGGCTCCTTCGGCCGGGTCTTCGCCCCTGGCCGCAGGTACACCATGCAGTTCCTCAACGCCGAGCCGGGCCGCCGGGTCCTCGAGGTCGGCGTCGGCACGGGCATCTCCCTGCCGGAGTACCGGCGCGATGCCGCCATCGTCGGTGTCGACGTCAGCCCCGACATGCTCGAGATCGCCCGCAAGCGCGTCGAGACCCACGGCCTGACCAACGTCGAGGGGCTCTACGAGATGGACGCCGAGGCCCTCGAGTTCCCGGACGACGCCTTCGACGTCGTGGTGGCGATGTACGTCGCCTCGGTGGTGCCCGACCCGGAGCGCTTCGTCGACGAGTGCCGCCGGGTCTGCAAGCCGGGCGGCGAGATCCTCATCATCAACCACTTCGCCTCGCAGCAGCCGCTGATCCGCGGCCTCGAGAAGGCGGTCCGGCCGCTGTCCCGGCTCCTCGGCTTCCGCCCGGACATGGAGCTGGACGACCTCCCGCAGCGGCCCGGCCTGGAGTGCCTCGGCGTCTACCCGGCGCACCTGCTCGGCTACTGGAAGCTGGTGCGCTACCGCAACGGGGTCTCGGGGGCACCGGCCTCGGAGGACGAGGCCGAGGAGACGCTGCTCGAGGCGAGCTGAGCCCGCCGCCTACCGCAGCCGGCCGAGGGCCTCGCCCATCCGCACCTTCCGCCCCGGCGCTAGGTGCTGCGCCCACCGGATGGTGCCGGGGGGCAGGAGCAGGATGACGGTGGAGCCGAGGTTGAAGCGGCCCAGCTCGTCGCCGCGCTGGAAGGCGGGGCCCTGGCCGGCGGGATAGTCGCGGCGGCGGCCCGGGGGATCGCCCACCTCGCCGCCCCAGGCGGTCTCGATGCTGCCGACGTTCACGGCGCCGACGGGGACGTAGGCGAGGGGGCCGGCGGCGGTCTGCCAGCGGGTGACGTGGCGCTCGTTGCGCACGAAGAGCCGGGGGATGCTGCGCACGGCCACGGGGGCGACGGTGAGCAGGCGTCCGGGGACGTGGCGCTCGGCGACCAGGCGGGCGTCCAGCGGGGCGTGGAAGCGGTGGCAGTCGCTCGGGGACAGGTAGAGGGTGACGAAGGCGCCGTCACGGAAGGGGGCCGGGTCGAAACCGCCGAGGAGCTCGGCGACCTCGTAGGGCAGCCCCTTGGCCTGCAGGAGCCGCCCGCCGTCCAGGTGCCCGGCGGCGCTGACGGTGCCGTCGCAGGGGCAGGCCAGCGCCCGCGGGTCCTCGGGCAGCGGCCGGGCGCCGGGGCGCAGGGCGCGGGTGAACAGCGCGTTGAGGTCCGGGTACGCCTCGGGCTCGGCGCGCTCGGCCTCGCCGAGGTCGAGGCCGTAGCGCCGGGCGAAGAGCCGGTTGAGGCGGTCCTTGAGGGCCGCCGGGCGCCGGATCCGGGCGACGCGCCGGGTCAGCCCCGACAGCAGCCGGGTGGGCAGCAGGCGGTGGCCGGCGCCGCGCAGCCGCTCCACCGCGCCGCCGGCGGCCTCGGTCCGGGAGGAAGGCGGCACGCTCATCGCCGTTGCAGGAGGTAGTCGACGAGGCTGCCGCGATGGTACTGCATCAGGGTGTGCAGGTCGTGGGCGATGATCTCCGGGTGCAGCGGCGGCATGAGCAGGGCCGTCAGGTCGCCGTCCGGGTTCACCACCAGCAGCGCCTTGCGCGGCTGGATGGCGTAGCGGCCCGGCTCGCCGGGGCGCTCGCTGTAGCGGACGCCGACGCTGGCGGCCAGCTCCCGGATGCGCTCCGGATCTCCGGTCAGGCCGTGGAAGGCCGCCGGGTAGCCGGCCAGGTACCGGGCCAGCCGCTGGGGCCCGTCGTGGCCCGGATCGACGGTGACCAGGGCGATCTGCAGCCGCTGCGCCAGGTCTGCGCGGGTCAGCAGCTCGCGGGCGCTGTGGAGCAGCCCCAGGATGTTCGGCGTGGTCTCCTCGGAGCGGGTGTAGCCGAAGGTGAGCACCGTCCAGCGGTCGTCCAGCCCGTCGGCGGTGAAGGGCTCGCCGTTGTGGTCCACCAGCTGGAAGTCGGCGATGGGGCGGCCGTCCGCCAGGTAGGTGCCCCGGATATCCGGGGCGCCCGGCTCCGGCTTGAGGCCGGTGGCGGCCAGCCAGACCCCCACGACCGCCGCGAGGACCGAGGCGGCGGCGAGCAGGGCGCCCATCACGGGCCGCGGCGCGGCCGGCTCCTCCTCCAGGTGGCTTGCCGGCATGGGGCGTGTATCCTCCAATGGCTCCGAGGGGCGCCCGCGGCTGCATGCACCCGTGGCGCCTCAACCGGCTATCATAACTGAAGCCGCAACGCTGAGGGAGGCAACCGTGGAGCCCATCGACCACGCCCCGGAGGAGATCGTCACCCTCCGCGATATCGTCCGCTACGCCGCCAGCCGCTTCAACGAGGCCGGGCTGGTCTTCGGCCACGGCACCGACAACGCCATCGACGAGGCCGCCGCGCTGGCCCTGCACGCGCTGCACCTGCCGGCGGACCTGCCGGACCCCTACTGGGGCGCCCGGCTCACCCGGCAGGAGCGAGAAGCGGTCATGGCCCGCGTCCGCCGGCGCATCCAGGAGCGCCTGCCGCTGCCGTACATCACCCACGAGACGTTCTTCGCGGGGTTGCCGTTCTACGTCGATCAGCGCGTGCTGGTACCGCGCTCGCCGCTGGCGGAGCTCATCGAGCGCGGCTTCCAGCCGTGGCTCGACCCGGACAGCGTCGAGGGGGTGCTGGAGATCGGCACCGGCTCCGGCTGCATCGCCGTCGCCTGCGCCTACGCCTTCCCCGCCGCCGAGATCGACGCCACGGACACCGATGCCGACGCCCTGGAGGTGGCCGCCGTCAACGTCCGCCGCCACGACCTCCAGGGGCGCATCGCCCTGCGCCACGCCGACGTCTACGAGGGGCTGCCGCAGCGGCGCTACCAGCTCATCGTCACCAATCCCCCCTACGTGGACCCCGACGCCATGGCGGCGCTGCCGCCGGAGTACCGCCACGAGCCGCGCCACGCCCTGGCCGCCGGCGACGACGGCCTGGCCGTGGTGCGGCGCATCCTGCGCGGCGCCGGCGACCGCCTCACCGCCGACGGCATCCTGGTGGTGGAGGTGGGCGACGCCGAGGACGCCGTCGCCGAGGCCTTCGGCCACTTGCCGCTGACCTGGCTGACCCTGGAGCGGGGCGGCTTCGGGGTCTTCCTGCTCACCGGCGAGCAGCTCCACGAGGCCGCCGCCGCAGGCGCGCTATAATCGGGCCGAGGGGCGACGACAGGAGGCAGCGAGCCATGCACGTCCGTACCGCAGGGATCCTGGCGGGGCTGGCGCTGGCGGCGCTTGTGGCGACCGGCTGCGCCACCAACCCCGTCACCGGTGAGCGGGAGCTCCGCCTGGTCTCCGAGGCCGAGGAGATCAGCCTCGGCGAGCAGCAGTACCGGCCCACGCTCCAGGCCATGGGCGGCCCCTACAACGCCGAGCCCGAGCTCAGCGAGTACGTCAGCGAGGTGGGGCAGCGGGTCGCCGCGGAGAGCCACCGGCCCGATCTGCCCTACGAGTTCACCGTGCTCAACGACGGCACGCCCAACGCCTGGGCGCTGCCCGGCGGCAAGATCGCCATCAACCGCGGCCTGCTGGTGGAGATGGACAGCGAGGCGGAGCTCGCCGCCGTCATCGGCCACGAGATCGTCCACGCCGCCGCCCGCCACAGCGCGCAGCGCCTCGAGCGCGGCATGCTCATGCAGGCCGGCGTCGCCGCCGTCGGCGTGGCTGCCCGGGACCACGAGCTCTCCGGGCTGCTCGTCGCCGGCGCCGGCGTCGGGCTCAACCTGATCAACAAGCGCTACTCCCGCGAGGCGGAGCTGGAGTCGGACCGCTACGGCACGCGCTACATGGCCGAGGCCGGCTACGACCCGCAGGCGGCGGTCAGCCTGCAGGAGAAGTTCGTCCGCCTCGCCGGCGACAACGACCGCAATTGGATCGAGGGGCTGTTCGCCAGCCACCCGCCCTCCGAGGAGCGGGTGGAGGCCAACCGGGCGCTCGCCCAGGAGCTGCGCGCCGAGATGGATCCCGACGCATGGACCCTGGGCGAGGCGCGCTACGCGCGGCGGACGGCGCCGCTGCGCGAGGCCAGCGAGGCCTACGCCGATCACGAGGCGGGCCGGGAGGCGCTGCAGGCCGGCGAGCCCGAGCGGGCCCTGGGGCTGGCCGAGCAGGCCATCGACGCCTACCCCGAGGAGGCCGCCTTCCACGCCCTGCAGGGCCAGGCCCTGGCCCGGCTCGGCGACCAGGAGGCCGCCGTCGAGGCCCTGGATCGGGCCATCGCGCGCAACGACCGCACCTTCGCCTTCCACCTCGACCGCGGCCTGCTCCGCAAGGAGCTCGGCCGCGACGACCGGGCCCAGGCCGACCTGCAGCGGGCCAACGAGCTGCTGCCCACGGCGCCGGCGCACCTCGCCCTGGGGCAGCTGGCGGAGGCCGACGGCGAGCGCGCCGCGGCGGTGCGGCACTACGAGCAGGCCGCCGCCTCCGACAGCGCCTACGGCGAGCGGGCCCGGGAGGCCCTCAGCCGGCTGCGCAGCGGCTAGCGGCGCGCTAGATCTGGAACTCCTCGTCGCCGCCGCGGACCTCGTTGATGAGGAACAGGATGTTCTCCTTCACCTCATCCTGGACGCCGCGGTAGGCGTTCATGACGCGCTGCTCCTCGCCGCTGGCCGTGCTCGGGTCCTCGATGGGCCAGTGGCGGCACTCCACGCCCTCGGGCAGGGCCGGGCAGCGCTCGCGGGCCTCGTCGGAGAGGGTGATCACCAGGTCCACCTCCGCGAGCATGTCGTCGGTGACGGCCTTCGGCGTCCGGCCGGAGATGTCGGTCCAGTCCTCGTTCATGACCTTGACCGCCCGCGCGTCGACCTCGGCGGCCGGGTCGACGCCCGCTGAGCGCCCCTCGATCAGGTGCGCGGCCAGGGTCTCGGCGAAGCCCTCGGCCATCTGCGAGCGGCAGGCGTTGCCCGTGGACAGGAACAGTACGCGCTTCTTGTCACTCATGGGCCCTTCTTATCTCGGTTGCCGTGCGTGTCAGCGGTAGTCTACGCCTCGAGCGGCGCTCGGTCAGCCTGCGCCCCGGGCGGCCGACAACTCCTCAACACGGCCTCCGTACTGCTATGCTCCCGAGCCTATGAGACTGTACTCCGCCAAGAGCGCCTTCCAGCACCAGGAGATGCCGTCGCTGGGCGTGCTGGTGGCCAACCTCGGCACCCCGGACGCCCCCACCGAGCCGGCCCTGCGGCGCTACCTCCACGAGTTCCTCTCGGACCCGCGGGTCATCGAGATCCCCAAGTGGCGGTGGTGGCCGATCCTCTACGGCATCGTGCTGCGCACCCGGCCGCGGAAGTCGGCGGTGGCCTACAGCGAGATCTGGCAGGAGGACGGCTCGCCGCTGCTGGCCATCGGCCAGCGCCAGGTCGCCGGCATCCGCGAGCGCCTCGAGGCCTCGAGCGCCGTGGGCCCCTTCGCGGTGGAGCTGGGCATGCGCTACGGCAACCCCTCCATCGCCGCGGCCCTGCGCCGGCTGCGCGAGGCCGGGGCGCGCCGGCTCCTGGTGCTGCCGCTCTACCCGCAGTACTCCGCCTCCACGACCGGCTCGACCTTCGACGCCGTGGCCCAGGAGCTGATGGGCTGGCGCTGGGTGCCGGAGTTCCGGATGATCGGCGAGTACCACGACGACCCGGGCTACCTGGACGCCCTGGCGCAGTCCATCCGCGACCACTGGGCGCGGGAGGGGCAGGGCGAGCGCCTCCTGTTCTCCTTCCACGGCGTCCCCGAGCGCTACGTCCTCGACGGCGACCCCTACTACTGCCAGTGCCACCGCACCGCCCGGCTGGTGGCCGAGCGCCTGGGGCTGCCCGAGGGGCGCTGGGACGTGGTCTTCCAGTCCCGGTTCGGCAACGAGGAGTGGCTCAAGCCGTACACCGACGAGACCGTCGCCTACCTGGCCCGGGAGGAGGGCGTGCGCCACGTGGACGTGATCTGCCCGGGCTTCGCCGCCGACTGCCTGGAGACGCTGGAGGAGATCGGCGGCGAGAACCGCGAGTACTTCGAGGCGGCCGGCGGCGAGCGCCTGGCCTACATCCCGGCGCTCAACGACCGCGCCGACCACCTGGACGCCCTGACCCGGCTGATCCTCCACCACGCCCAGGGCTTCCCGGAGGCGGCCGCGAGCCGCGACTGGGAGCGCGATCGCCAGGAGCTGGCGGAGATCGCCGAGCGCGCCCAGCAGCTGGGCGCCGAGCAGTAGCCCCGATGCCGCCGGGCGGAGGAGACGGCATGGGCCTCGCTGACCGGGTCGGCCAGATCACCCGGGCCGTGGCGGTGGCGGCGCTGCTGTGGCTGGTCCTCGCCGAGGGGGCGGCCGGCGGCCTGCTCGGCGTCGCCAGCGTCGCCGCCGCCGCGGCCGCCGCGGTGGCCCTCGGCGCACCCCGGAGCCGGCGGCGCCGGCCCCTAGCGGCGGTCCGCCTGGCCGGCTTCTTCCTCGTCCACTCCCTGCTCGGCGCCCTGGACGTCGGCTACCGCGCCCTGCACCCGCGCCTGCCCCTGCAGCGCGCCTGGCTGCACCACCCGCTGCGCCTGCCCGACGGCGAGCCCCGGCAGCTCCTGGTGGCCGCGGTGAGCCTCTTGCCCGGCGCCCTGGCCGCCGACCTGGACGGCGATACCCTCATCGTCCACGCCATCCTCCCCGGCGCCGAGGGGGAGCTGCGGGCCCTGGAGGCGCGCCTGGCGAGGGTCTACGGTATCGAGGGTGAGCCTGCCGCCTGAATGAGCCACCGGGGGTACGCCGTGGAGACGCTGAACCTCGCCGTCGCCGCCTTCCTGCTGCTCAACCTCCTCGCCGGCCTGGGGCGCGTCCACCGCGGCCCCGGCGCCGCCGACCGGATGCTCGCCGCCCTGCTGTTCGGCACCACCACCGTGGCGGTGCTCCTCCTCCTCGCCGAGGCCATGGCGCTGCCCGCCCTGCGCGACGTGGCGCTGCTCCTCGTCCTCCTGGCGGCCATCCTCGCCGTGGCCTTCACCCGGATCCCGCGGCGCCCGGACGGGGCGGGGCGATGACCCTCGCCGAGCTGCTCAGCACCGGGCTGCTCGGCCTCGGCGCGGCCTTCTTCCTCACCGGGACCGTGGGGCTGCTGCGCTTCCCCAGCACCTTCGCCCGCCTCCACGCCCTGACCAAGGCCGACAACCTCGGCCTGGGCTGCGTGGCCCTCGGCTTAGCGCTGCAGGCCGACTCGGGCTGGGTGGCCGCCAAGCTGGCCCTCGTCTGGGGGCTGGCCCTGGTGGCGGCCACCGCCTCGGCGCACCTGCTCGCCCGCTGCATCCTGCGCGAGCGGGGCGGGACGCGGAGGACGCCGCCGTGATGGGCCTCGCCTTCGACCTGCTCCTTGCCGGCGGCCTGCTCGGCCTGGCCCTGCAGGTCGTCGCCAGCCGCGGGCTGTTCCGCAGTGTGGTGCTGTTCATCGCCCTGGGGCTGCTCATGGCGTTGGCCTGGGCCCGCCTCGCCGCCCCCGACCTGGCCCTGGCCGAGGCCGCCATCGGCGCCGGGCTCACCGGGGCGCTGCTGCTGTCGGCCTACCGCGCCCTGCAGCCGGCCGAGGAGGCCGCGGACCCGGGCCCGGCGGCGCTGCCGCGCTGGGGGGCGCTGGCGGCGGCGGTGCTCAGCGGCGCACTGGTCGCCGCCCTCGGCTGGGCCGCCCTAGGGCTGGAGGCGCCGGCGGCCAGCGCCGGCCGTGAGGCCCTGGCGCGCCTCGGGGAGAGCGGCGTGAAGAGCCCGCTCACCGGGGTGCTGCTGGGCTTCCGCGCCATCGACACCCTCGCCGAGGTGGTGGTGCTCCTCGTCGCCTTCCTCGGCGCCCGCGTCGTGGCGGAGCCCCTGCAGCGCGCCGGCCCGGGCCCCTCGGCGCCCGGCAGCGGCGAGCCGGTGCTCACGGCCCCGCTGCTCCGCCTCGTCGTGCCCATGGGGGTCATCGTCGCCGGCTACCTGCTCTGGTCCGGCGGCCACCAGCCCGGCGGCGCCTTCCAGGCCGGCGCCGTGCTCGCCGCCCTCGGCGTGCTCCTGCGCCTGACGGGGCGGCTGCAGCCCGCCGCGGCGACCTCGCCCGCCGAGCGCCTGGCGCTGGTGGGCGGGATCGTGCTGTTCAGCGCCATCGGCCTGGCCGGGGCGGGGACGGCCTCGGCGGTGCTCGCCTATCCCGAGGCGTGGGCCTATCCCCTCATCCTTGCCATCGAGACGGGGCTGGCCGTCGCCATCGCCCTGCCGCTGACGCTGCTGTTCAGCGGCAGCGCCGGGCTGCGCTGGAGGGAGCGGTGACCCAGGCCGGCCTCTACACCCTGGCCGCCAGCGCCCTGGCGGGGATCGGCGTCTACGGCCTGCTCGCCCGGCGCCACCTGCTGCGCCGGATCCTGGCGGTGAACCTGCTCGGCAACGCCGTCTTCCTGCTGCTGGTGGCCTTCGCCCGGCGTCAGCCCGGCTACGTCGACCCGGTGCCCCACGCCATGGTCCTCACCGGCATCGTCGTCGCCGTCAGCGCCACCGCCTTCGCCCTGGCGCTGGCCCGGCGCTACTACGCCGAGACCGGCCTCGACCACCTCCCCGAGGACGAGGGCTAGGCCGTTGGCGGAGTTGGGCGCCCTGTCCCTGCCGCTGGCCTTCTTCCTGCCGCTGCTCACGGCCCTGGCGGCCTTCCTGCTCGGCGCCCGCCAGGCGCCGTGGCTGGCGGGCATCGGCGCCCTGGCCACCGTGGCCGCCGTCGCCGACGCCGTGCGCCGCGTTGCCGCCCACGGCCCGCAGGCCTACCACCTGGGCGGCTGGGCGCCGCCGCTCGGCGTTGAGCTCTACGCCGACGGCCTCGCGGCGCTGATGCTGGCCATGACCGCGGCGGTGGCCCTGGCGGTGACCGCCTACGCCGGCGCCTACCTGCACGGCCAGGGGCAGGCGGCCGAGCGGTTCTGGCCGCTGTGGCTGGTGCAGTGGGCCGCCCTCAACGGCACCTTCCTCTCCGCCGACCTCTTCAACCTCTACGTCATGCTGGAGCTGGTCACCCTCACGGCGGTGCCGCTGGTCGCCATGGCCGGCGACCGGGCGTCGCTGGGCGCGGCCATGCGCTACCTGCTGCTGGCGCTGATCGCCTCGCTGGCCTACCTGCTCGGCGTGGCCCTGCTCTACGGCGGCACCGGCACCCTGCACCTGCGCGAGGTGGGGGAGCTGGCCGGCGCCGGCGGCCCTACCGCCGTGGCGGCGGCGCTCGTCACCGCCGGGCTGCTCCTCAAGGCGGCGATCTTCCCGCTGCACGCCTGGCTCGCGCCCGCCCACAGCAGTGCGCCGGCGCCGGCGAGCGCCGCGCTCTCGGCGCTGGTCGCCCAGGCCGGGGTGTACCTAGTGCTGCGGCTGTGGCTGTGGGCCTTCCCGGCGCTGCTCAGCCCTGTGGTGGGGTGGGGCCTCGGCGGCCTCGGGGCGGCCTCCGTGCTCTACGGCTCCCTGCAGGCGCTGCGCCAGTCGCGGCTCAAGCCGGTGATCGCCTACTCCACCGTGGCGCAGCTCGGCTACCCCCTCCTCCTGCTGCCCCTGGCGGCCGTCCCCGCCGCCGCCAGCCAGGCCTGGCAGGGGGCGGCGTACTTCATCGTGGCCCACGGCCTGGCCAAGGCCGGCGCCTTCCTCGCCGCCGGCAACGTCTACTACAGCCTCGGCCACGACCGCCTGGCGGGGCTGCGCGGGCTGGCGCCTGAGCTGTCGGCCAGCGTGCTCGCCCTGGGCCTGGCGTGGGTGAGCCTCATGGGGCTGCCGCCGACAGCCGGCTTCCTGGCCAAGTGGCAGCTGCTCAGCGGCGCCCTCGCCGGCGGGCAGTGGCCGTGGGCAGTCGTGGTCGTGCTCGGCGGCCTCCTCGCCGCCGGCTACGGCTTCCGCGTGCTGGCCACGGCCCACGCCGCGGCGCCGCCGGGCGGGCCCGTGGGCCGCCCGGCGCGGCGCCTGCCCTGGCGCATGGCGGCCACCCCGCTGCTGCTGGCGCTGGCGGTCTACCTGCTCGGCGTCAGCGCCGTGCCGGCGCTGCGGCTGCTGGGGCAGGGCGCCCCGGAGGCGCTGGGATGATGGCCGCCGCCTACGGCCTGCTGCCGCTGGCGGCGCTGCTCATCGCCGTGGCCACGGCGGCCATCGTCTTCGCCCTCGGGGATGCCCGCCGCCGGCAGCGCACCTTCTGGAACCTCTTCGGCGCCGGCGCCAAGCTGGTCCTGGTCCTGGTCATGGCCTACGGCGTCCTCCAGGGCGACACCTTCGAGGTGGCCTGGCCGGTGCTGCCCGGGATTACCCTGCGCCTGGCCGCGGACCGGCTGGCGCTGCTCTTCGCCGTGCTCTCCGCCGGGCTGTGGCTGGTCACCACCGTCTACGCCATCGCCTACCTGGAGGGCTCCGGGCAGCGGGCCCGCTTCTTCGGCTTCTTCTCGCTGTGCGTCGCCGCCACCTTCGGCATCGCCCTGGCCGGCAACCCCTTCACCTTCCTCTGCTTCTACGAGCTGCTCACCCTGGCCACCTACCCGCTGGTGGTCCACCGCGGCCACCCGGCGGCGCTGGCCGCCGGGCGCACCTACCTGATCCACACCCTCGGCGGCGGCGCGGCGCTGCTCGCCGGGACCGCGGCGCTCTACGCGGCGGTGGGCGAGCACCCCTACACCCCCGGCGGCATGCCCGCCGTGGCCGAGTGGGCGGCCCAGGCGCCGGCGGCGGCCACGGCGGTGCTGGGCCTGCTGCTCGGCGGCGTGGCGGTCAAGGCGGCGCTGTTCCCGCTGCAGGGCTGGCTGCCGGCGGCCATGGTGGCGCCGGCCCCCGTCAGCGCCCTGCTGCACGCCGTGGCGGTGGTCAAGGCCGGGGCCTTCGGCGTGGTGCGCATCGTCGAGGACGTCTACGGCCACGCCCTGGCCGCCGAGCTCCACGTCACCCCGGTGCTCTCGGCCCTGGCGGCGGTGACCGTCGTCTACGGCTCCGTGCGCGCCCTGGCCCAGGTGGACCTCAAGCGCCGCCTGGCCTTCTCCACGGTCAGCCAGGTCTCGTTCATCACCCTGGGGGTGGCCGTGGGCGGCCAGCTGGCGCTGGTCGGCGGGCTGGCGCACCTCATCCACCAGGGGTTGATGAAGGTCACGCTGTTCTTCTGCGCCGGCAACTACGCCGAGACCCTGGGCGAGCACCGCATCGACGCCCTCGACGGCGCCGGCCGGCGCATGCCGGCCACCTCGGCCGCCTTCACCGTCGCCGCCCTGGGCATGATGGGCGCGCCGCCCCTGGCCGGGTTCATCAGCAAGTGGTACCTGGGCATCGGCGCCCTGGGGCAGGGGCAGGGCTGGGTGGTCGGCGTGCTGGTGGCGAGCACCCTGCTCAACGCCGCCTACTTCCTCCCCATCCTGCGCCGCCTCTGGCTGCTGTCCGCCACGAGGGACTGGCCGGCGCGCGCCGGCCGGGCCGAGACCCACCGCGGGCTGCTCTACCCGCCGCTGCTCACCGCCGCCGCGGTGCTGCTCGCAGGCCTGCTGGCGGCGGCGCCGCTGTCGCCGCTGGGCTGGGCGGTGCGCATCGTCGAGCAGGGCTACCCGGGCCTATGAGCGTGCCGGCCCCGCTCCTGCTGCTGCCTGTCCTGGCGCCCCTGGCCGCGGCGGCGCTGCTCGCCGGCCGGGCCCGGCCGCTGGGGGCGGCGCTGCTGGTGGCGGCGCCACTCACCGGGGTCCTCGCCCTCGGGGCGGAGGCGCTGGGACTGCCGTGGCTGCTGCTCGGCACACGGCTGGAGCTGGACGCCCTGGGCCGGGCGCTGCTGGCGCCCACCGTGCCGGTGGCCACCGCCGCGCTCCTGGCCGCCGTCGCCGGGGGCGGCCGCGCCGATCCCCGGCGGGCCGGCCTGCTGGCCGCCCTAGCGGCGGTCATGGCGGCCTTTATGGGTGTCCTCCTCGCCGCGGACCTGGCGAGCCTGTACCTCGCCTACAGCGCCATGACCCTGGCCGCCTACCCCCTGGTGGTCCACGCCCGCACCCCAGAGGCCTTCCGCGCCGGGCGGGTCTACCTGACGATGGCCCTCCTCGCCGAGGCGGCGGTCCTCGCCGCGGTGCTGCTCATCGCCGCCGAGGCCGGCAACGTCGCCCTGGCCGAGGCCCCCGCCGCGGTCGCCGGCCACGAGCAGCGCCGCCTCCTGGTGGGGCTGATCCTGCTGGGGTTCGCGGTGAAGGCCGGCGTGGTGCCGCTGCACGCCTGGCTGGCGCTGGCCCACCCGGTGGCGCCGGTGCCGGGGAGCGCGCTGCTGTCGGCGCTGCTGGTCAAGGCGGCGCTGGTGGCGTGGTGGCGGCTGCTGCCCCTCGGCGAGGCGGCCCTGCCGACCCTCGGCGCCGCGCTGGCGGCGGCGGGCCTGCTGAGCAGCCTCTACGCCAGCCTCGTGGGCGTCACCCAGCGCCGGCCCAAGACGGTGCTCGCCTACTCCACGGTGAGCCAGATGGGGCTCATGGCCGCGCTCACCGGCCTGGCGCTGCTGCGCCCCGCCGCGGCGCCGGCGGCGGGGGCCGCGCTGGCGGTCTTCGCCGTGCACCACGGCCTGGCCAAGGGGGCGCTCTTCCTCGGCTGCGGCCTCCACGGGCGGCGCCGCGGCTGGTACCTGCTGCTGCCGGCGCTGGCGCTGGCGGGGGCGCCCGTGACGAGCGGCGCCCTGGCCAAGGTGGGCCTCAAGCAGGTCGGCGCGGATGTCGCAGGGGCGGCCCTGGGGCCGCTGCTCCTCGCCGTCTCGGCCCTGACCACGCTGCTCCTGGCCCGCTTCCTGGCGCTCGCCTGGCGGGGCGAGGGGGGCCGGGACCCGCTGCCCCAGCGCCTGGCGGTGCTCGCCCTGGTGGCGCTGGGCCTCGTCCTGCCCTGGGGGGTGGGCTGGCGGCTGATGCCGTCCGGCGTCGCCTACGCCCTCCAGCCGAGTGCGCTGCTGGACGCCCTGCTGCCGGTGCTCGCCGGCGCCGCCGCGGCGGCAGGGGCGCTCGCCCTCCAGGGCCGGGTGGCCATGCCCCGCGTCCCCGAGGGGGACTGGATCAAGCCGGCGCTGCTCGCCGGCATGCGCCTGCGCCGCGCCGCCCGCCGCGCCGGTCGGCGCCTGCGCCGCTCCCCGGCGCTCAGTGCGCCCAGGTGACGGTCGCCACCCCGAAGGCCTGCGCCTCCCCCTGCCGCGTGAAGGCCTCGCTGCGCCGGATCCAGGTGATCGACAGGCGCAGGCGGTGGCGGTAGGCCACGACGCCGGCGTAGGCCTCCGTCACGGCCGGCTCCCGCTCCACGGAGGGGGAGTCGCGGAAGACCGTGCCGTCCAGGAAGAGGTTGTGCGCCACGAGCCGCGCGTTGGCGCCGAGGGTCGCGTACCAGCCCGCCGCGGCGGCGCTGTCGAAGTAGGGCGAGCCGCTGGGCACGGCGCTGATGCGCGGCGGGCCGTAGTCCCGGGGCAGGTGCTGGCCGACGGCGGCGGCGAGCCCGGTGCCCGCCTGGGTGAGGGCCGTGCCCAGGGAGGCGCCGGCGGCGCTGTTGAGCCGGTACTGCAGGGGGCCGGCGAGGCGCCCCTGCTGGAGGCGCCACTGCCGGTCGTAGGCCACCTGGAAGGTCGGCTCCGAGGGCAGCTGGCTGTCCCACCCCGCCGGCTCATCCGAGCCGAAGAGCTCGTGGCTCGCCTGCTGGCTCTGCTCCGCCAGCGCCGGCTCGCCGGTCACGCCGAGCCCCACCCGCAGGCGGCCGAGGCTGTCCGGCGTGCGCTCGGCGATGCCCAGGGTGACGCTCAGCCAGCCGGCGTAGGGCCGGTCCGCCGGCGGCATCTCCGGGTCGGTGATATCCGCCGGGGTGAAGACCCGCTGCGCCACCGACAGGCCCCATAGGGCGTCCTCACCCACGTCCAGGCCGGCGCCGAGCCGCCCCAGGCGCTGCAGCCAGCGCGGCGGCGGCCGGGCCTCGGTGGCGTGGGCGAGCTGGACGCCTCCCGTGTACCAGCGGTCCCGGCCCTGGCCGGTGAACAGGTCGTTCTCCAGGGTCAGGGCGGTGAAGCGCTCCTCGCCCGGAGCAGTTGGGGCCGCCTCCGTATCGGCGTCGGCATCGGCCCCTGCGGCCGTGGCCGCGCCCCCGAGCAGCGCCCACGCCAGGGCGACGGCGCCGGCGAGCGGCCGCACGGTAGGCCACCGGCCATTCCGGCACGGGCGGGCGGCCCGGCGGTGCCGGATCGATCTCAAATCCATCATTCTATGATGATATCTAAGGGTATGACCCTGCGCTAGCCGGCCGCCGCCCCCTGCGGGGCGAGCTGCATCCGGTACAGCCCGGCGTAGCGGCCGTCGCGGGCGAGGAGCTCGGCGTGGGTCCCCCGCTCGACGATCCGGCCGTCCTCGAGGAAGAGGATCTGGTCGGCGTCCTCTACCGTGGAGAGCCGGTGGGCGATGACGAAGGCCGTCCGCCCCGCCATCAGCCGCTCGAAGGCGGCGTGGATGTAGCGCTCCGACTCGCTATCCAGCGAGGCCGTCGCCTCGTCGAGGATGAGGATGGGCGCGTCCTTGATCACGGCCCGGGCGATGGCGATGCGCTGGCGCTGCCCCCCGGAGAGCAGGGCGCCGTTGTCGCCGATCTCCGTGTCGAGGCCGTGGGGGAGCTCCTCGATGAAGCCGCGGGCGTAGGCGATCTCCGCCGCCTGCTCGATGGCCGCCCGGGAGGCCCCGTCCGGGGCGCCGTAGGCGATGTTCTCCGCCACCGTGGTGTTGAACAGCATCGTGTCCTGGCTGACCAGGGCGAACTGCCGGCGCAGGTCCGCGAGCCGGTACGCGGTGGTCGGCACGCCGTCGAGCCGGATCTCGCCGGCGGTGGCCTCGTAGAGGCGCGGCAGGAGCTGGACCAGGGTGCTCTTGCCGCTCCCGGAGGGGCCGGTGAGGGCAATGGTCTCGCCGGCGGCCGCCTCGAGGTCGATGCCGTGCAGGACCTCGTGCTCGCCGTCGTAGCTGAAGCGCACCCCGTCGAGGACGACGTGGCCCTGCGCCCGGTCCAGGGTGCGGGTGCTGTCGTCGCGCTCGGCGGGCATGTCGATGACCTCGAAGACCCCCCGGGCCGCGGTCAGCCCCTTCTGCAGCTTGGCGTTGACCTTGACCAGGCCCTTGAGGGGGCGGTTGAGCAGCAGCATCGCCCCGATGAAGGAGCTGATGGTGCCCACGGTGAGGGTCTCGACCACGGCGTCCACCGTCACCAGGTTGATGGTGGCCGCCAGGGCGATGGCCACCGTCAGCCGGATCAGCGGCACGCTGGCGAAGCGGGTCGCGGCGAACTTCATGCTCTGCCGGCGGTTCCGCTCGTTGAGCCGCTCGAAGCGCCGGCGCTCGTGCTCGGCCTGGCCGAAGAGCTTGATCTCCGTGTGGGCGTGCACCGTCTCCTCGGCCACCGCGCCCACGCCGCCGACGGCGCGGTGGACGCGCCGGCTGATCTGCCGGAAGCGGCGGTTGATGAAGGCCACCAGCCCGGCGATGACCGGCAGCACCAGCCCCGTGATGAGCATCAGCCTCGGCGAGAGGTAGGTCATGTACCCGAGGACCAGCACCGCCGTCGCCCCGTCGCGGAAGACGGTCATCGCCGCCTGGGTGCTGGCGCTGGCGGTTTGCTCCGCCTCGTAGGTCAGCCGCGAGATCATCTGCCCGCCGGAGAGGTGGTCGAAGGCGGATTGGGGCAGGGCGAGCAGGCGGTCGTGGGCGTTCAGGCGCAGCCGCTTGATCATCGTCCGGCCCACCAGCCCGGTGAGGTACTGCGAGATGAAGAAGGTGACCCCCTGCAGGACCAGGATGCCGACCAGCAGCACCGCATAGAAGCGGATGACCGCCGCGTCCTGCTTGACCAGGCCGTCGTCGAGCAGCGGGCGGATGAGCGCCACGAAGGACGCCTCGCTGGCGGCATAGGCGAGCATGGCGACGATGGCGACCAGGGCCAGCCGCCACTGCGGGAGGACGTAGCCTAGGAACAGCCGCCGGAAGACGGGCCACGATAGCCCGCGGTCCGGGGCAGGGCCGTCCCTGCCGGGGCCGCTCGCCGGCTCCGTGGCAGGAGCCGAGGGGGTGGTGCCGCTGCTCAAGGCCGCCTCTCGGTGCCGATGGCTGGGAGGCGGCCCATGATACGACAAGTGCCGCCGCCTCGGTGGGCGTGATGCAGGGCGTCAGTCCTCCGCTTCCGGATAGTACCCCAGCCCCGCCAGCTCCAGGCCGGCTAGGCGCTCGAGGCGCCGGTTCGCGTCCGCGTAGGCCGCCTGGATGCGCGCCCGCAGCGAGGGGGTCAGCACCAGCGGCTCCGCGCCCGCCTGCGCCTCCGGGGCCTGCACCGGCAGGCCCGCCTTGCGCAGGCCCTTGCGCCCGGCCCGCGCCGCCCGCCCGGCAGCTGGGCGCTTGAGCCGCCAGGTATCCTGGGCTGCACGCCGCACCTTCGCCTGCTCCCCCGGCGGCCCAGCCGCCGCCTCGGCGAGCTCCGGGCGCTCGGTGAACGCCGCCACGCGCGCCCAGGTCTGCGGCGCCTGCAGCCGCTCGTAGGGCAGCGCCAGGACGGCCTCCTCGCCCAGGGCCTGGGAGAGGGCGGCCAGCCAGTGGTCGTAGGCGATCACCTGCCCGCCGTGGCTGGGCGGATCGGTGAGCAGCGCCTCGACCCGGGCCTCGAAGTCCGCCTGCCCCGGGTCCGGGAGCTTGTCGCTGAACTGCGCGTACATCGACGCCAGCCAGTCCGGCTGGTTGCGGACGAAGAGCAGGCAGCGCACCGGCCCGCGCCCGCCCCAGGCGTGGCGGGCGAAGGCGCTCAGGTGCGCGGCCAGCAGGTGCACCGGGTCCCGCACCTGCAGGCGCCGCTCGGCCTGCAGGAAGATCTTGCCGTGGTAGAGGCTCTCGTGGGAGTAGAGGATCGGCCCGCCGTCCGGCGCCAGCGCCGCGATCTCCGCCGCCGCGGCCTGGCCCTTGCGTGTGCGCCATACGGCGGGTGACCGGCGCCGGAAAAGCTGTACCATACGCCCCTTGAGCGCCTTGGCGCGGGCCGGCTGGGGGCCGGTGCCGAGGGCGCCGACGGCCGGGAAGACCTGCCACTGCAGGTAGGAGCTGGCGGTCTTGTAGAGGCCGATGTGGAAGGTGAGGGGG
>CAJXKI010000028.1 GCA_913055765.1 uncultured Ectothiorhodospiraceae bacterium
ATCTGCGAGACCTTCTCCGCGCCGTAGCGCTCGGCGACGTACTCGATGACCTCGTCGCGGCGCTCCATGCAGAAGTCCACGTCGAAGTCGGGCATGGAGACCCGCTCCGGGTTGAGGAAGCGCTCGAAGAGCAGGTCGTAGCGCAGCGGATCGAGGTTGGTGATGCCCAGGGCGTAGGCGACCAGGGACCCGGCCCCCGAGCCGCGCCCCGGGCCCACCGGGATGCCGCTCTCCCGGGCCCAGCGGATGAAGTCGGCGACGATGAGGAAGTACCCCGGGAAGCCCATGTGCTCGATCACCCCGAGCTCGTGGTCGAGCCGCTGCTGGTAGGCCGCCCGCACCTGCTCCGGATCCTCGTCGGGGCCGAGGCCGCGCTGCTGCAGCCGCGGCCCCAGCCCCGCCTCGGCCTGGGCGCGCAGGTACGAGGCCGCCGAGTGCTCCTCGGGGACGGGGAACGCCGGCAGGTAGTTGGTGTCGAGCTCCAGGTCGACGCTGCAGCGCTCGGCGATGGCTGCCGAGGCCGCCAGGGCCTCGGGCAGGTCGGTGAAGCGCTCGGCCATGTCGTCGGCGCCGGCGAAGTACTGCTGCTCGGTGTAGCGCCGCGGCCGATCGGGATCGTCCAGGGTCCGCCCCTGGTGGATGCAGACGCGGACCTCATGGGCGTCGAAGTCCTCAGCGCGCATGAAGCGCACGTCGTTGGTGGCCACCACGGGCGCCCCCTCGGCGGCGGCGAGCTCTACCGCGGCGTGCAGGTGGCGCTCATCGCCGCGCCGGCCGAGGCGGTGGACCTCCAGGTAGAAGCCGTCCTCGCCGAAGGCGGCGCGGTGCTCGGCCAGGTAGCGCCGCGCGGTATCGCGATCGCCGCGCAGCAGGGCCTGGCCCACATCCCCCTCGGCACCGCCGGAGAGCGCGATCAGCCCCCCGGCCTCGGCGGGCAGCCAGTGGCGCTGGAGGATGGGCAGGTCCCCGCTGATGCCCTCCCGGTAGGCCCGGGTGAGCAGCCGCGAGAGCCCCCGGAAGCCCGCCTGGTCGCGGCAGAGGAGCGTCATCCGGGCGTAGCCGGCCTGGGCCGCCTCGTCCTCGAGCCAGACATCGGCGCCGATGATGGGCTTGACCCCGGCGGCGAGCGCCGCCCGGTAGAACTTCACCATCCCGAACAGGTTCGACTGGTCGGTGACGGCCACGGCGGGCATGCCGGCATCCCGCGCCGCCTCCACCGCCTCCTGGATGCGCACGATCCCGTCCACCAAGGAGAACTCGGTGTGCACGCGCAGGTGGACGAACGGGGGGACGCCTTCGCTCATGATGCCTCAGGATACCAAGGAGCCTGTCAGCCGCCGAGCACGCGGCGGACCGGAGCGAAGCTGCGCCGGTGGACCGGGCAGGCGCCGCGCGCCTCCAGCGCCTGCCGGTGGGCGGCGGTGCCGTAGCCCTTGTGCTGCGCGAAGCCGTACCCCGGATAGAGCTCGTCGAGGGCCACCATCTCGGCGTCGCGCTGCGTCTTGGCGAGCACGGAGGCGGCAGCGATGGCCGGCTCAGCGGCGTCGCCGCCGACCACCGCCCGCGCCGGGCACGGCAGCTCCCGGGGCACCTCGCGGCCGTCCACCCGCGCCTCGGCCACGGGTAGCGAGGCGCTCACCCCGGCCACGGCCCGGCGCATGGCGAGGAGGGTGGCCTGCCGGATATTCAGGGCGTCGATCTCCTCGGCCTCGGCCCGGCCCAGGGCCCAGGCCGCCGCCCCCTCGCGGATCAGCGGTGCGGCGCGCTCCCGGGCCCGGGCGGTGAGCCGCTTGGAGTCGGTCACGCCAGGGATCGGCGCGTGGAGGACCACCGCCGCGGCGACCACCGGCCCGGCCCAAGGGCCACGGCCGGCCTCGTCCACCCCCGCCACCCAGGGACCGCCCGCGCCACCGGTCACGGGAGCACCTCCAGCACCGCCTCGGCGGCACGGTCGTCGGCGCCGCGGGCGAGGTCGGCGTGCAGCGCCCGGAAGCGGCGCCCCAGCTGCAGCCGCGCCGGGCCGTCATCCATCCAGCCGGCGACGGCGCTGGCCAGGCTCTCCGGGGAGGCCTCCTCCTGGAAGAGCTCCGGGACCAGGGCCTCGCCGGCGAGCAGGTTGGGCAGGGCGACCCAGGGCACCCGGACCAGCCGGCGCATCACCTGGAAGGTCAGCGGGGATAGGCGGTAGGCGACCACCATGGGGCGCTTGGCGAGCATGACCTCCAGGGTCGCCGTCCCCGAGGCGGTCAGCGCCACGTCGGCGGCCGTAGCGGCGGCGGCCGTCCCGCCGTCGAGCAGCCGCACCCGGTCCGCGAGGCCGTGGCGGGCCACGGCCGCCTCGATACGCCCGCGCAGCCGCGGCGCCGCCACCGGGATGACCACCTCCGGCCTGTCGGGCCGCAGGGTGAGCAGCGCAGCGGCGCCCAGGAAGGGGTCGAGCAGCCGGTCGAGCTCGCTGCTCCGGCTGCCGGGGAGCACCGCGACGACGGCGGCCTCCGGCGCGATCCCCAGCTGCGCCCGGGCTGCGGGGGCATCCGGCTCCAGGGGGAAGCGATCGGCGGCCGGGTGGCCGACACAGACGGCGTCCACGCCGCTGCCGGCGTAGGAGGCCTGCTCGAAGGGGTACAGGGTGAGCATGCGGTCCACGCTGCGCCGGATGCCGCGCAGCCGCCCAGCCCGCCAGGCCCAGACGGTGGGGCTGACGTAGTGGACGGTGGGCACCCCCGCCGCGCGCAGGCGCCGCGCCAGGCCCAGGTTGAAGTCGGGCAGATCGATGCCGATGAAGCACGCCGGCGGCCGCGCCCGCCAGCGCCGGGCCAGATCGGCGCGCAGGCGCAGCAGCCCGGGGAGGTGGCGCAGGATCTCGGTGAGGCCCACCAGGGAGAGCCGCTCCATGGGGACCAGGCTCTCCAGCCCCTGCGCGGCCATGGCCGGCCCGCCGATCCCCTCGAAGACGAGCCCCGGATCCCGGGCCCGGAGCGCGCGCATCAGCCCCGCCCCGAGGAGGTCCCCGGAGGGCTCACCGGCGAGGATCGCCACCCGTCGCTCGGCCATTGCTGCCCCTCCTGGCGCTGCGCCGGCTCAGCGCACGAGGCCGCGCTGGCTGCCGTCGATGAACCCCACGATGGCCTGCACATCGGGCCAGTCGCCGAGCTCGCGGCACAGCGCCTCGCGCGCCTCCTCCAGGCGCAGCCCGCGGCGGTAGAGGAGCCGGTAGGCGCGCTTGATGGCGCGGACCCGGTCCGCGGAGAAGCCGTGGCGACGCAGCCCCACGGTGTTGATCCCGTGCGGCGCCGCCATCTGCCCGGAGACCGTCACGAAGGGCGGCACGTCCCGGTTGATGCCGCTACCGAAGCCGCCGAAGGCGTAGGGCCCGATCCGGCAGAACTGATGCACCAGCGCGAACCCCCCCAGGGTGGCGTAGTCACCGACATCCACGTGCCCGCCCAGGGAGGCGGAGTTGGCGAACAGCAGGCCGTTGCCCAGCCGGCAGTCGTGGGCCACGTGGCAGTAGGCCATGAGCCAGTTGTGGTCGCCGATCCGCGTCTCGCCGCGGCCCTGGCTGGTGCCCCGATGGCAGGTCACGAACTCGCGGATGGTGTTGCCGTCGCCGATGACCAGCTCCGTCGGCTCGCCCTGATAGCCCTTATGCTGCGGCGCCTCACCGAGGGCCGCGAACTGGTAGATACGGTTCTCGCGGCCGATCCGGGTCGGCCCCTTGATCACGGCGTGGGGGCCGATCCAGGTCCCCGGGCCGACCTCGACGTCGGGACCGACCACCGAGAACGGACCGATCTCGACGTCGTCCGCGAGGCGCGCCTGGGGGTCGACGAGGGCCTGGGGATGGACCTGGCTCAAACCGTACGTACCGTGCAGCGGATCTCACACTCAGCGGCGAGCTCGCCCTCCACGGTGCCGCGGGCGTCGAAGATCCAGATCCCGCGGGCCCGGCGGCGCAGGCTCACCTCGTGGCGCAGCTGATCCCCGGGCTGGACGGGGCGCTTGAAGCGCGCCTTGTCGATCCCGACCAGGTAGATGACGTCGCTGTCGGTCAGCGTGTCCTGGACGCTCTTGAAGGCGAGCATGCCGCAGGCCTGGGCCAAGGACTCGAGGATCAGGACCCCGGGCATCACCGGCGTCTGCGGGAAGTGCCCGTTGAAGAACGGCTCGTTGACGGTGACATTCTTGATGCTGGACAGGTGCTCGTGGGCATGGAACGCCAGGACCCGGTCGATGAGCAGCATCGGGTACCGATGCGGCAAGAGACTGAGGATCCCGTCGATATCGGTTACACCCTGCGCCTCGCTCTCGCTCACTCTCGCTCCTCCGTCATCTGATCCGTTGCGTCCTGAGGCACCGTCAACACGCCCGCAGGCGCCTCGCGCGGCATAGCGCCGTGCTACCCTCCCCCGCGGCAGGCCAGGACGCACGGCTACGAGGGCAGGGAAGCCTACCACAGCACGGAGGCGGACGCCCCAGGCGCGTCACCGCCCTGTGCCGGCTGTACGGCGAGACCCCCTACCCCTCTTCGGACCACGGCCACTCGCACGCGCCCCGCCCCGCGGCGGCCTAGAACTGCGTGCCCAGGGAGAACTGGAAGGTCTCGGTCTCGTCGTCCTCCGTGTCATTGAGCGGCTCGGCCAGGCTGAACGTCAAAGGCCCGACCGGGGATCGCCAGATCAGCGCCATGCCGGCAGCGGCGCGCAGCTCGCTCAGCTCGATCTCGTCCAGCCCGCCGGGGACGAGCGGGCTGTCGAAGTCGTAGGCATCGGCCCGGGTATTGAACACCTGCCCGGCATCGACGAAACCGGCCAGGCGCACGGACTGGGCCTCCTCCGTGGGCGGGAAGATGACCTGCGCCTTGGTCAGCACCCGGGCGTTGCCGCCGATGGGGTCGCCGTCCTCGGGCCGCGGGCCGAGGTAGTTGCCCCGATAGCCGCGCACCGTGCGGACACCGCCCGCGTAGTAGTTCTCGAAGAACGGCAGCGCCTCGCTGTCGCCGTAGCCGTCGCCGTAGGCGACCCGGCCCTCCAGGGAGAAGGTGGTCCGCTCCCCGAGCCAGGGCAGCGGCCAGTAGCGCCGGTTCTCGTAGCTCAGCTTGTAGAACTGGAGATCATCGCTCGGCAGGGTCCCCTCCAGGGACAGCCGCTGCGTGCCGCCCTCGGTGGGGAAGACGCCCCGATCCCGGGTATCCTGCCGCCACGACAGCCGCGGCTTGATCATGGTGAAGCGCTCACCCCCCTGCGCCTCCAGGTAGCTACGGATCCACTCCGGCGTGCCGCTCTGCTCCCGGATGGTGAGGCGCTCGAAGCGCAGCCGGGCGGCGAGGCGGTCCACCTCGGTGACCGGGACGCTGTACTCCACCGAGCCGTGCCCGGCGGTCAGGTCGTAGTCGGCCAGGTCGGCGCGCCGGGCGCGCGTGTCCCGGTAGCCGGCCGAGAGGGTCCGGGAGACGCCCACCTGGGTGTAGTAGCGGTCGGTGTAGGAGAGGTTGTAGACCGTGGAGACGGAGGAGTTGTTCACCGTCATGCTCAGCCGGTCGCCGGTGCCGAGCAGATTGTCCTGGGAGACCGAGAAGTTCACCAGGAAGCCCTGCACGTCGCCGTAGCCGATGCCTGCCTGCAGCTGCCCGGTCATGCGCTCCTGGACCTTGACGTCGACATCGACGCGGTCGCTCTCCCCGGGCACGCGCGGGGTGTCGATCTCCACGGCGCTGAAGAAGCCGAGGCGGTTGAGCCGGGTCTGGGACGTCTCCAGGGCCTCGCTGGACAGCGGTGCCCCCTCGAGCTGGCGCAGCTCCCGGCGGATCACCTCGTCCTGGGTGCGCTGGTTGCCGGTGATGTTGATCCGGCGGACGTAGACGCGCTCGCCGGGATCCACCCTGAAGGTGAGATCCACCGTCCGCTTCTCCTCGTCCACCTGCCGGCGGACGTCGACCTTGCTGAAGGCGTAGCCCTCCTCCGCCAGCCGCGAGCGGATGGCGGAGGAGGCGGCGTTGACACGGCTGCGGGCGTAGAGATCGCCGCGCTCGAGCTCGCCGGCGATGAGCTGGCGGAGCTCCTGGGGCGGCACCACGAGGTTGCCGCGCACGTCGAGGCCGCCGATCTCGTACTGCTGGCCCTCGGCGACGTCCACGGCGATGTGCACATCCCGCCGGTCCGGGCTGATGGAGACCTGGGTGGAGGTGATCGAGAAGTTGAGGTAGCCGCGGTTGAGGTAGTGGCTGCGCAGGCCCTCCAGGTCGTTGGCGAGCCGCTGCCGGGCGTAGCGGTGGCGCTTCGACCAGGGGGCCCACCAGCGCTTGGGGCGGAGCTCGAAGTCCCCCAGCAGCTCGTCGTCGGAGAAGGCCTCATTGCCGGTGATGTGGATCTCCCGGATCTCCGCCGCCGGTCCCTCCTCGATATCGATGCGGATGGCCACCCGGTTGCGCGCCAGCGGCGAGACGGTGCTCTCGACAGAGACGTCGTACTTGCCCTGGGCGAAGTACTGCTGGCGCAGCTCCTGCTCGATCTGCGACAGCTGCGACCGGTCGAAGATCTGCCCCTCCGACATCCCGGCGCCTCGCAGCGCCTGGCGCAGCTTCTCGGTGCCGATCTGCTCGTTGCCCTCGAACGTCAGGCGGGCGATGGAGGGGCGCTCCTGGACGTGCACGACCAGGGCATCCCCGTCCCGGGCCAGCTCGACGTCACGGAAGAAGCCGGAGCGGTAGAGCTCACGGATGGCGTCGGCCACCCCCTCGTCGTCGATGCGGTCCCCGGGCTCGACGGGGAGGTAGCTGAAGACCGTGCCCTCGTCGATCCGCTGCAGCCCCTCGACCCGGATCTCCTCGGCGACGAAGCCCTCCGCCGCCGCCGTCGTCGATACCAGGCCGAGGCCCAGCGCCGTGACGGCCAGCGCCATACCCCACCAGCGTCGAATCAAAACGCCCCCCTATGCACCTGTTGCCGTACCAAGCCGCTCCCTTGCCCCAGCTTCGCTGCGCGTCGCGACCGCCCTCAGCCGCCCAGGAGCCGCGCGATATCGTTGTAGAAGGCGAGCGCCATCAGGCCGAGCAGGACGACGATCCCCACCTGCTGGCCGATCGCCTGGGCACGCTCCGAGACCGCACGGCCGGTCACCGCCTCGCTGAGGAGGTAGAGCAGGTGCCCCCCGTCGAGGATGGGGATCGGCAGCAGGTTGATGATCCCGAGGCTGATGCTGATGATCGCCAAGAAGGTGACGAACGGTATCACGCCCATCGAGGCGGTGTCGCCGGCGAACTGCCCGATGGTCACGGGGCCGCCGATGTTCTTGAGCGAGGCCTCGCCCATGGCCATGCGCACGAGCACCTTCACGGTCAGGGCGGTCGTCTCCCAGGTCCGCTCCACCCCGTAGCCGAGCGCCCGCACCGGCCCGTGGCGCACCTCCCGCTCCATGCGCGCCTGGTAGTCCTCGGGGAGCCGAGGGCCGACGCCGAGCAGGCCCACCGCCTCACCGCCGCGCTCCTGGGTCCCCAGGGCCACGCTGGCCTCCCGGCGCTGCCCGTCCCGCTCGAGGGCCAGGGTCACCGTCTCGCCGGGACGCGCCTCGATACGCTCGACGAGCTCCGGCCACGAGGCCACCGGCTCGCCATTGACGGCGAGCAGCCGGTCCCCCGGCTCGAGCCCTGCCGCCGCGGCGGCGCTGTCGGCCGCGACCCGGCCGACGACCGGCGGCAGCTCCGGGGTGTACGCGGTGAGGCCGGTGGTGGCGAGGACGTCGGTGGTCTCCTTGAGCTGCGGCTCCGCGCGCAGGTCCAGCGTGGCGGTCACCTCGCGGCCGTCCTCGCCGCGCAGGCGGACGGGGACCGCCTGGCGATCGAAGCCGGCGTTCATCAGCGCCATGGCGACGCGCTGCCAGGTCGGCGTCGCCTGGCCATCGACAGCCACCACCTCCTGGCCGCGCTCGATCCCGGCCTCGGCGGCTGGGGTATCGGGCGGCGGCTCATCCACGACGGGGCGCAGCTCGGTCACCCCGACCACGGCCACCACCCAGAACGCCACGACGGCGAAGAGGAAGTTCGCCGCCGGGCCGGCGGCGATCACGGCCGCGCGCTGGCGCAGCGGGCGATTGTTGAAGGCGCGGTGCGCCTCGGCCGGGTCCACCTCCCCCTCGTGCTCGTCGAGCATCTGCACGTAGCCGCCGAGGGGGATGGCCGACAGGCAGTACTCGGTACGGTCGGGGGCGCCCCCCTGGCGGCTCAGCAGGATCCTGCCGAAGCCCAGCGAGAAGCGGCGGACGCGGATATGGCACCAGCGCGCGACGAGGAAGTGGCCGGCCTCGTGGACGGCCACCAGGATGCCGATGGCGACCACGAATGCGAGCGCGCTGCCGAGGACGGCCATCCCTACCTACCCCTCGATGCGGGCGACGGCCGCCTCGGCTGTGCGCCGGGCCTGGGCGTCGATGGCGCTGGCCGATGGCAGGTCCCGCGGCGCCGGCGGCGCCTGCGCCGCCAGGGCCTCCTCGGTCACCGCCGCGATGCGATCGAAGCGCAGGCGCCCCTCGAGGAAGGCGTCCACGGCCACCTCGTTGGCGGCATTGAGCACGGCGCAGGCGCCGCCGCCGGCGCGCAGGGCCTGGTAGGCCAGGCGCAGGCACGGGAAGCGGCGCTCCTCCACCGCCTCGAAGTCGAGCCGCCCGGCGGCCGCCAGGTCGACGAGCTCGACGCCGGAGGCGAGCCGCTCGGGATAGCCCATGGCGTAGGCGATGGGCACCCGCATGTCCGGCGACCCCACCTGCGCCAGGTAGGAGCCGTCGCAGTAGCCGACCAGGGCGTGCACCAGGCTCTGCCGGTGGATCACCACGTCCACCCGCTCGGGCGCGAGGCCGAAGAGGTGGCACGCCTCGATCACCTCCAGGCCCTTGTTCATCATGGTGGCGGAGTCCACGGAGATCTTCCTGCCCATGGACCAGTTGGGGTGGGCAACCGCCTCCTCCGGCGTGACCGCCGCCAGCGTGTCCGGATCGCGGTCGCGGAACGGGCCGCCGGAGGCGGTCAGGAGGATGCGCTCCACGCCGGGCGCCGAGGCCTTGCCCCCCGGCAGCCCCTGGAAGACCGCGTTGTGCTCGCTGTCCACGGGCACGATGCGCGCGCCGCTGCGCCGGGCGGTCTCCATGAACGCCTCGCCGGCGACCACCAGGGTCTCCTTGTTGGCCAGGAGGATGGTCTTGCCCGCCTCGCAGGCCGCCATGGACGAGGCCAGCCCGGCCGCGCCGACCACCGCCGTGACCACGGCGTCCACCTCCGCGTCGGCCGCCAGCGCAGCGACGCCGTCCTCGCCGGCGCTGACCTCGATGCCGGCGATCCCCTCGGCGCGGAGCCGAGCGCTCAGCTGCGCCGCGGCCGAGGCGTCCGCCAGGGCGGCCCGCGCCGGGCGATGGCGCTGGCAGATGGCCAGCAGCCCCTCCACGTCGCGCCCGGCCGCCACCGCGTGGACCCGGAAGGCCTCCGGGTGGCGCGCCGCCACGTCCAGGGTGCTGGTGCCGATGGAGCCGGTGGCACCCAGCACCGCCAGGCGTGTCACGTCCCGCTCTGCCACCACGCTACTCCTGCTGCCATGATTGGTGCCGCTGCGGTCAGGCTGTCGATCCGGTCGAGGACCCCGCCGTGGCCGGGCAGGATCCCGCCGCTATCCTTGATAGACCGCTGGCGCTTGAGCGCGCTCTCGAGCAGGTCGCCCACCACCGAGCCGGCGATGACCGCTACCATCAGGCCTGTGAGGAACAGCGGGGCAGGCGTTGCGGGACCGAGCAGCCCCACCAGGGCGCCGCCGGCGAGCAGCGCCGCGGCACCGCCGCCCAGGACGCCCTCCCAGCTCTTGCCCGGGCTGATCCGCGGCGCCAGCCGGTGCCGGCCCCACGCCCGGCCGGCGAAGTAGGCCCCACTATCCGCGCCCCAGACGAGCGCGAACAGCAGGGTCACCCAGAACGCCCCCCACGGGGCCTGCCCGTGCAGGTAGACCACCGCCAGCCAGGTCGGCGCGAGGACCAGCCACCCGATCACCGCGGCGCCGGCCGCCGACGGCGCCGCGGCCTCGCCCCGCGCCAGGCGGCCGAGCCAGCCGAGCACGCCGAGCCACAGCGCCGCCACCAGGTAGAGGCCGACCTGGACGGAGGCGGGGCTGGCCACCAGCACCCCCCAGGCGGGCACCAGGGTGGCCAGGAACCCAGCGACCAGGGCCACCCGGGCCGCCGGCGCCTGGACCCCCATCAGGGCGGTCCACTCCCAGGCCGCGATCCCCGCTAGGCCGGCGAGGAGCAGCGCCAGCGCGCCGGTAGGGGCCAGCCAGACGGTGCCCATCAGCAGCGACCCCAGCAGCACGGCCGTGGCGACGCGGGCCCTAAGCACCGCCCGCCGCCCCCAGGACGCTCGGCTGCACGCCCCCGAAGCGGCGCTCCCGGCCGCTATAGGCCTCGATGGCGCGAGCCAGCTGCTCGGCACCGAAGTCCGGCCAGGGGGTGTCGGTGAAGTAGAGCTCGGCGTAGGCCAGCTGCCAGATCAGGAAGTTGGAGAGCCGCTGCTCGCCCCCGGTACGGATGAACAGGTCCGGGTCGCAGAGCCCGGGCAGGCACAGCGCCCCCTGGATCGCCTGCTCGTCGATGGCCTCGGGATCGATCTCGCCGCGCGCGGCCGCGGCGGCGAGCCGCCGCGCCGCGGCCGCCATCTCCCAGCGGCCGCCGTAGTTGGTGGCGATGACCAGCTCCAGGCCGCCGTTGCCGGCCGTGAGGGCCTCCGCGTCGTCGAGCCGGCGCTGCAGCGCCGGCTCCAGCGGGGTGCGGTCGCCGATGAAGCGCAGGCGCACCCCCTGCTCGTGCAGCCGGTGGAGCTCCTGATCCAGCGTCGTGCGGAACAGCTCCATGAGCACCCGGACCTCACCGGCCGGGCGGCGCCAGTTCTCGCTGCTGAAGGCGAACAGGGTCAGGGCCTCGAGCCCCAGGCGCCCGCACGCCTCCACGACGCTGCGCACGGCGGTCACGCCGGCCCGGTGGCCGGCGTGGCGAGGCCGGCCGTGCCGCTGCGCCCAGCGCCCGTTGCCGTCCATGATGATGGCCACATGGCGCGGCAGGGCGACCCCGGCGAGCCGGTCGGCGATCTGCCCTGGTCCGTCCGGATCCGACATACGAGTGCTCAGACCTCCATGAGCTCGCGCTCTTTCTCCTCGAGCACGGCGTCGACCTGCCCTACGTACCGATCGGTGAGCTTCTGGATCGCCTCCTGGCCGCTGCGCTCCTCATCCTCGGAGATCTCCTTACCCTTGGCCAGCTCCTTGAGATCGGAGTTGGCGTCGCGGCGGACGTTGCGGATGGCGACCCGGGCCTGCTCGCACTCGTTGCGGACCAGCCGGGTCATCTCCTTGCGCCGCTCCTCGGTGAGCGAGGGCAGCGGCACACGGACAACCTGCCCCGCGGTCACCGGGCTCAGCCCCAGGTTGGAGGCCATGATGGCCTTCTCGATAGCCGGGACCATGCCCTTCTCGAAGGGCGTCACCGCTAGCGTACGCGAGTCCTCGACGCTGACATTGGCCGCATGCTTGATGGGCACCTCCGTACCGTAGTACTCGACGGTGACCTGGTCGAGGAGGCTGGTGTGGGCCCGCCCGGTGCGCAGCCGAGCCAGGTCGTGCCTCAGGCTCTCGACGGCCTTCTGCATCCGGCGCTCCGCGTCCTCCTTTATATCCTCGATCACGGCTACTCCTCCCGCGCGCTGGCTGCGTGCCCCGGGTCCACCACGGTACCCACCGGCTCCCCGCGTGCAGCGGCGACCATGGCGCCCGGGCTCGTGATGTCAAAGACCATGATGCGCATCGCCTGGTCGCGGCACAGGACGATGGCGGTGGCGTCCATCACCTCCAGGCGCTGGCTCAGGACCTCGTCGTAGGTGAGCTGCTCGTAGCGGCGGGCGGCCGGGTCGCTGGCCGGGTCGACGTTGTAGACGCCGTCGACCTTGGTCCCCTTGAGCAGCAGCTCGGCCCCGATCTCCACAGCGCGGAGGCTGGCGGCTGAGTCGGTGGTGAAGAAGGGATTGCCCGTGCCGGCCGCGAAGATCACCACCCGCCCCTTCTCCAGGTGGCGCACCGCCCGGCGGCGGATGTAGTCCTCGCAGACCTGGTTGATCTGGATCGCCGACATGACCCGGCAGAAGACGTCGCGGCGCTCCAGGGCATCCTGCAAGGCCAGGGCGTTCATGACCGTGGCCAGCATGCCCATCTGGTCCGCCTTGACCCGCTCCATCCCCGAGGCGGCCAGGCCGGCGCCGCGGAAGATATTGCCGCCGCCGATGACCACGGCCACCTGGACCCCCATGGCGCTGATCTCGGCCAGCTCGTCGGCGATGCGGTCGAGGGTATTGGCGGCGATCCCGTACTGCTCGTCGCCGAGCAGCGCCTCGCCGCTGAGCTTGAGCAGTATCCGGTTGTAGTGCGCCACCGTCATGAGTCCGGCCTCCCTATGAGCGGTCGCGGCGCCCGGCGCACCGGGCGCCACTCGTTTCCCACGCGCGCGCCGCTCGGGCTCAGGAGTCCCGGACTTGCGCCATCACTTCGTCCGCGAAACTCGTCTCCTGCTTCTCCTTGCCCTCGCCGACCTCGAAGCGCGCGAAGCGGGTCACCTGCACGCCCCGCGCCTCGAGCAGATCGCCGACGCTCTGGTCGGGATCCTTGACGAAGGGCTGGCCGAGCAGGGTGATCTCGCTGAGGTGCTTCTGCAGCCGGCCGTCGACGATCTTCTGGACGATCTCCTCGGGCTTGCCGCTCTCCCGCGCCTGGGCCTCCAGGACCTCCTTCTCGGAGGCCAGGCGATCGTCCGGCACGTCCGCCTCGGAGATGCAGATCGGCGAGGAGGCGGCGATGTGCATGGCCAGGTCGCGGCCGAGCGCCTCATCGCCGCCGTCGAGCTCGACCATAACGCCGATGCGGGCGCCATGCATGTACTGCGCCACCAGCTTGCCGTCAGCGTAGCGGACCAGGCGGCGGATCTCGATGTTCTCGCCGAGCTGCGCGATCATCTCCTGGCGCAGGGTATCGACGGGCTTGCCGTCGATCTCGCAGGCGAGCAGGGTATCCAGGTCGTCGGCGCCGGCGCTCAGGGCGCGCTCCGCCACGGCATCCGCGAAGCGGCGGAACTCATCGCCGTTGGCGACGAAGTCGGTCTCGGAGTTGACCTCGACGAGCACCCCGGCCGTGCCCTCCTCGGCGCGGGCCATGGCGATACGGCCCTCGGCGGCGACCCGGTCGGCCTTCTTGTCGGCCTTGGCGAGCCCCTTCTTGCGCATGATGTCGGCCGCGGCCTCCAGGTCGCCCTCGGCCTCCACCAGGGCCTTCTTGCACTCCATCATGCCGGAGCCGGTGCGCTCCCGTAGCTGCTTGACCAGATCTGCGGATACGGACATTTGCCCTTGCCCCCTCAGGATGCGGTGTCGTTGATCTCGACGAAGTCGTCCTGGCCGGACGCGGCAGCGGTGCTCGCCGCCTGCTTGGCCTCCAGGACCGCATCGGCGATGCCGCTGACGTAGAGCTCAATGGCGCGGATCGCATCGTCATTGCCTGGGATGGGGTAGTCGATCTCGCGGGGCGAGCAGTTGGTATCCACCACACCGATGACCGGGATGCCGAGCTTCTTCGCCTCGGCGATGGCGATGTGCTCGTAGCCCACGTCGACGACGAACATGGCATCCGGGAGCCGCTCCATGTCCTTGATGCCGGAGAGGTTGCGGTTGAGCTTCTCCTTCTCGCGGCTCAGCGCCAGCGCCTCGCGCTTGGTCACCTTGTCGAAGGTCCCGTCCTCGGCCTGGGTCTCCAGGTCCTTGAGCCGCGCGATGGAGTGCTTGACGGTGCGGAAGTTGGTCAGCATGCCGCCGAGCCAGCGGTGGTCCACATAGGGCATCCCGCAGCGCTGGGCGTGCTCGCGCACCAGCTCCTGGGCCGGGCGCTTGGTGCCCACGAACAGGATCTTCCCCCCGTTGCCGGCGAGCCGGCCGGTAAAGTTCAAGGCCTCCTTGAACAGGGGGAGCGTCTTCTCGAGGTTGACGATGTGGATCTTGTTGCGCTCCCCGAAGATGTAGGGGCGCATGTTCGGGTTCCAGAAGCGGGTCTGGTGCCCGAAGTGCACGCCCGCCTCCAGCATCTGGCGCATGGAAACATCAGCCATGATCGATCTCCTAAATCGGGTTGGGCCTCCATACACCCGCACACGGCGACCCGGACGCCTGTCCGCGGCCGGGCACCCGGCCGTATGTGTCGGTGCATGTGTGGATTTGCAAAGGGTGCGTAAGACGCGGCGCGTACGCCGCGGCAGCGCGCTTTATACCACCCATGGCGGCCGGTTACAAGCTACGCGTCGCCGAGGCGCAGCGTGCTAGAATCGAGTCCTATGTCCGTACCGATCAAGAACGCCGAAGAGATCGAGGGTATGCGGCACGCCGGGCGCCTGGCGGCCAGCGTGCTCGACATGATCGCCCCCCACGTGGCGCCCGGGGTCACCACCGGCTACCTCGACGAGCTCTGCCACCGCTACATCACCGAGGAGCTGAACGCCACGCCGGCGCCGCTCAACTACCGAGGCTTCCCCAAGGCCACCTGCATCTCGGTCAATCACGTGGTCTGCCACGGCATCCCGGGACCGAAGCGGCTCAAGAAGGGCGACATCCTCAACATCGACATCACCGTCATCGACCAGGACGGCTGGCACGGGGACACGAGCCGGATGTTCTACGTCGGCGAGCCGAGCATCCTCGCCCGGCGCCTGGTGGAGACCACGCGCGACTGCCTCTGGCGCGGCATCGACCAGGTCCGCCCCGGCGCCACGCTGGGGGATATCGGCCACGCCGTCCAGATCCACGCCGAGGCGCACAGCTTCTCCGTGGTGCGCGAGTACTGCGGCCACGGGATCGGGCAGCACTTCCACGAGGAGCCGCAGGTGCTCCACTACGGCCACCCCGGCACCGGGACGCGGCTCGAGCCGGGCATGACCTTCACCATCGAGCCGATGGTCAACGCCGGCCGGCCTGCGACCAAGCTGCTCCGGGACGAGTGGACGGTGGTCACCAAGGACCGCAGCCTGTCGGCGCAGTGGGAGCACACCGTGCTGGTCACCGAGGCGGGCTACGAGATCCTCACGCCGGCCCCGGACGGGCGCTAGGCCGCCTCAGGCGAGCGGGAGGCCTCCATGGCTGAGCCGGCCCAACCGGCAGTCCCCGGCCTGGTCGCCGCGGAGCGCGCCGTGGCGGACGGCGAGCGCCTGGTACCGGCCCTGCGCCGTAGCCTGCGCCAGGCCGATGCCGCCCTCGCCGAGCGCTTCCGCGCCGGCACGCCGGCCTCGGAGCTGGTCCCCGAGCGCGCGGCGCTGATGGACGAGGTCGTCCGGCGCCTGTGGCGCGCCAGCCTGGGCGCCGACGAGCCGGGCGGCTGCGCGCTGCTCGCCGTGGGCGGCTACGGCCGGGGCGAGCTCCACCCCGGCTCCGACATCGACGTCCTGGTGGTGGTGGCCACGGAGCACCGCGCCGCCCTGTCGGCACCACTGGAGGCGTTCATCACCGACCTCTGGGACCTGGGCCTCGACGTCGGCCACAGCGTGCGCACCATCGATGAGTGCATCCAGGCCGCGGCGCAGGACATCAGCATCGCCACCAGCCTGATCGAGGCCCGGCACCTGGCCGGCAGCCCGGCGCTGTTCTCGGCCATCCGGCGCCTCAGCCGGACGCAGCAGATCTGGCCGAGCCGGGCCTTCTTCGAGGCCAAGCTCGAGGAGCAGGAGGCCCGCCACCGCAAGTTCCACGACACCGCCTACAACCTGGAGCCGAACATCAAGTCCACGCCCGGCGGGCTGCGGGATATCCAGGTGGTCGGCTGGGTGGCCAAGCGCCACTTCGGCGCCGAGCGCCTCCGGGACCTGGTCGCGGAGGCCTTCCTCACCGAGGCGGAGTATAAGGCCCTGCACGCCGGGCGGTGCTTCCTCTGGGACGTGCGCTTCGGCCTGCACCTGATCGCCGGACGCCGCGAGGACCGCCTCCTGTTCGATCACCAGCTCGCCCTGGCCGAGCTGTTCGGCTACGCCGACGACGACGGCACCCTGGCCGTCGAGCAGTTCATGCAGCGGTACTTCCGCACCGCCATGGAGATCTCGCGGCTCAACGAGATGCTCCTGCAGCACTTCGAGGAGGCCACCCTCTACGCCGACGCCGCCGCCGAGCCGGAGCCGATCAACCGCCGCTTCCAGGCCCGGCGCGGCTTCCTCGAGGTGACCGATCCGGGCACCTTCAAGCGCTACCCCTTCGCCCTGCTCGAGGGCTTCCTCCTGCTGCAGCAGCACCCCCAGCTCAAGGGGGTCCGGGCGTCGACCATCCGGCTCATCCGGCAGAGCCGGCACCTCATCGACGAGGCCTTCCGCCGGGACCTACGCTGCCGCAGCCTATTCATGGAGATCCTGCGCCAGCCCCAGGGCGTCTCCCGCGCGCTGCAGCGCATGCACCGCTACGGCGTCCTGGACCGGTACCTCCCGGCCTTCGGGCAGATCACCGGGCGCATGCAGTACGACCTGTTCCACGTCTACACCGTGGACTCGCACACGCTGTTCGTGGTGCGCAACCTGCGGCGCATGGCGGACCCGGAGCGGCGCGAGGAGCTCCCCATGGCCCACGACATCATGGCCCGTGTGCCCAAGCCGGAGCTCGCCTACCTCGCCGGCCTGTTCCACGACATCGCCAAGGGCCGCGGCGGCGACCACTCCGAGCTCGGCGCCGCCGACGCCCACGACTTCTGCACCCGCCACGGCCTCGGCGCCTACGACGCCCGGCTAGTCAGCTGGCTGGTCCGCCACCACCTGGACCTGTCCATCACCGCGCAGCGCAAGGACCTCTCAGACCCCGGGGTGATCACCGAGTTCGCGCGCCTGGTGGGCGACCAGACCCACCTGGACTACCTCTACCTGCTGACCGTCGCCGACATCCGCGCCACCAACCCGGAGCTGTGGAACGCCTGGCGCTCGGCCCTGCTCAACGAGCTCTACATCCTGACGCGCGGCGCCATCCGCCGCGGGCTGAGCAACCCCCTCAACAAGGGCGAGCTCATCCGCGACACGCAGCGCGACGCGCGACGGACCCTGCGCCAGCGCGGCTACGGGCCGGGCCAGATCCGGGAGATCTGGCGCCACCTGCCCGACGAGTACTTCCTCCGCCACAGCGCCGAGGAGATCGCCTGGCACACCGAGGCCCTCGCCGAGACGCCGCCCGCGCAGCTGCCCCTGGTCCTGGTCGCCCCCCGGGAGACCGGCGGCGGCACGCGGATCTTCCTCTACGCCGGCGACAGCCCGGAGCTCTTCGCCCGCAGCGTCTCGGCGCTCGACCGGCTGGGGCTGAGCATCCACGACGCCCGGGTCATCACCACGGACGCCGGCTATACCCTGGACAGCTACGTGGTCCTAGACCGGGACGGCGAGCCGCCGGCCAGCGAGGAGCGCTACGCGGAGGTGCGCGCCGCGCTTACGGAGGCCGCCTGCCGGCAAGGACCGCCCTCGGCGCCGGCGGCGCGCCACGTATCGCGGCAGCGGCAGCACTTCCGCATCGAGACCCGGATCCAGTTCAGCGACGACCCGGACAACCAGCGCACCATCGTGGAGGTCATCACCGCCGACCGCCCCGGCCTGCTCGCCCGGGTCGGACGCGCCTTCTCGCGCTGCGGGGTGCGGCTGAAGAACGCCAAGGTCGCTACCATGGGCGAGCGGGCTGAGGACGTGTTCTTCATCACCGACGAGGCCGGGCAGCCGCTGCAGCGGCCTGAGCAGTTCGCCGAGGTCCGCCAGGCGCTGCGCGAGCTCCTCGACGCCGAGGCGCCAGAGGCATGAGCCGCGGCCTGGCCGGATGCCCCCCTCCGATCCATTCCTAAGCACTAGGGAGCCCTGAGTATGGCCGAGCATATCCAGAAGGTAATCGAAGAGGCCTTCGAGCAGCGCAGCACCCTCAACCCCAACGACGCCCCGGCAGAGGTGCGCGAGGCCGTAGAGGAGGCCCTGCGCTGGCTCGACAGCGGCCAGGCCCGGGTCGCCGAGCCCGGCCCCGAGGGCTGGCGGGTCAACGAGTGGCTGAAGAAGGCCGTGCTGCTCTCCTTCCGGCTCAACGACAACCGCCTGATGCGCGGCGGGGTGACCAACTTCTTCGACAAGGTGCCCATGAAGTTCGCCGACTGGAGCGAGGACGGCATGCGCGAGGCCGGCGTGCGCGTGGTGCCGCCGGCGGCGGCCCGGCGCGGCAGCTACATCGCCCCCGGCGTGGTGCTGATGCCCTCCTA
>CAJXKI010000029.1 GCA_913055765.1 uncultured Ectothiorhodospiraceae bacterium
CCCGCCGCCGAGCGGGTGCTGCCGGAGATCGGCCGGCAGCTGGCGGAGGCCGGTATCGAGGTCCGCGGCTGCGCCCGTACCCAGGGGCTGATCGCCGACGCCGTGCCGGCCGGCGAGGACGACTGGGCGACGGAGTACCTGGGGCCGATCCTGGCGGTACGCGTGGTCGACGGCTTCGACGCCGCCGCCGAGCATATCGAGCGCTACGGCTCCGGGCATACCGAGGCCATCGTCACGGAGTCCTACCCGAAGGCGCAGCGCTTCCTGCGCGAGGTGGACGCCAGCTCGGTGATGGTCAACGCCTCGACGCGCTTCGCCGACGGCCACGAGTACGGCCTCGGCGCCGAGATCGGGATCAGCACCGACAAGCTCCACGCCCGCGGCCCGGTGGGGCTGGAGGGGCTGACCACCGAGAAGTACATCGTCCTCGGCGATGGCCACGTCCGCAGCTGACGGCGAGGTGAGCGCCCGCGTGACGGCACCGCTGCGCACCATCGGCCTCCTCGGAGGCACCTTCGATCCGATCCACTACGGGCACCTGCGCCCGGCGGAAGAGGTCCGCGAGGCGCTGAAGCTCGCCGAGCTGCGCCTGATCCCGGCGCGCATCCCGCCGCACCGGCCGCGGCCGCGGGCCGGGCCGGCGCAGCGCGCCGAGCTGGTGCGCCGGGCCGTCGCCGATAACCCTAGCGCCCGCGTGGACGAGCGGGAGCTCCACCGCGACGGCCCCTCCTACACGGTGGACACCCTCGCCGGGCTGCGCGCCGAGCTGGGCCACGTCTCCCTGTGCCTGATCCTCGGCTACGATACCTTCCTCGGGCTGCCGACCTGGTCGCGCTGGCCGCGGCTGCTCGACTACGCCCACATCGTGGTGACCGAGCGCCCGGGGGCCGCCGGCGCGCTGCCGGCGCCGCTCGGCGACGAGCTCGAGCGCCGGCGCAGCACCGATCCCGCCGACCTGCGCCGCAGCCCGGCCGGGCATATCCTGTTCCAGGCGGTGACGCCGGTGGCCATCTCCGCCACCGGCATCCGGCGCGCCCTCGCGCTCGGCGAGTCGGTGCGCTACCTCATGCCCGAGGCGGTGCGCCAGCACCTGGCTGAGGCGGGGCTATACGGGTATCCGCGCTTGTAAGAGGTCGCTATGGCGGTGCAAGAGCTAGAGCAGTTGGTCCGGGACGCCCTGGAGGCGGTCAAGGCCCAGGATACGGTGTTCATCGACGTGCGCGGCCGCACGCCGGTGACCGACCTGATGGTGGTGACCACGGGCACCTCGCGGCGCCACGTCCACGCCGTCGCCCGCAACGTTTTGGACTCGGCCAAGGCCGGCGGGGTCACGGGCATCGGCGTCGAGGGGGAGGAGCCCAGCTCCGAGTGGGTCCTCATCGACCTGGGCGATGTGGTGGTCCACGTCATGACCGCCGAGAGCCGCGACTTCTACCGGCTCGAGCGGATGTGGGAGATGGAGCAGCCGTGCGCGTCCACCTCATCGCAGTAGGCACCAAGCCCCCGCGCTGGGTGCGCGACGGCCTAGAGACCTACGCCTCCCGCCTCGGCCGGGGGTGGCGGCTCAGCCTGCACGAGGTCGCCGCCGCCAGCGGCAGCGACGGCCTGCAGGCCCGCGAGCGGGAGGGCGAGCGGCTGCTGCGGGCCATCCCGGAGCGCGCCTTCTGCGTCGCTCTCGACGAGCGGGGCACGGCCCGGGATACGGAGCAGTGGGCCCGGCAGCTGGAGCGCTGGAGCCACGAGGGCGGCGAGGCGGCCTTCGTCATCGGCGGCGCCGACGGCCTGGGCCCGGCAGTGCACGAGCGCGCCGACGCCTGCTGGTCGCTGTCGCCGCTGACGCTGCCCCACATGCTGGCCCGGGTGCTGGTCGCGGAGCAGGTCTACCGCGCCTGGACGCTGCTCTGCGGCCATCCGTACCATCGCTCCTAGGGGGCCGTCGTAGGGGGAGGGCCATGGCGCCGCACATCATCCTCGCCTCGCAGTCGCCGCGGCGGCAGGCGCTCATCGAGCGCATCGGCGTCGGCTACGAGGTGCTGCCCGTCGAGGTCGACGAGACCGCCACGCCCGGCGAGGGCGCGGAGCGCTTCGTCCTGCGCATGGCGCTCGAGAAGGCGCGGCGTGGCTACACGGCCGCCGGCACACGCGCCCCGGCCCTGGGCGCGGATACCGTGGTGGTCCTGGACGGCGAGATCCTCGGCAAGCCTGCCGGGGAGGGTGAGGCCACGGCCATGCTCGGCCGGCTCTCCGGGCGCAGCCACCGTGTGCTCACCGGTGTCGCCCTGGTAGACGACCGGGAGGCGACCCGGCTCTCCGTCAGCCAGGTCACGCTGCGCGAGATCACGGCCTACGAGCGGGCCCGCTACTGGGCCTCGGGCGAGCCGGCGGACAAGGCTGGCGCCTACGCCATCCAGGGCCGCGGCGGGGTCTTCGTCGAGCACATCGAGGGGAGCTACACCGGCGTCATGGGCTTGCCGCTCTACGAGACAACGCTGCTCCTCGACCAGCTCGGTGTCCCGTGGCGCGAGCAGTGGTAGGTAGCGGGTGAGCCAGGAGATCCTCGTCAACCTGACCCCCCGGGAGACGCGGGTGGCCCTGGTCGAGAACGGCGTCCTCCAGGAGGTGCACCTGGAGCGCACCCGGCGCCGGGGCCTGGTCGGCAACATCTACCTCGGCCGGGTATGCCGCGTGCTGCCCGGCATGCAGGCGGCCTTCGTGGATGCTGGCCTGGAGCGGACCGCCTTCCTCCACGTCTCCGATCTCTACCGCGACAGCGGCGAGCCGCCGCCCCCTATCGACCAGCTCATCCGCGAGCAGCAGACCCTGCTCGTGCAGGTCATCAAGGACCCGGTGGGGAGCAAGGGCGCCCGGCTGACGACCCAGATCACCGTCCCCTCGCGCTACCTGGTGCTGACCCCGCGCTCCGCTGGCACGGGGATCTCGGCGCGGATCGAGGATGAGCAGGAGCGGGAGCGGCTGCGGGGGGTGGCTCGGGCCTTCGAGGCTGAGCAGGGGGAGGGCGGACTGATCTTCCGCACGGCTGCCGAGGGCGCTAGCGAGCAGGCCCTGGAGGCCGACCGGCGGTTCTTGGTCCGGCTCTGGGAGGGGATCTGCAGGCAGGCGGAGCAGGCGCAGCCCGGGGCGCTGGTCCACGAGGACCTGCCGCTGCTGCTGCGCGCCATGCGCGATCTGGCCGACGGCGGCCTGGAGCGGGTCCGGGTGGACTCCCGCGAGGGGTATCAGCGGCTGCGCACGTTCTGCCAGGAGCTGCTGCCCCACGTCACCGACCGGGTGGAGCTCTACACCGGCGAGCGGCCCATCTTCGACCTCTACGGGATCGAGGAGGAGCTGGAGCGCGCCCTGAGCCGGCGCGTGGGGCTCAAGTCCGGCGGCTACCTGGTCATCGACCAGACCGAGGCGATGACCACCATCGACGTGAATACCGGCGGCTTCGTCGGCAACCGCAACGTCGACGAGACCATCTTCAAGACCAACCTGGAGGCCGCCCAGGCCATCGCTCGCCAGCTGCGCCTGCGCAACATCGGCGGCATCATCATCGTCGACCTCATCGACATGAGCGAGCCGGAGCACCGCAGGCAGGTCCTGCGCGCCCTGGAGAAGGCCCTCGAGCGTGATCCCGCCAAGACCCAGATCGGCGCGGTCTCCTCGCTGGGGCTGGTGGAGATGACCCGTAAGCGCACCCGGGAGAGCCTGGAGCAGATCACCTGCGAGCCGTGCCCCACCTGCGGCGGGCGCGGCACGGTCAAGACAGCGGAGACGGTGGTCTATGAGATCTTCCGGGAGGTCCTGCGCGAGGTGCGGCAGTTCGAGTCCCAGCGGGTCATCATCCTCGCCGCCCCCTCGGTGGTCGAGGTGCTCCTCGACGAGGAGTCCAGCAGCCTGGCGCAGCTCGAGTCCTTCATCGAGCGGCCCATCGAGCTGCAGGTCGAGTCGCTCTATGTGGCCGATCAGTACGATGTCATTCCCGTGTAGCCGCGGCCGCGCATGAGGCCCTCGATGCCCCGCCTCGGCGCGCCTCTGCGGCGCGCCCTGTACGGCCTGGCGCTGGCGGCCCTCGCCGGCGGCGTCGCCCTGCGGCTGGCGGTCTGGCTCGCGCCGTCGGTGGCGCCGCCGCTGGAGCGCTGGCTCAGCGACGCCCTCGGGGCGCCCGTGCACGTGGCCGAGGCGGAGCTCGTCTGGCGCGACTGGCGCCCTGGCGTGGCGCTCGAGGGGGTGCGCATCGGCGGCGAGGCGCCTGCCCTGGCTGCGGACCGGCTGTACGCCGAGCCGGCCTTGGCGGAGAGCCTGGCGGCCTGGGAGCTGCGCTGGGCGGTGGTGGCCGCCTCCGGGGTCCAGGCCACCGTGTCCGAGGGGCAGCGAGGCTGGGGGCTGCGCGGGCTCCGCGACGAGGGCTCGCCAGGGGTGGGAGGGGTCGAACTGCGGCGGCTGCCGCGGCGGATCCAGCTACGGGATGCGCGGCTGGCCCTGGTCCCGGCGGAGGGCGAGGCGGTGCGCAGCGCCCCGCTGCGCCTGGTGGCGCGCCGCGCGTCCGGTTCCGTGCGGGTCGGGGCCGAGGCCGTCGAGGGCGTCGACGGGCTAGGCCGCGGCGTGCGCGCCGCCGCCCGCCTGCCGCTGGAGCGGCCGGGCGCCGCCCGGCTCTACGCCCGTCTCAAGGAGGCGCCGGTAGCGCCGTGGGGCACGCTCCTCACCGGGCGTGAGGCGGTGGGCACCCTGGACGGCGAGCTGTGGCTGGAGCTGGCCGACGCCCGCCCGGACGCGCTCCACGGTTCCCTGCGGGGCGTGGGGCTCGGGCTCCCGCCCCCGCGCCCGGGGCAGGCGGACGCGGTGCCCGGCATCGGCGGCCTGGCGCTGGCGGCGCGCTTCCAGGGCCGGGAGGGCCGGGCCGAGATCGCCGCCGCGGATACCGCCCTGGCACTGCCCGGCCGCCGCTCGGCTCCCCTCCCGCTGCGCCGCGTGGCGGGGGTGCTGGCGGGAAGCTGGGCGCCGGACGGGACGTGGTCGCTGAGCGCCGCGCCGCTCCGCGTCGAGAGCGGCGCTGCCCGGCTCGACGGCCGCCTGGCGGTCTCGGCGGACGGCCGTGGCGAGCCTCGCCTGCTCGTCCGCGCCACCGGCGGCGGGATGCCGCTGGACCGGGTGCCGGCCTACCTCTCCGCCGGCGGCGCGGCGGAGGTCGCGGATTGGCTGGGGCGCGGCGTGACCGGCGGCAGGGTGCGCGACATCCAACTCCTGCTCGCCGGCCGCCCTGGCGACTTCCCCTTCGATGAGGGCCCGGGGACCCTCGAGGCCAGCGCCGAGATCGTGGAGGGGGGGCTGCGCTACGACGCGGCCTGGCCGCGCATCACCGGCATCGACGCGCGCCTGCACCTCGACGGTGCCGCCATGACCCTCCGCGGCGCCGGCCGCACGAGCGGCTTGGCCCTGGACGGCGTCCGAGCCGGGATCGCCGATCTCCGCGAGCCGGTGCTCGAGGTGACGGGCCGCGGTGAGGGCGACGCGCGCCAGGCCTTGGCGTTCCTGGCGGGCTCACCGCTGGGGCGGGGGTGGCTCGGCGATCCGGTGCCGCTCCACGCCCGGGGGGCGCTCGGTGTCGACCTGGATCTGCAGCTGCCGCTGGCGCCGGCGCGCGCCGAGGCGCAGCGTGTAGGCGGGCGCGTCCGGCTCGACGGCGTGGACATCGGCGTCGGGCGCTGGATCGGGATGGAGGCGGTGCGCGGCGAGGTGGGCTTCGACGCCAGCGGGCTCCACGCCGAGGAGCCGCTGACGGCGCGCTGGGGAGGCGAGCCGGCTAGCATCGAGGTGGCTACGGAGGGGACCGACGGGGAGCGGGGCATCCGGGTCGAGGCCACGGGGACCGGCACCCCGGCGAGCCTGGTGCCGGCGCTGGCGGCGGATCCGCCCTGGCTGGCGGGGTCGGCGCCGTGGCGGGTGCAGGCCCGGCTGCCGAGCTTCCAGGCCCAAGGGCCGCTGGAGGCGGCCGTACGGGTGCGCTCGAGCCTCGCCGGCACGCGCCTGGAGCTGCCCGATCCCTTGGGGCTGGCGGCGGCGCAGCGGCGGCCGCTCCAGGTGGATGTGGGTTTCACGGAGCGGGGGTTGGCCTCGTACTGGCTGCGCTACGGCGAGGAGCTGCTGCGCGCCGGCGCCGAGGCCGGGGCGGACGGGCTGCCGCGCGCTGCGGCAGTCCAGCTCGGACCCGGCGTGCTGCGTCTGCCGCCGCGCGGGATCCGGGTGCTCGGCCGCCTCGATACGCTCGATCTCGATGCCTGGCGGCGCTGGCTCGGCGGCCGGCTGCTGCCGCGCCTGGCGGAGGAGCCGGCCGAGGCGCCGGCCTGGGAGCCGCCGCTGCCGCTGGCATGCCACATCCTCGTCCGTGACCTGCAGCTGGGCGGGCGGGCCTACGGCGAGCAGGTCCTGGCCGCCGAGGCGGGCGAGGAGAAGCCGGGACGGCTGGCGCTGCGGGGGGATCTGGCTACCGGCGAGGTCGCCTGGGCGCCCGGTCTCCGGGATGTGCGCGCCGAGCTGGTGCGGCTGGATCTCCCCCTGCTGCGCGCCGGAGGCGGGCAGGGCGGCGGCGATGCCGCCGCCCCCCTCGCCCAGGCGCTCTCAGGGGCGGATCCCTCGGCTTGGCCCGAGGTGGAGGCGCAGGTCGCTGACCTGCGGCTGGCGGGGCGCACGGCGGGGGCCGGCTACCTCCACCTGCGCCCGGACGGGGAGGCCCTCCGGCTGGCGGAGGCGCGTCTGCGCGGCCCCCTCTTGGAGCTGACCGGTAGCGGCGTGTGGCGGGAGGGGCGCACCCTGGTGCGCGGCCGGCTGCAGGCCGACGATGTCGGCGATGTGCTCAGCCTGCTCGGCGCGCCGCGGGCGGTGGCGCAAGCCGAGGCGGATATCGGCGCGGAGCTGGGCTGGCAGGGGGCGCCCTGGCAGGCCGGGCTCGCCGGGCTGGCCGGGGACATCCGGGTGCAGATGGCGAATGGGCTGATCACCGACGCGGACCCGGGGACCGGGCGCCTGGTGGGGCTGCTCGGCCTGCGCATGATGCCGCGGCAGATCCTGCTCGATCTCGGCCAGCTCTTCGGTGCAGGGTTCGCCTTCGACGAGCTGGAGGGCCGGGTAACCGCCGCCAGCGGCAAGGCCCGCATCCGGGATCTGCGCATCACGGGGTCTGCGGCGCGCGTTACCATAGACGGGAGCGTCGATCTCGGGGCGCGGACCTACGACAATCGCGTCCGGGTCGTGCCCCGCTTGGGTGCGACCATGCCCCTGCTCGGCGCGCTGATCGGCGGGGCCCCGGGTGCCGTCGGCGGTCTCCTGGCGGACCGGGTCCTCGGCGCCGGGCTGGATCGTGCCGCAGCGGTGCGCTATCGGGTGCTGGGTCCGTGGACGGATCCCCAAGTGTCCAGGCTAGGAGGCGAGGATGCACCAGAGCGTTAACACCGAGCGGGGGCTGTCCGAGCGCAGCCGGCTGCCGCAGTCCGTGCTGGCGGCGGTGCAGATGGCCTCCGGCCCTCACGTGGAGGCCAACCTGGAGGAGGCCAGGCGGCGGATCGGCGAGGCCGCCGCGGCCGGCGCCGAGCTGGTCGCCCTGCCCGAGAACTTCGCGATCATGGGGTATCGGGACACCGACAAGCTGCGCCACGCGGAGGCGGACGGCGAGGGGCCGATCCAGGCCTGCCTCGCCGAGCAGGCGCGCCGCCACCGGGTGATCCTGGTGGGCGGCACCATCCCGCTCCAGGCCGAGGATCCGGGGCGCGTACGGCCGGCAGCGCTGGTCTACGGCCCTGACGGGCGCCGGATCGCCGCGTATGATAAGATCCACCTCTTCGACGTGGAGGTGGCCCCCGGCGAGACCTACCGGGAGTCGGCCACGCAGCAGCCCGGCGCCGAGCCGCTGGTGGTGGATACGCCGGTGGGGCGGCTGGGCATCGCCGTCTGCTACGATCTGCGCTTCCCCGAGCTGTTCCGCGCCCTGGCGGAGGCGGGCGCCGAGATCCTGGTCGTGCCGTCGGCCTTTACGGCGGCCACCGGCCAGGCGCACTGGAGCATCCTGGTGCGCGCCCGGGCCATCGAGAACCTCTGCTACGTGGTGGCGCCGGATCAGGGCGGCTACCACGTCAATGGCCGGGAGACCCACGGCGAGAGCATGATCGTCGACCCGTGGGGGCGGGTCGTGGCGAGCCGGGCGCATGGGGCCGGCGTGATCACGGCCGCGGCGAGCCTCGCCCGGGTCCACCAGATCCGCGAGCGCTTCCCTGCCCTTCTCCACCGCAAGCTGTAGGTCGCCGAAGATGAGCCAAGCCGAAGCCGCAACCGTGACCGCCGATCCGCTCCGAGACGCCGAGGCGCAGCTCCTCGCGCCCGCGGCGCTGGACGAGGCGGGCCTCGAGCAGGTCTTCAGCCGCCTGCTGCGCCCGGGTGTGGATTTCGCGGACCTCTACTTCCAGGCCACCCGCCGCGAGGCCTGGGTCTTGGAGGACGGCATCATCCGCGAGGGCAGCTACAGCGTCGATTGCGGCGTCGGCGCGCGCGCCGTCGCCGGGGAGCGGACCGGCTTCGCCTACTGCGACGAGATCGATCTGCCGGGCCTGCTAGATGCCGCCTCGGCGGCCAGCGCCGTGGCCCGCGGCGGGGCATCGCGCCGCCTCGAGCCCTTCCGCGCGGCCTCGGGGCACCGCCTCTACGGCGCTGACGATCCCCTCGCCAGCCTCGGGGCCGACGACAAGGTGGCGCTGCTCCACCGCGCCGAGGCGGCGGCCCGCGACGTGGACCCGCGCATCGTCCACGTGGTGGCGAGCCTCGCCGGCGCCCACGATACCGTCCTGGTGGCCGGCTCCGAGGGCGGCTGGGCCGCCGATGTCCGCCCCCTGGTCCGCCTCAACGTCTCCGTACTGGCGGCTGCCGGCGAGCGGCGCGAGAGCGGCAGTGCCGGCGGGGGCGGGCGCTACACCTACACCCGCCTGGTGGCGCCGGAGCGGGTGGAGGCCTACGCCCGTGAGGCGGCCCGCCAGGCCCTGGTCAACCTCGAGGCCGAGGAGGCCCCGGCGGGCAACCTGCCGGTGGTCCTCGGTCCCGGCTGGCCCGGGGTGCTGCTCCACGAGGCCGTCGGCCACGGCCTGGAGGGCGACTTCAACCGCAAGGGGACCTCGGCCTTCAGCGGCCGGATCGGCGAGCGGGTCGCCTCGCCGCTGTGCACCGTGGTAGACGACGGGGCCATGGAGGAGCGTCGCGGCTCGCTGAGCATCGACGACGAGGGGTGCCCGACCCAGCGCAGCACCCTCATCGAGGAGGGCGTGCTCACCGGCTACATGCAGGATCGGCAGAACGCCGGCCTCATGGGGGCGCCGCGCACCGGCAATGCCCGGCGCGAGTCGTACGCCCACCCGCCCATGCCGCGCATGACGAACACCTACATGCTCGCCGGGCCCCACGAGCCGGGGGAGATCATCGCCTCGGTGGACCGTGGGCTCTACGCCGTGCACTTCGGCGGCGGCCAGGTGGACATCACCTCCGGCAAGTTCGTCTTCTCCGCCAGCGAGGCGTACTGGATCGAGAACGGCCGGATCCAGCACCCGGTCAAGGGGGCGACGCTGATCGGCAATGGCCCGGACGTCCTCACCCGGGTGGACATGGTCGGTAATGACCTGGAGCTCGACAGCGGTATCGGCGTCTGCGGCAAGGAGGGGCAGAGCGTCCCCGTCGGCGTCGGCCAGCCGACGCTGAAGGTCGACGGCATGACCGTCGGCGGGACCCAGGCGTAGGGCCACGCGCCCGTCCCGTAGGCCCGCCACCTCGACAAGCCCAACCAGCAGGAAATGGGGTCTCAAGACGTATGTCGGAGTCCGATCCGCGCAACGAGCTGCCCGCCGCCGACGAGCTGGAGCGCCTCGTGGCCCTGGCCCTGGATGACGCCCGGGGGCGGGGCGCTGCCGCTGCCGAGGCCGCGTTCTCCAGCGATGTCGGCCTCTCGGCGAGTGTGCGCAAGGGCGAGATCGACACCCTGGAGCACCACCGTGGCCGCGACCTCGGCGTAACGGTCTACATGGGCGGCCGCAAGGGTAGCGCCTCCGCCGGGGCGCTCTCCGAGGAGGCGGTGCGGGACGCCGTGCGGGCGGCCTGCGATATCGCACGCCACACCTCCGATGACCCGGCCAACGGCCTTGCCCCGGCCGAGCGCATGGCCCAGGATCCGCCGGGGCTGGATCTAGACCACCCCTGGCAGATCTCCGCCGACGAGGCGGTGGCGCTGGCCTGCGAGTGCGAGGCTGCGGCCGTCGAGGCGGATGCGCGCATCGAGAACACCGAGGGCGCGGGGGTCAGCGTCCACCGCGGCCTGCACGCCTACGGCAACACCCACGGCTTCTTGGCCGTGCTGCCGGAGTCGCGCCACAGCATCCACTGCGTGGCTGTCGCCGGGCGCGGCGAGGCCATGCAGCGCGACTACCACTACACCGTGGCCCGCGATCCGGCCGCCCTGGAGGAGGCGCGGGCGGTGGGACGGCAGGCGGCGGAGCACACCGTGGCCCGGCTGGGGGCCGCGAGCCTGAGCACCGAGCGGGTCCCGGTGCTCTTCCAGGCGCCGGTGGCCAAGGGGCTGGTCGGCCACCTGGTCTCCGCGGTGAGCGGCGGCGCCCTCTACCGAGAGGCCTCCTTCCTCGTCGGCAGCGCCGGCACGCAGCTCTTCCCGGGGTGGGTGCAGATGGTCGAGCGGCCGCACATCCCGCGCGGCCTCGGCAGCGCCGCCTTCGACGCCGAGGGGGTGGCCACGGCCGACTCGGCGCTCATCGATGGCGGGGTGCTGCAGCGCTACGTCCTGGACAGCTACGCGGCCCGCCGCCTGGGTCTGGCGACCACCGCGAACGCGGGCGGCGTCCACAACCTGGAGGTGGCCCCTGGCGGCGAGGGCCTCGACGCCCTGGTGCGGCGCATGGGCCGCGGCCTGATCGTCACCGAGCTGATGGGGCAGGGCGTGAACCTGGTTACCGGCGACTACTCCCGCGGGGCGGCCGGCTTTTGGGTGGAGAATGGCGCCATCGTTCGCCCGGTGCAGGAGGTGACCATCGCCGGGCACCTAGGCGACATCTTCGCCGGCATACAGGCGGTAGGCAGCGATGTGGACCGTCGCGGCGGCATCCACACCGGCTCCATCCTCACGGCCGAGATGACCGTCGCCGGGCAGTGAGCCCGCGCCCCGGGCGGGGCGCAAGGGCGCGGGTCAGCCGTCCGCGCTGTCGTTGGCCTCCTGCCGCAGGCGGGCGAGGTGCCTCTGGGTCAGCTCCTTGAAGCGGGGCGTCAGGCCCGCGTCGGCGTAGATGGGGTCCCCCTCCTCGTCCTCGGCGGCGATGTGGCTGCCCTGTACGTAGGGGAAGCTGGCCTCGACCTCATCGAGGGCGGCGGAGAGCAGGTCGGTGATGAGCTCCGTCTCCGAGCGGCCGGGGTACATCTCGGCCAGCGCCGCGAGCTTGGCGGCGTCCTGCAGCGGCAGCCGTACGCTGTAGGTGAAGGGCGTACGCTGCTCCGAGGCGCTCTCCTCCCAGCGCTTGATCAGCTCTCTCAGCTTCATGGTCTTTCCCGTTGCTCCGGTGTGGTCGTGGCTCGAGTATGCCATCCCGCTGCCTGTCACTCCGAGCCCGCCTCGTTGAAGCCGTTGCTCACCAGCTCCGCCAGGGCGGTGACGGCCGCCTCGGCATCACCGCCCTCAGCCTCCAGGGTGATCTCGGCGCCGTCGCCGGCCGCGAGCATCATCAGCCCCATGATGCTCTTGCCGTTGACCCGCTTGTCGCCGTAGCAGACGTGGAGGTCGCACTCGTACTCGCTGGCGAGGGCCACGAAGCGGGCGGCGGCCCGGGCGTGGAGACCGAGGTGGTTATGGATCGTGGTCGTTCGGCGGATCATGGCTGTTGGTCCACTTCGATGATGCCAGCGCGCCCGCCGGCGGCTGCCGAGCCGGCTAGCTCCTCCAGCGTGCGGCTGGGGTAGTTGAATACACGTAGGAGCATGGGCAGGTTGAGCCCGGTGACCACCCGGCAGCGCCGCGCCCCGCCGGCGGCCACGGAGACGTTCGCCGGCGTCGAGCCGTAGGCGTCGGTGAGGATGAGGACCCCGGCGCCGTCGTCGAGCTGGCTGATCATCCTCCGGCCGCGCTCGACGAGGGTCTCCAGCTCCTCCTCGTCGAGGATCTCCAGGGAGCTGGTCTGGAGCGGGCACAACCCCAGGGTCCGCGAGGCTGCCGTGAGGATCTCGCTGCCGATGTAGCGATGGGCGACGATGAGCAGTCCGACCCTCATGGCAGCTCCCTGTGGCGCAGGCTGATGTGGCTGCACGCCGGGCGCAGGGCTGCGGCGAGGCGCTCGGCCAGGTAGACCGAGCGGTGCTGGCCGCCGGTGCAGCCGATGGCCACGGTCAGGTAGCTGCGCCCCGCAGCCTGGTAGGTGGGCAGCCAGTGGCTCACCAGGTCGTGGATCTGGGTGAGCAGCGTCTCGGTCTCCGGCTGGGACTCCAGGAAGGCCCGCACCTCGGCGTCGCGGCCGGTCTGCGAGCGCAGCTCCTTCTCCCAGTGCGGGTTGGGCAGGCAACGGGTGTCGAAGACGTAGTCCGCATCGGTGGGGACGCCGTGCTTGAAGCCGAAGGACTGGACCAGCACGGAGAGCCCGCTCCGCTCGCCGGCGACACGCTCGGCGATGAGGGCGCGCAGGTCGTGGACCGTGGTCCGCGAGGTGTCCATGGACCAGTCCGCCGCCTCGCGCAGCGGCTCCAGGAGGGCGCGCTCGGCCCCTAGGGCGTCCGCGAGGGGCTGCTCCCCCTCCGCAAGGGGGTGGCGCCGCCGGGTCTCGCTGTAGCGGCGCATGAGGATGGCGTCCTCGGCGTAGAGGAAGAGGAGCTCCGTGCTGATCCCCTGCTCGCCGAGCCGAGCCAGGTTGCCGGGGAGCTGCCGGAGGTCGCGCGCCGGGTTGCGGGCGTCGATGCCCACCGCGAAGCGCTCGCCGATGGGGGCGTCGCTGTGGAGCGCGTAGTCGGCGAACTCGTCGATCAGGCTCACCGGCAGGTTGTCGATGCAGTAGTAGCCGGCGTCCTCCAAGGTGTGGAGGGCTACGCTCTTGCCGGAGCCCGAGAGCCCGGTGACGATGATCAGGCGCACGTCGCTCATCCAGTCCCCCTGCTGGCCGTGCCGGCCGGCTCGGCGGGGCGGTCCGGCTGGCCCGCCGCCGCCTCGATCAAGGGCGCCAGCGGCCGCTGGGCGCTGTCGGTCAGGGTGATCCGCGGGAGGCGGATGCCGAGCAACCAGCGGTCATCGCGGCGCCCCTGCAGCAGGCCCTCCGCCTCGCTGGCGCCTGGCTCCGGCTGCAGGCGGAGGCACAGCCCGATCTCCGCCCAGGGGCGGAAGGCGCCAGGGTAGAGGCGGGTCACCTCGATTACGCCCAGGTCGCGCAGGTGGAGCAGCCCGCGGCCGTCTTCCGGGCAGCCGCCGAGGAGGCGGTCGCCGTCCCGGTGCAGCCGCACGGCGTCATCGGCGACCAGCGTGTGGCCGCGGTCGAGCAGTGCCACGGCGGCATCGCTCTTGCCGGCGCCGCTCGGCCCCTCGAGGAGCACCCCGCGCCCGCCGGCGATGATCAGTACGCCCGGGATGAGGCTCGGCTCCCGTGGCGTGCTCAAGACGGGTCGGAGTGGGACTGCCACTCGCGCAGCGCCTCGAGGAGCTCGCGGCTGTCGCCGGCGCGGCGCAGGCGCTCGCACAGTACGCTGTCGCTGAACATCTCGGCCAGCGTGGCGAGGATCTGCAGGTGCTCGTCGGTGAAGTGCTCCGGCACGACCAGGGCGAACAGCAGGTCCACGGGGGCCTTGTCGAACGCCTCGAAGTCGATGCCCTCGTCCAGGCGGAGCAGCGCGCCGAGGGGGCGCTCGAGGCCGCTGATCCGGGCGTGGGGCAGGGCGACGCCGTGCCCCAGGCCGGTGCTCCCGAGGCGCTCGCGGGCCATCAATCGGCTGCTGATCTCCGCGGCGTCGAGGCCATGCCCGGAGGCCTCGATCAGCTCGCCGATGCGCTGGAGCACCTGCCCTTTGCTATCGATGCTGGTCTCGCAGCGGATGCGCTCTGGTGTGATGAGTTGCTCGATATCCATGGGGTGTCCGATCGGCTGGCCCGCTTTACCGCGCCCCGGCGAGCCTGGCGGATCGCTGCCGGGGACGCGCCCTGCCGCCGGCGGCGGCCTTGTCTTGCCCTTGATCCTAGGCTTCGACGATCGAGTCTATCCAAGCCTACGTCAACAGCCTCGCAGCCCTGCCCGTAGGCCGCTCCTCGGCGAGGCAGCCTATCGGCCGGGGACCCCCTTGCGCTTCGCGGAGGGGGCAATGGACAGCGACTCCCGGTACTTGGCGACCGTCCGCCGCGCGACCTGGATGCCCTCACCCTGCAGGATACGTGCGATGGCGCTGTCGCTCAGCGGCCTGGTGCGGTCCTCTTCCTGGATCAGGCGGCGGATCCGGGCCCGGATGGCCGTCGCCGAGGCCTCCCCGCCGTCGCTGGTCGGCACGTGGCTGGAGAAGAAGTACTTGAACTCGAAGGTGCCGCGGGGCGTGTGCATGTACTTGTTGGTGGTGATACGGGAGATCGTGGACTCGTGCATCTCCACCGCCTCGGCGATCTCGCGCAGTACCAGGGGCTGCATGGCTTCCTCGCCGTGCTCGAGGAAGCCTTGCTGGCGCTCCACGATGGCGCTGGCGACCTTCAGTAGGGTCTCGCTGCGGCTGCGTAGGCTCTTGATGAGCCAGCGCGCCTCCTGCAGGTGGCTGCGCAGGCAGTCCTTATCGGCCTTCCGGTCCGCCCTCTGGATCAGGCTGGCGTAATAGGCGTTGACGCGCAACCGGGGCGCCGTCTCCGCGTTGAGCTCCACCTGCCAGGCGCCGTCGCGGCGGACGATGAGTACGTCGGGGATGACGGCCTCGGGGGCGCTGTCGCTGATCTGGGCGCCGGGGCGCGGATCCAGGCGCCGCAGGAGCGCGAGGATGGCCTCGACCTCCTCCGCCTCGACGCCCAGCGCCTGGCGAAGCCCGGTGTGGTCGCGCTCGGCGAGCAGGGAGGGGTGGTCGTGCAGGGCGCGCAGGGCCTCGTCCCGCCATGGGGTGTGCGCCGGCAGCTGCTCGAGCTGGATGTACAGCGCCTCCTGCGGGCCGCGGGCAGCCACGCCCACGGGATCGAGGCGCTGGACCTTGCGCAGGACCGCCTCGAGCTCCTCGGCGCCGATCTCGGCGTACGCCGGGCAGCCGGCGAGGAGGTCCTCGGTGCCTTGGGTGAGGTAGCCCGCCTCGCCCACGGCGTCGATGATGACCTCGGCGATGGTGCGCTCGCGCTCGGTCAGGGCCTCCAGCTGGATCTGGTCGAGCAGGTGCTGCTGGAGGCTGGCGGAGAGGGCGGGGCGGTTGTCGATGGGGTCGCGCCACTCCCCCGCGTCCTCAGGTGCGCTGAGCGCGGTGCTGCCCTCGTAGATGGCGTCCCAGGTGGTGTCGATCGGCAGGTCCTCGGGGATGTCCGCCTCAGCCACGGGCCCCTCGCTCGCCTCCGGCTCCCCATGCTCGGTGTCCTCGTCCTCGTCGAGCTCGAGCATGAGGTTGGACTCCAGCGCCTGCTGGATCTCGGCGCGCAGCTCCGTGCTCGATAGCTGCAGCAGCCGGATGGCCTGCTGCAGCTGCGGGGTCATCGTCAGCTGCTGGCCGAGGTTGAGCTGAAGCGTCTGCCTCATGGCTGTAATGGTGTCGGTGTCCGGCCGATCACAGGCGGAAGTCCTCGCCCAGGTAGACCGCCCGCACCTGGGGGTCGGAGAGGATGGCCTCGGCGTCGCCGGCGGTCAGGACCTCGCCGTCGCTAAGGATGTAGGCCCGCTGCACGATGCCGAGGGTCTCCCGCACGTTGTGGTCGGTGATGAGCACACCGATCCTGCGCTCCGCGAGCTGGCGGATGATCCGCTGGATCTCCCCGACGGAGATCGGGTCGACCCCGGCGAAGGGCTCATCGAGCAGGATGAACCGCGGGTCGGCCGCCAGGGCGCGGGCGATCTCCACTCGCCGGCGCTCGCCGCCGGACAGGGCGATGCCCGGGGAGTCGCGCACGTGGGTGACGCCGAACTCCTCGAGCAGCCGATCCAGCTCCCGCTGCCGCTGCGCACCGTCGAGATCGCTGCGCAGCTGCAGGATCGCCCGTACGTTATCCGCTACGCTGAGCTTACGGAAGACCGACGGCTCCTGAGGGAGGTAGCCGAGCCCAAGGCGGGCCCGGTCGTGGATGGGCAGCCGGGTCAGGTCGGTGCCCTCGAGCGTGACGCGCCCTGCGTCGGCCTGGATCAGGCCGACGACCATGTAGAAGCAGGTGGTCTTGCCGGCGCCGTTGGGGCCGAGCAGGCCCACGATCTCGCCGTCGGCGAGCTCAAGGTCGGCGCCGTCGACCACGGCCCGGCCGCGATAGCGCTTGGTCAGGGCATCGGCGCGCAGGGTGGCCACGGCTCAGTCCGCCTCCTGCCGGCCGGGGTGGATGACGGTCCGCGCCCGCTCCTCCTCGCTGCCGCGGGCCTGCATGGTGCGCGCCTCCAGGTCTACCTTGATGAGCTCGGCGGTGGTCTTGTCCTCGCCCTGCCACAGCCGGGCGTCGCCCTCGAAGCGGGCGCGCTCCGGGCCTTGCGCGTAGTACGTCATGCGCTGCGCCTCGGCGTGGACCGGCCGCTCCTGTCGTTGCGGGTGATCGCGGAAGGTGGCCGGGGCGCCTTCCACGAGGACGTGGTCGAGCTCGCCCTCGTCGTGGGTGTAGACCTCTATGCGCTCCCCGGTGATGCGCATCTCGCCCCGGGTCATCACGGCGTTCCCCCGGTAGACGCTGACCCCGGTCGCCGTGTCGACGTCGGCGGTGTCCGCCTCCAGCGCCACCGGCGGCTTGGCGTCGTCCTGAGCGTCCGCATCGCTCTGGGCGATGGCGGGTGTGGCGGCCACGCCTAGCAGTGCGGCCGCCGCCGCGGCCAGGCGGCGGCCGCAGGCATGCTCAACGCAGCTCATATTGCCCCCGTACCTTGGCGTGCAGCTGCAACTGATCGCGCCGGTAGTCTAGTGTCATCCCCGTGCCGCGCATAGTGCCGGCCGGCTCGCGGGCCGTCACCGGGGCCTCGGTCACCGCCTCGCCGGCCTCCAGGTCGATGTGCAGATCCCGGGTCTCGACGGTCAGGCGCGGGCGCTCCTCGGTCGCTGGGCGGTGGATCGTCACCGCCTCGTGGAGTGCCACGCTCTGCGCCTCGCGGTCGGCGGTGCCGCGCGGTGCCCGGGCTCGCCAGGCCGCCCCGGCATGCGAGCGCATGGCCAGCCGCGGGGCCTGGACCGCCAGCTCGCCGCGCTCGGGGAAGTGCTCCCCGAGCTCGCCGCGCAGGACAGTGCGCCGGGCGCCCTGCTCGTCGTGCTCGACCAGCTCGAAGTCCTCCAGGAAGAAGTCCGGCCGCTCCTGGGGGGTGGTGTCCTCGGCGCTCGGCCCACTGCCCTCGTCCGGCTGGCGCGTGAGCAGCACGCCCAGCAGGGCCGTGGTGAGCGCGGCGAGCAGCAGGAACAGGAGCCGGCCCTGTGCCATCAGCCGCCGGCGCCCGCGAGCATCGGGGCCAGCCTACCTCGGGCGTGGAGGACCAGCTCGCTCACCTCGCGCGCCGCGCCGCGCCCGCCGGGGCGCTGGGTGGTCCAGTCGGCGCAGGCGCGTACCTGGGGGTGCGCGTCGGCCACCGCGATGCCTAGGCCCGCCTGGCGGATGGCGGGCAGGTCGACGAGGTCGTCGCCGGTGTAGGCGCAGGCCTGGGGCGACAGCCCGAGCCGCTCGGCGATCTCGCACAACGCCTGCCCCTTCTGTGAGCGGCCGCGCAGGATGTGCTCGATCCCAAGCTCCTCGGCGCGGCGCATGACCGCGTGGCTGCCGCGGGCGGTGATCCAGCCCACCTCGATCCCGGCCTCGCGGAGCATGCGCAGCCCCTTGCCGTCGTGGATGTGGAAGGCCTGCAGCGGCTCGCCGCTGCCGCC
>CAJXKI010000030.1 GCA_913055765.1 uncultured Ectothiorhodospiraceae bacterium
GACGTAGTCGTCCACCGTGACCCGCTTGTGCACGTTGGCGTGGGCGCCGTAGGCGTTGGCGTTGCCCTTGATGATGCTGTCGCGCAGCTCGTCCACCGAGGCGGGCACCTCCACGCGGTAGCCGGCGTCGCGCAGCTCCACCAGGGTGTTGTAGAGCGAGGCGAAGACCGAGAGGTAGGCGGCCGAGCCGAGCGCCCCCGCCTCCGGCGGGAAGCTGAAGATGACGATGCTGAGCCGGCGCTCGCTACGCTCACTGCGCCGCAGCCGCGCCAGCCGATCCACGCGCGCAGCCAGCATGGCGGCCCGCTCGTGGTGGGCCTCCATGCGGCAGACCCCATCGGCACCGGGGACCGCGGCGCGGCCAGCGAAGACCATGGGCCCAGTGGCGCCGTCGAGCTCGGGGATGGCCACCATCATGGTGGTCTCCACCGGCGTCAGGCCCCGGTCCGAGGCCTCCCACTGCTCCAGGGACTGGAACTCCAGGGCCTGGGCATTGAGATACGGCACGTCCAGCTGGCGGAGCAGCCTCTCCGCGGCACCGGCGTTGTTGTAGGCCGGCCCGCCGACGAGGGAGAAGCTGGTCAGGGAGATGACCGCATCCACGACGGCCTGGCCATCCTCCATGAAGAACCGCTGCACGGCGGGCCGGTTGTCGAGCCCGCTGGCGAATGCCGGGATGACCCGGTAGCCGCGGCTCTCCAGCGCCTCGATGACGCCGTCGTAGTGGGCCGAGTCGCCAGCGAGCACGTAGGAGCGCATCAGCAGGAGCCCCACCGTGCCCCTCGTCTCGCCTGCGGCGGGCGCAGGCAGCTGCCGCGGATCGTCGCCGATCCGCCGCTCCATCCGGGGGTGGTAGACGCCCACGTCGGGGTACTCGACCGGATCCTGGACCGCCAGCGCCCCGCGGAGCCCGCTACGCGGGCCGTCGGCGTAGCGGTTGACCAGGAACCGCACCATGTTCTCGACATTCTCGTCGGAGCTGGCCAGGAAGTACTGCCAGGTCAGGAAGTAGGCGCGTACGTCCTGGGCCGTGCCGGGGATGAAGCGCAGGATCCGGGGGATGCGGCGCAGCATTGCGGCCTGCTTCTCCCCCGAGCTGCTGTCGTCGTCCTCCTCGCCCTGCTCCGCCTTGCCCTTCTTGCCGCGCAGCTTCTTGAGCAGCGACATCGGGCCCTTCGTGGCCCCGTCCATGGTGAACTTGCCCATGCGGGTGAGCTTCATCACCTCGCTGGCGGACATGATGGCCACCAGGGCGTCGCAGTCGTCGCGCCGGGCCTTGAGGTCCTCCAGGACCAGCTCGATGTGCTCCTCCATGAAGAGCATGGTGGCGACGATGATGTCCGCCTCGGCGATCCGCGCCCGGGCACGATCTAGAGCCGCCTGGTTATTATTCCAGTCCGAGGCGGCGTGGTAGGAGAGCTCGAGGCCAGGGAGGTCCTGCTGCAGCGCCGGACGCGCGCGCTCCACCGCGCCCGCCATGTGGTTGTCCAGCGTGATGATGGCGACGCGAACCGGCGTCGGGTCAGCGACTGAAGTGGGCTTTGGCATCGTAGATCGTCTCCACTGTTATGGTCGCAATGCCTCGATCGGCGGCGAAGCGCTCGGTATTGCGCCGGGCCTTGCCTCGCACGAAGAAGGGGATCTTCTTGAGCTCGGCCTCGGCCTCCGGCGTCCAGCGCACCTCGGCGCCATCTTCCACCTCGACAGCGACGGTCGCCGTATCGGCATCTTCCCCGGAGCCCCCGGCCCCTGCCGGCGCACCGGCGGCCTCAACGTGCGAGGGGGCCTCGTCCGAGAACTCGAAATCCTCCCTGAACATCCCGAGGAGGTGCTCCTCAAGCCCCATCATCAACGGATGGACCCAGGTATCGAAGATCACGTTGGCCCCCTCCAGCCCCATGTTCGGGGCGTAGCGGGCCGGGAAGTCCTGCACGTGGGCCGGCGCCGAGATCACGGCACAGGGCACCCCTAGCCGCTTGGCGATGTGCCGCTCCATCTGCGTCCCGAGGACCAGCTCAGGCGCTGCCTCGGAGGCGGCCTGCTCGACCTCCAGGTAGTCGTCGGTGATCAACGGCTCGACGCCGTACGCCTTGGCCGCCTGGCGGACCTCCCTCGCCTGCTCGCGCGCGTAGGTGCCCAACCCGACCACCCGGAAGCCCAGCTCCTCGCTGGCGATGCGCGCCGCGGCGACAGCGTGGGTGGCGTCACCGAAGATGAAGACACGCTTACCGGTCAGGTAGTTGGAGTCCACGGAGCGGCTGTACCAGGCCATGCGGGCCGTAGCCTGCTCCAGGGCGGCGCTGGGGTCGATACCCAGGGCCTCGCCGACCTCCCGCAAGAAGTCGCGGGTGGCGCCCAGCCCCAGCGGTACGGTGGTGATCATAGGCTGCCTGAGCCGGCGCTGCAGCCACTCGCAGGCGGCTCGGGCCACCTCGGGGTAGAGGCAGATGTTGAGATCGGCATCCGGGATGCGGCGCAGGTCGTCCGGGCTGGCCCCGAGCGGCGCCACGGCGTTGACCTCGACGCCGAGCATCTCGAGCAGCTTGGCGACCTCCTGGACGTCGTCCCGGCACCGGAAGCCCAGGGAGGTCGGCCCCAGGATATTGGCCCGCGGGGCCTCCCCAGCGGACCGGGCCTCGGCGCCAGCCGCCCGCTCATCCACCATGGCGCGGACGAGCTGGTAGAAGGCCTCGCTGGCGCCGAAGTCCTCCTTGCGGGCGTAGGCCGAGAGCTCCAGCCCGATCACCGGCACCGGCAGGTCCATGCCCCGCGCCAGGTCCGCCGGCTGATCCTGGAGCAGCTCCGCCGTGCAGGAGTCCCCCACCAAGAGGGCCTGGGGCTGGTAGCGCTCATAGGCGGCGGCGACGGTCTCGCGCACCAGCTCAGCCGTATCTCGGCTCAGATGCCGGGCGCTGAAGGTCGTGTAGGTGACGGGGGGGCGCGCCGGACGGCGCTCGATCATGGTGAACAGCAGGTCGGCGTAGGTATCGCCCTGCGGGGCGTGGAGGACGCAGTGGACCCCGGTCATCGACGCCGCCACGCGCAGCGCGCCGACGTGCGGGGGTCCTTCGTAGCTCCAGAGGGTCAGCTGCATCCCTACACCTTCAGCGTCGCGTGCCGAACCAGCGGCCGGGCGAAGAGCTCGGCGAGGTCGCCGGCCTGCTCAAAGCCCTGGATGGGCGAGAAGACCAGCTCGATGGACCACTTGGTCCGCAGGCCCTCCGCCTCCAGAGGGTTGGCCAGCCCCAGCCCGCAGACTGTCAGGTCCGGGCTGTCGGCGCGCAGCCGCTCAAGCTGGCGGTCGACATCCTGGCCCTCGACCAGGCGCACCTCGTCGCCCAGGGCATCGCGCTCGACGCCGTGGCACTCGCGATCGAAGTACGGGGTCGCCACCTCTACCAGCTCCATGCCGCACTCCTGGGCCAGGAACCGTGCCAGGGGCAGCTCCAGCTGCGAGTCCGGGAGGAAGGTGATCCGCTTGCCTGCCAGGACCTCGCGCTGGGGCGCCAGCGCTGCCCGGGCCCGCTCGACGGGCGCCTCGGTAACGGCATCGACCCGCTCGTCCGAGACCCCGAAGGCGTGGGCCGCCGCCCGCAGCCAGGCGAGCGTGCCCTCGACGCCCAGAGGGTACGGGGCAGCCACCCGCTCTGCGCCGCGGCGAATGAGCGCACGGGCCGCGTCGCCCGTGAACGGCTGGGCCTGCATGACGCGCGTCCCCGGACCGACGGGCGGGAGATCGTCGCTGCGGCGCGGCGGCAGGAAGTGAACCGGCCCGATACCCAGCTCCTCGAGCAGCCGCTGGAGCTGATCCTCCACCACCTCGGCCAGCGTACCGAGGACGATCAGCGCCGGCGCCTCATCCTGCTTAGCGGGCAGCTGCTCGACGAGCGTGGTCAGGAACTGGTCCTCCCCCTGGGTGAACGTCGTCTCCAGGCCGCTACCCGAGTACGGGAGCACCCGTACCCGGCCCTCGTGAGCGGCCGTCAGCCGCTCGGCGGCCTTGCTCAGGTCCAGCTTGATGACTTCGGAGGGGCAAGAGCCGACGAGGAACAGGGTGCGGATCTCCGGGCGGCGCTCGAGGAGCTCGTGGACCACACGATCCAGCTCCTCGTTGCAATCGGCCAGCCCGGCCAGGTCGCGCTCGCCGAGGATGGCGGTAGCAAAGCGCGGCTCGGCGAAGATCATCACCCCGGCAGCGGACTGGAGCAGGTGCGCGCAAGTCCGCGAGCCGACCACCAGGAAGAAGGCGTCGCGCATCTTGCGGTGCAGCCAGACGATGCTGGTCAAGCCGCAGAAGACCTGCCGCTGGCCCTCCTCCTGGACCAGGCCACCCCGGCAGGAGGCAGCGTCACAGCCGGCGCTATCGGTATCGCTCATTCAGCGGCCCCCTCCTCCATGGCGCGCATCTGCTCTCCCTGGCGCCGGGCGGCGCGCAGCTTGAGCAGGAACTGCGTGGCGTTGATGGCGTAGGCCGCGTAGGCCGCCAGCGCGACGACCATCTGCTGGGCGTGGGTGAACAGATCCCCGAACCAGACCACCAGGTAGGCCGTGTGCAGCAGGATCACGGCCATGCTGAAGACATCTTCCCAGAAGAAGGCCGGCGCGAAGAGGTAATGCCCGTAGACGTCCTTCTCCCAGATGGCCCCGGTGATCATGATGGTATAGAGGACCAGGGTCTTGATGACCACCGACCAGGCCGCCCAGTCCAATAGATCTCCTGTGGCCAGATACCAGAGGACCAAGGCCAGGCTGATCAGGAAGACCAGGAATTGCGTCGGGGCGAGGATCCCCTGGACCAGGGTCCACGGCGAGGCGTCGCGGCGCCGCCGCTGCTCCTCGGTGTACAGCCCGGGTGGAGGCGCTCTCATAGGGCCTTGACGCTCCTTTGCGCTTATCCCCGCGATCAGCAAGGTGTGACCTGCGAGCGAATCTAAAGCTGCCCCTAGGGCGTGTCAAGCTAGCTGGACGTAACGATTAATTGACACAGGCTCTCAAGAATACCCACGCACATCACCCCTATGAACGGGCATATCGTCGCAACCATACGTACCGCTGTTGAATCGCGCAGCCAAAATCTAGGGTAATAGCCACGCTAAACCGAATTCCCGATGGAAATCGTCTAAATTCCGCACGCCCTAGGCTGGAAGGTCTACAACGATACCCGAAAAGGACGGCCTTGGAACCGATGCGCGCGCCGGGACAGACGCTGGATGGCCTGTCGGCGGAGACCGTCGCCGAGCTGCTCGCGGCGGCCGCCGACATCGCCCTCGTGCTCGACCACGAGGGCACCATCCGCGATTTGGCGCTGGGCAGCGAGGATCCGGGGCTGCGAGCCGCCACGGGCTGGCTCGGCAAGCGCTGGGCCGAGGTGGCCACCACCGCGGGCGGAGACGCCATCGCCAGCCTGCTGAGCAGCGAGGAGACAGCCATGGAGGGCCGCACGGTCTGCCACCGGGACGCCTCGGGGGCCCCGGTACCGGTCCACTACCGGGTCGTCCGGCTCGATAGCGGCTACCGAGCCGCCCTGGGCCGGGACCAACGTCCCAGCCCTGAGCCGCACCGGCAGCGGCGAGGGCAGGAGCGGCTCCGCTCCATCGAGCAGACCACCGCTCTGGTCGGGCAAGTGCCGCTGCGCGACCTCGTCCGCGAGGCCACGGACCTGATCGAGCGCATGTGCATCGAGACCGCGCTGCATACCACCCACGACAACCGTGCCTCCGCGGCCGAGCTGCTCGGGCTCAGCCGCCAGAGCCTCTACGCCAAGCTGCGCCGCCACGGGCTAATGGCCTCCCACCACGGCACCGAGTGATACGCTTGACCGGCCACGCGGGCACCCCTAGCTTGACCGCTCCACCGCTCGGGAGGGCCACCCATGGAGACACCGGCAGACGCTTCCCAGGCCAGGCCAGACGGGCCCGGTGAGGGCCCGCACACCCCGCCCCTCGCGGCAGCGGCTTGGCGGGATCTATGCACCGATTGCGGGCTCTCCCGGACCACGGACCCGAAGCGCTGCGGGCGCGCCTGCCAATTCCTGCGCCCCGACTACCCCACCATGGAACGCCGCGTCCACGGCCGCGCCCGGGCGCCGGAGCAGTACCCGGACGAGCTCCACTTCGGGGTGCACCGGCGCATGCTGCAGGCCGGCCTCCGCGAGCCGCTGCCGGGGGCCCAGTGGACCGGCATCACCACCCGGCTCGGTGAGCGCCTGCTCGAGACGGGCGCCGTGGAGGCCATCCTGACCGTAACCGGCGCCCCGGAGGATGCCTGGCGGCCGCAGCCTGCGCTGGTCACCGAGCCAGCGCAGATGGCCACATGCCGCGGCATGCGCATGGGGTACGCACCCCTGCTCGCCCTGCTCGAGGCGGCGCTAGCGCGCGGCTACCGGCGCCTGGCCGTCATCGCCCTGCCCTGCCAGGTCTACCCGCTGCGGGTCCTCGAGCATGAGCTCCCCCTGGAGCGGCTGGAGGTCATCGGCACCCCCTGCGCGGACAATACCACCACGGAGCGCTTCCACGAGTTCCTGGGGCTGCTCACGCCAGAGCCGGAACGGGTCAACTACCTGGAGTTCCGGGCCGACTACTATGTGGAGCTGCGCTTCCGCGGGGGCGGCAAGGAGGAGATCCCCTTCCTGCAGCTGCCGATCTCCCGGCTGCCCAGCGATTTCTGGCCCCTGACCTGCCGGACCTGCGTGGACTACACCAACGCCCTCGCCGACCTGACCGTCGGCTACATGGCCGGCCGCGGCGAGCAGTGGCTCATCGTACGCAACGAGCGCGGCGAGCAGCTGCTCGAGCTGCTCGGCGACGAGCTCCGCTGCAGCGAGCCGCGCAGCGGCGGCAAGCGCCGCGGCCCTGTCCAGGGGTTCATCGACAACACCGAGCGCGCTGCCGGCGGTATGCCTACCCGTGGCATGCCCGACTGGCTGCGCCCCATCGTCGGCCGCCTCATGCCCTACATCGGGCCGCGCGGCCTGGAGCTAGCGCGCGCGCGGCTGGAGATGAAGGCCGCCGAGAGCCTCATCCACCTGCACCGGGCAGCGCCGCGCCGGGCGCGGTCCATGGTGCCCGACCACGTCCGGCAGCTGGTATCAGGCTACCGGATCAGCGGGATCACGGAGGCCGGCGGAGACGGCGAGGGGCAGGACAGCGGCGGCCCTGCGGCCTGAGCCGCCGGGGGCCGCCGCCCTGATGGACGCGGCTGCGGGCCCGCACGGCCCGCACGGCCCGCACGAGCCGCGTCAGGCCGGCTCGACGAGCAGGAGGTAGCGCAGCGCGTCGGCGTATTCCCGGGGCGTGGCCCGCTCGCCGCTGCTCTCGCGCTCCAGGGCGGTATCCACCTGTGTACGCGCCACCAGGGAGAGCTCGCGCATGCCGGCAGCGCCGACGGTGTCGACGTAGTGGGTCACGAACTGCTGCGACTGCAGCCGCTCTACCTCGGCGCGGATCGCCCGAGTCCAGAGCACCCGGCGCACCCCCACCAGCACGAAGACCGCTGCCGGCAGGGCGATGGCGACGATCAGGATCGCCAGGGTGGCCTCAGCGCCGGGGGGCAGATCCTGCTGAATACCGATCAGGTAGGCGATGACGCCGCCCACGGCGGCCGCCGGGAAGCTGATCGCTGAGGCCAGCCAGGTCGTCCGGGTGAGCTGCTTGAGCAGGCGCGCCCGCTCCTCGAGGATCCAGTTTGCCATGCCGAGCTCCTTACCTCCTTTGCTGATCTGTCGATGCCTCTGCCAGCGGCCGGGGCCATCCCCCGTCAGCCCGCCACCGAGGGCAGCCCCGACAACGCCATGGCGGCCTCCACCTCGCTGCCGGCCAGGTCGCTGAGATTCCCGGCGAGGTAGTCGGTGTAGGCCTGCATATCGAAGTTGCCGTGGCCGCACAGGTTGAAGAGGATCGCCTTGGACGTGCCGTGCTCGCGGCAGGCCAGCGCCTCGTCGATCACCCCCTTGACCGCGTGATTGGCCTCCGGGGCGGGGATGATCCCCTCCGCCTGGGCGAACCGCAGCCCTGCGGCGAAGCACTCGAGCTGCTCGTAGGCCCGGGCCTCGAGGTAGCCGAGGGCCCTCAGGTGGCTGATCTGCGGCGCCATGCCGTGGTAGCGCAACCCCCCTGCGTGGAACCCCGGGGGCACGAAGCCGGAGCCAAGGGTGTGCATCTTGGTCAGTGGCGTCAACTGCGCGGAGTCGCCGTAGTCGTAGGCGAAGCACCCCCGGGTCAGGGTCGGGCAGGCCAGCGGCTCCACGGCGATGGCCTCGAGGTCGCTGCCGCCGCGCAGGGCATCACCGAGGAAGGGGAAGACGATCCCGGCGAAGTTGCTGCCGCCGCCGGTGCAGGCGATGACTGTATCCGGGTAGTCGTCGGCCATGGCCAGCTGCTCCTTGGCCTCGAGGCCCGTGACCGTCTGGTGCAGGAGGACGTGGTTGAGGACACTGCCTAAGGCGTAGTGGGTATCCGCCCGCTGCACGGCCTCCTCGACCGCCTCGCCGATGGCAATACCGAGGCTGCCGGCGCTATCCGGATCCTCGGCCAGGACCGAGCGGCCGAAGGCGGTGCGCTCGCTGGGGCTGGCGATGCAGCCGGCGCCGAAGCTCTCCATGAAGGCCCGCCGGTACGGCTTCTGCCGGTAGCTGATACCGACCATGTAGACCTCGATATCGAGGCCGAACATGGCGCCGGCCAGCGCCAGCGACGACCCCCACTGGCCGGCTCCCGTCTCGGTGGTGATCCGGGGCACGCCCTCGGCGTAGTTGTAGAAGGCCTGCGGGATGGCGGTATTCGGCTTGTGGCTGCCCACAGGGCTGACGCCCTCGTACTTGTAGTAGATGCGCGCTGGGGTATCGAGGGCCTGCTCCAGGCGGCGCGCCCGGTACAGCGGCGACGGGCGCCACTGCCGATAGACATCGCGCACCGGCTCCGGGATCTCGATGGACCGCTCCGTACTCAGCTCCTGCTCGATGACCCCCTGGGGGAAGAGCGGCGCCAGATCCGCCGGCGAGACCGGCTCCTTGGTAGCGGGATGGAGCGCCGGCGCTAGCGGAGCCGGCAGATCGGCGTTAATGTTGTACCAGGTGCGCGGGATGCGCGCCTCGTCGAGGACGTACTTCACTGTCTCGCTCATCGCTAGGCTCCCGGCTGGCGTGACCCGAAACGCGGCTCATGGTAGACCCGGGCAGCCCTCGGGGGAAGCTGGGCAGCTGCGACACAGCGCCTCGAGGGGCATCCGCGCAGCCCCAGCGACGGGGCAATGCATCTCCGCGCCCGATCAACCATCCTGGTGGGCATACTCGCGAACTTTGACGGATCCCGTAGTTATGGATAGCGACTCCCCCGAGCAGGCCCCCTCGGCCCCTGCCCCCGCAGGCGATGATGCCCCCCTCTACGCCGTCTTCGGCGCCAGCGGCTACATCGGCTCCCACCTCGTCCCCGAGCTGCTCGGCGCCGGCTGCCGGGTACGGGCCATCGCCCGCAACCGCGAGGTCCTGGCCGCCCGCGGCTGGGAGGGAGCGGAGCTGGCCGCCGCTGACGCCCTAAGGCCCGAGACCCTGCCCGAGGCGCTGGCGGGTGCCGACATCGCCTACTACCTGGTCCACTCCATGGGCTCCGGGAAGGACTTCGGCAGGCTGGACATCGAGGCCGCCCGCAACTTCGCCCACGCCGCCGCCGAGGCCGGCGTGCAGCGGATCGTCTACCTGGGCGGCCTGGTCCCTGAGTCGGCGAGCTCGGCGCACATCCTCTCCCGGCAGCAGACCGGCGACACCCTGCGCGAGGGCCGTGTCCCGGTGACCGAGCTGCGGGCCGGGATCATCGTCGGCCCCGGCTCCGCCGCCTTCGAGGTCATGCGCGACCTGGTGCTGCACCTGCCCGTCATGGTCACCCCGCGCTGGGTCTTCGCCAGCTCGCCGCCCATCGCCCTGCAGGACCTGCTCGAGTACCTGCGGCGGGCGCCGCAGGCTCCGGGGACCGCCGGCCGCATCCTCGACGTCGCGGGCCCGGAGCACCTGACCTACGCGCAGATGATGCGCACCCTGGCCGAGGAGGCTGGCCGGCGCCCGCCGCGCATCATCCCGGTGCCGCTGCTCTCACCCAAGCTCTCCTCGTACTGGCTGCGCCTGATCACCGCTGTGCCTACGCCCATCGCACGCGCCCTCATCGAGGGCCTGCGGGAGGACTACACCGCCGACGACAGCGAGATCCGCCAGCTGGTCCCGCAGCAGCTGCTCGATTTCCGCAGCGCCGTCCAGGCCGTCTTCCGCGCCGAGCGAGAGAATGCGGTGGCCGCTCGCTGGACCGAGGGGGCCTTCATGTTCCGGGACTACCGGGTCGACTACAGCTACCACGCCAAGAAGGCCTCCGGCTCCGCGACGACCAGCGCCTCCCCGGCAGCGGCCTGGTCGGTGGTCACCGCCATCGGCGGCAGCAACCGCTACTACTACGCCAACGCGCTGTGGAAGATCCGCGAGACCCTGGACTGGATGCTAGGCGGACCGGGGCGCAACTACGGGCGCCGCCACCCGACGGAGCTGCGCATCGGCGACATGGTCGACTCTTGGCGGGTCATCGGGCTCGAACCGGAGCGCCGACTAACCCTGTGGTTCGGGATGCGTGCGCCCGGCTCCGGGGTGATGGAGATCGAGCTCAAGCCGCTGAGCGAGGGCGGCACCCAGATCACCGTATCCAACCACTGGCACCCGGCCGGGGTGTGGGGCCTGCTCTACTGGTACGCCCTCTACCCCGCTCACTCGCTCGTCTTCTCCGGGCTGGCGCGGGCTATCGGCACCCGGGCCGAGGCGCTGCCGGCGGCATCCGGCGCGCGCTCGACGACGCCCGGCCCGGGCTGAGCCTCGCCGAGCTGCGTCAGGACGGCGCCGGCGACCACGGCCGCCCCGGCGAGTAGCAGGGCCGGCTCGGGCTCTGTCAGTCCGGCCAAGATCAGTAAGGTAGCCGAGATCACCGGGACCATATAGGTGAGCACGCCGATCAGGCCGGCCGGCCCCTTGCGCAGCGCCACCCCCCACGTCATGAAGGCGATCCCGTAGGGACCGGCCCCGATCAGGACCGGTGCCAGCCAGTCCGCGCCCAGCGGGGCGGTGAGCCCGCCGCCGAGCACCAGGCGCAGCGCCAGGGCCACGCCTGCAGCCTGGGCGAACATCCGGGCGTAGCCCCGGAACGGGATCGCCCCGCGCTGCCGCAGGTAGACGGAGAAGGCAGCCCAGGCGCAGCCGCTGACCAGCCCGAAGGCGTACGCCCCCAGCGGCGTCTCCGCGCCGCTGGGGGCGTCACCGAGCACCAGGGGGGACACCCCGGCGAAGGCGATGCCCATGCCGAGCAGCACCCGCAGCGAGACCCTGCGCCCCGTGAGGGCGTTAGCCGCGACGACGAAGGCCACCGGCCACAGGTAGGTCACCAGCGTCACGCGCGCCGGCTCGCCCCAGGCCAGAGCCGCGAAGTAGAAGTAGAGTGCCGCTACCAGGGCGCCGACGCCGCCCAGCCAATAGCCCAGCCCCCCTGCCGGCCGCCACCCTTGCGGCTCGCCCACGACGCGGGCAGATAGCCAGGCGACGACTGCAGCGGTGCCCAGCGCCACGACGGAGGTCATCAGGGCTGGCAGGTCCGTGAGCTGGCGCAGCAGCGGCAGGCTCCCCCACAGGGAGACAGAGAAAAGGCCGGCTAGAAGCCCCGAAAGCAGCGAACGATCCAGCACCGTAGACCTCCTTTAGGCTTTTGCTGCATGGGAAGATTTCGTGCAATCTAGGGCATTATCAGCGATTTTTTAAACGAATCTTTATGATTAGGTCATCACCCTGCTCGATCGCCCATGGCTGACCGCCCCCTCGACCTGGACCTCTTGCAGACCTTCGTCACCGTCGTGGAGACCGGTGGCTTCACCAGTGCCGGCGAGACGCTGCACCTGGCCCAATCCACGGTCAGCGCGCACATCACGCGCCTCGAGGAGGTAGCGGGGCACCGCCTCCTCCATCGTGACCAGCGGCGCCTCACCACCACCCCCAAGGGCGAGCGCCTGCTCGCTCACGCCCGCAGGATGCTCCAGCAGAATGCCCTGGCCTGGCAGGAGCTGCGCGAGGAGCGGCTAGGAGGGCGCGTCCGCCTGGGCATACCGGACGACTACATCATGTTCCTCCCGGACAGCCTCCGGGCGTTCGAGGCCCGCTACCCGGCAGTCGAGCTGGAGGTGACCTGCGCGCTAAGCGTGGACCTGGTAGACCTGGTCCAATCGGGTCGCCTGGATCTGGCCGTCGTCACCCGGCAACCGAGGAGCCCCGGTGGCGAGGTGCTGCGCCGGGAGCGGCTGACCTGGGTGGCGGCTGCAGACCACGCCACCGAGGAGCGCACCCCCCTGCCCCTTGCCCTGTCCCGGCAGGGCATCTGCATCTTCCGGGAGCAGACCGTCGCGGCCTTGGCAGCGGCCGACCTCGACTGGCGCATCGCCTACACCAGCACCAGCCTGGCGGGCCTAAGCGCTGCCGTGCGGGCCGGCCTGGCAGTGACGGTGCTGACCCCGTCCATGCTCGACGCCGGCCTGCGCCCCCTCGGTCGAGGGAGCGGACTCCCGGAGCTGCCGAGCATCGAGATCGCCCTGCACCGCAGCCCCGGCCGGCCCAGCGAGCCGGCACGGCAGCTGTTCGGCACCCTGCAGGAGCGGCTCAGCAATGTCGGCCACGGGTAGCGCCTCGCCCCGCAACCTCCAGCCTGCAACCCCCGGCATCGGATGGGCTGGACCGGGAGCGCCGGCGGCGAGGGCCTGATACCGGACTACGAGGGAACAGGTGTACAGCGCTTGCAGGCGCGGGCACCGCCAAGTAGGTTGATGTCGCGCCGCTAGCGGACCGCTCCGCCCGATGCGGGCGCCAAGCCCCGGGGCGGACAAAGGAAAGGATTGGCTTATGCAACGCAATGCAGCGATTATCGAGCAGCTCCGTATCTACACCAATCGCCAGATCCCGCTGCTATGGGGTAGCGTCCTGGTGGCCCTCGTCGCCACCCATCTGGCGGCCGCCTACCTGGTCGAGCAGCTCTGGGGCGAGCACTTCGCCGTCACCCCCTGGGCCGGTGTGGCCGCAGCGCTGATCGCGCTCGCCTTCCTCCTGTACGAGAAGATCGGCCAGCGGCTCCTGCTCGCTGAGTTCGAGCTCAAGCGCACAGCGATGGGCCTCTGGGACTACGAGCGCGGCTACCGGCACTGCGAGCACATCCGCCGTGCCGCCGGCGTTGGCTTCCTGGGCACGGTGCTGATCTACGCCGGCTTCCTGCTCGGGCAGATGGGGGCGGCCGCCGAGAGCGCCCATCGCCAGGTCCTGGTCGACCTCGCCCCGAGCGCCCAGCTGCAGCTCCTGGCCACGCCGCAGCAAGGCAGCCTGCTCATCGCCGGCGCGGCGCTGATCATCGGCGCGCTGGCATGGATCCAGCGGGTCAAGGCCCAGATCCGCAGCGACCTGGGCGCCTAACACCGACCAGCCGCGTCCCCGCCGGGCCCCGGCGAGGCCTCGCTCGCCCCTACTGCCCGGCAGGACGGGACGCCGCCTCCACCGCCTCCTCGGCCTCTACCCAGGCGGCCTCCAGCGAATCACGCTGGCGCTGCAGCTGGCCCTGGCGCTGGAGCAGCTCGCTCAAGGCCTCGCCCTGCGCCTCACTGTACAGGGCCGGATCGGCCAAGCGCTCCTCGAGCTCGCCGAGCTCGGCGTCCAAGGCCTCGATCTGATCCAGCAGCTGCGCGGCGCGCTCGCGTAGCGGCTTGAGCGCCGCCCGCTGCTCGGCCTGCCGGCGCCGCTGGGCCTTGCGGCCGTCGGCATCGCGCCCCGCCGCGCCGGCCTCCACCGATCGGTCTCGAGCCCCGGCCCGCCGCCGCTCGGCGAGCCAAGCGTGGTAGTCGTCCAGGTCGCCATCGAAATCCCGCACGCCACCATCGGCCACCAGCCAGTACCGCTCCGCCGTGGCCGCGAGCAGGTGCCGATCGTGGGAGACCACCACGACCGCCCCGGCAAACCCCTGCAGCGCCTGCGTGAGGGCGTGGCGCATCTCCAGGTCCAGGTGGTTGGTGGGCTCGTCGAGCAGCAGCAGGTTCGGCCGCTGCCAGACCAGCAGCGCCAGCACCAGGCGCGCCTTCTCGCCGCCGGACAGCGGCGCCACGGGCTCGGTGGCCTGGTCGCCGGTAATGGCGAAGCCGCCGAGGAAGTCGCGCAGGCGCTGCAGCGGGGCCTCCGGCGCCAGGCGCTGCAGGTGGAGCAGGGGGCTGGCCTCGTCGTCGAGCTGCTCAAGCTGGTGCTGCGCGAAGTAGCCGACCCGCAGCCCCGGCGCCCGGTGGCTCTCCCCGGCAAGCGGGGCCTGCTCCCCCGCCAGGGCGCGCACAAGGGTGGACTTGCCGGCGCCGTTGGGGCCGAGCAGCCCGACCCGATCCGCTTGGGCCAGGCTGCAGGTCACGCCGCTGAGCACCGGTGCACCGCCGTAGCCGAGGCTCACCCCCTCCAGGGTCAGCAGCGGGTTGGCCACCGGCGGGGAGTCGGCGAACTCGAAGGTGAACGGCGAGTCCGCGTGGGCCGGCGCCACCTGCTCCATCCGCTTCAGGGCCTTGATGCGGCTCTGCACGGCCCGCGCCTTGCTCGCGTTGGCCCGGAAGCGGTCGACAAAGCGCTGCACGCGGGCGATCTCGCGCTGCTGCTTACGGTAGAGCGCCTGCTGCCGCGCCATGCGCTCGGCGCGCTGCTGCTCGAAGGCGGTATAGCCGCCCCTGTAGGAGGTCAACTGCTGGTCCTCGATGTGGAGCACCTCGTCCACGACCCGGTCGAGGAGCTCCCGGTCATGGGAGATGATCACCAGGGTCCCCGTATAGGCGCGCAGCCACTGCTCCAGCCACACCACCGCCTCCAGGTCCAGGTGGTTGGTAGGCTCATCGAGGAGCAGCAGGTCCGAGGGGGTCATCAAGGCCCGCGCCAGGCTCAGCCGTACCCGCCAGCCTCCGGACAGGGCCGAGACCGGCCGCTCGGCATCGCCCGCCTCGAAGCCCAGCCCGTGGAGGAGCTCACCGGCCCGCGCCCGGGCACTGTAGCCCCCCGCCGCCTCGAGGCGAGCGTGGGCGGCAGCGATGCGGTGGCCGTCGCCGCCCGCCTCGGCGGCCGCCACCTCCTGCTCGGCGGCCCGCAGCTCGCCGTCGCCGTCAAGGACGTAGTCCAGGGCAGAGATCTCACCTGCCGGGGCCAACTGGGCCATCCAGGCGATGGTCCAGGTAGCGGGGACGTGGACCTCACCGCGGTCAGTAGCCAGATCCCAGCGCAGCAGCGCCAGCAGGCTGCTCTTGCCGCAGCCGTTGGCCCCGATCAGGCCGATCTTGCGGCCCGGCTGGATGGTCGCGCTGGCCCCCGCCAGGAGGGGCTCCGCGCCGCGGCGCAGGGTGATGTCTTGGAGGTAGATCATGGCCCACCGATCCTAACAGCGCTCAGGGTACCCGCTGTCGGGCCTGCCAGACGCGAGGCCAGCCCCGTGATCCCGCCCGGCCTCGACCTCCCTCCCAGACTCGATCCCTCGCCGATCCGGGCTTGCCTTGCGGCATGCGCAGAGAGGCCGACGGTACGGCCGAGGCGGCCGTGGCGGCGGCGCCAGCGACCCCGCCGCGGCATCATCGCGCACCCCCGTGTGGCACGACGTCCCCCGTAATTGACCACTCCCCAGAGTTCTTGGTTATCTGTTCCTGCAACACGGAGATGGTGCCTGCGACACGAAGATGGTACCTGCGCCATCTTCCCGCCTGGTCTCGATAGACGGGTGGCTCGGGGCTTACACCTTCACGCGGAGGCACACGCCTTCAACAAAAGGAGTAGCACTATGAGAGATCGCAACGACATGGTCGATTTCGACGATCCGGATCGGGTTTGGCCGTCTGGCCTGACGCTGCCGGAGGCGGAGGAGCTGCACCAGTACGTGCTGGACGGTGCGCGCATCTTCTTCGGCATCGCCGTGGTCGCGCACGTCTTGGCCTTTGTCTATTCGCCCTGGCTCGGCTAAGGGAGGGATAACCCATGTATAACGCTCGTATTTGGCTCGTTGTCCGGCCCAGTGTTGGCCTGCCGCTCCTGCTGGGCACCGTGCTGGTGCTCTCGCTGCTGGTCCACTCTGCGATCCTGACGAATACCGACTGGTATCCCAGCTTCTTCCAGGGCAGCAACGCCGCGGCCGAGACGGCCGCCGAGGTGGCCGACAGCGAGGCCTTGGAGCCGCGCACGTCGATCCTGTAGCTCCGCTTCCGGGATACAGGCCATCGACGGCTTGAGCTGGGGGCGGGATCCGCGAGATCCCGCCCTCTTCTCGTCTGGAGAGGAGCACGCGGCATGGCAAGGCTGGCAATCCTCGAGTTCCCCGATCCCCGGCTGCGCCTGCAGTCCCAGCCCGTGGAGGCCTTCGACGAGGCGCTCCATCAACTCGTCGCGGACCTGTTCGAGACGATGTACGCCCGCTCGAGCCTCGGGCTGTCCGCCCCGCAGGCCGATTTCCAGCGGCAGGTCATCGCGTGCGATGCCTCCGGCACCGGGCAGGCGCAGCGCGTGTTCATCAACCCTGAGATCATCGCCAGCGGCACCCCTGGCTACGTGCAGGAGACCTGCCTCTCCGTGCCTGGCCGCAAGGGCCTCGTGAAGCGGCCCACCCGGCTCAGCGTGCGCGCCCAGGATACCTCGGGGCAGCCGTTCACCGCCCACCTCCAAGGCCTAGAGGCGGTCTGCCTTCGCCACGAGATCGACCACCTGCACGGTATCCTGTTCATCGACCGCCTGTGGCTCCTGCGGCGCCTCGGCATCCGTGCCCGCACCTACCTGCAGCAGCGTCGAGCGGGCTAGGCCCCCGGGCGCGGGACGTCGCGCCTACCTGCCGCTCGCCAAGGGCCGTTGGGGCCTCGCGCCGGCCCCACAAGGTGCAGGAGCCGCCGGATAGCGGCCCTGCGCACCCGCCCCTACGCCCCCCTCAGGAGGAGGAATCGGTCAGCCAGCTGTAGATCTCGTCCTTGAGCTGGATACGCCGCTTCTTCAGCTCCTCAAGGCTCTCATCCGTAACAGGGCCGCCCTGCTGCTCGAGGCGCTCGACCTGCTCGTTGACCTCGTCGTACTGCTCCATGAGCTTGCGGAAGTGCGCATGCTCCATCTTCAGCTCGTGGATCCGCTCCCGGTACTCCGGGAAATCGTGAGCGAGACCGTGGTGCTCTCCTAACATTGGGCTCTCCTCTATCGATGGGGTAGCACGTCCCGGTCCGGCTTCCGGCGGGACGGCCAATCTAGCCAACTTGCCGGCCCCCTAGCTGGGGCGGCCCTGTCCGCGGGGGTCGCGGGGATCAACTGCCCTGCGCGCTGCCGTCCGGCAGGTGCTGCTCGAGCTCGGCGAGCATCTCCTGGTCGGGATCACCCGGATCGTGGCGCTTGGCGTCGAGGCTGGCCTGCAAGGCCTCCTGGCTCGGCACAGCGGCCAGCAGCTCCTGGCCCAGCTCCTCGATGAGCGCCGAGGTCCAGGCCGATAGATCAGCGTGGGGCGGCTGCTCGAGCTGCTGCTCGGCCCGCTGCATGGGCGGGTCCAGGTCACCGCCGTAGGCCTCGACAAGCTTCATGAGGTGCCACATGAGCGTGCGCTCGGAATCCGCCGGGCGCTGGGCACGAAGCTCGTCGATATAGGCCTGGAGGACCTGCTCCGGCGCTTCAGGCATGGCTCACCCTCCCTTAGGCGTGGAGGCCCTATCCTCGCCTCCGCCCGGGCTCCCCGGCAAGCGGGACGCGCTCCCGTCCCTGCGCATCGCACGCCAGCCGCACGTCCGCGGGGTGCCGGGATCGCCGCAGGCGTACCGGCGCCGAATCGGGTAGCCGGGGCGGTCGCCCGCCCCTGGCTCCCACACCACCGTGCGTACGGGTCCGTACACGGCGGTTCATGAAGAAAATGCCAAACGACGGTGTTGCTCGAC
>CAJXKI010000031.1 GCA_913055765.1 uncultured Ectothiorhodospiraceae bacterium
CGACAACCTGCAGTTCACGGTCCGCGAGATGAGCGACGGGCGGATCACCCGGGTGGGCATGCGCATCGGGCGGCAGGACTGATGCGGGCCCCTGGCCTCAGCCGCGGGCCTCGAGCAGCCGCGCGATGCCGTCGGCATCCGGCCGATGCGCCACCCCCTGCTCGGTGACGATGGCGTCCACCAGCCCCGCCGGGGTGACGTCGAAGACCGGGTTCCAGGCCCCGACACCCTCGCCGGCCGGGGCGATGCGCCGCCCACCGAGCTCCAGCACCTCGCGGCCGTCCCGCGCCTCGATGGGGATATCCTCGCCGCTGCTCGCGGCCGGATCGATGGTCGAGGTGGGCGCGACCACCATCAGGCCCACACCGTGCGCCCGGGCCGCGAGGGCGACGGCGTAGGTCCCGATCTTGTTCGCCACGTCGCCGTTGGCGGCGATGCGGTCCGCGCCGACGACGGCCCAGCCTACCTCGCCGGTTGCCATCAGCGCCGCCGCCGCGCCGTCCGCCAGCACCTCCACCGGGATGCCGTCGGCGGCGAGCTCCCAGGCCGTCAGCCGCGACCCCTGCAGCCAGGGCCGGGTCTCGTCGGCGAAGACCCGCGCCACACGCCCCTCCGCCCAGGCGGTGCGGATCACGCCCAGGGCTGTGCCCAGGCCGCCGGTGGCCAGCGAGCCGGTATTGCAGTGGGTGAGCACGCCGCTGCAGGGCTGGATCAGCCCCGCGCCGTAGCGGCCCATGCGCCGGTTGGCGGCCACATCGGCCTCGTGGATGGCCTGAGCCTCCTCGAGCAGGCTCGGCCCTGGATCCGCGTCGGCGGGCAGCGCGGCGGCCCGCGCCTGCATACGCTCCAGGGCCCAGGCCAGGTTCACCGCCGTGGGGCGGGAGCGGCGAAGGGCGGCCATATCCTCGGCCATGCCGGCGTACCAGCCGCTGCCGTGGCGCTGCCATGCGGCCGAGGCCGCCAGGGCGGCGCCGTAGGCCGCGGCGACCCCGATCGCCGGCGCCCCGCGGACCACCATGTCGGTGATCGCCTCGGCGACGTCCCCCGCCTCCGGGCAGAAGCGGTACGCCACCTCTGCCGGGAGCCGGCGCTGATCGAGGAGGTAGAGGCCGCCGTCACGCCACTCGAGCGCCCGGACCGTGTCGTGGGAGGCTGTCGTCAATGCGTGGTACCCTCATCTTCGGAGTAAGGGAGCGCATTATGGAACGTGTCGACACAGTGATCCACGCCCGCTGGGTCCTGCCGGTGGAGCCGGCGGATACCATCCTCGACGATCACGGCGTCGCCCTGCGCGACGGCCGGATCGCAGCGGTCGCCCCCAACGACGAGCTGCGCCGCCGCTACGAGGCCGGCGAGCGCCGAGAGCTCGGCGAGCACGTCCTCATCCCCGGGCTCATCAACGCCCACACGCACTCGGCGATGACCCTGCTGCGCGGCATGGCCGACGACCTGCCGCTGACGACCTGGCTCACCGAGCACATCTGGCCGGCGGAGCAGCGCTGGGTCAGCGAGGCCTTCATCCGCGACGGCAGCACCCTGGCCATGGGGGAGATGCTGCTCAGCGGGGTGACCTGCTTCAACGACATGTACTTCTTCCCCGGCGTCACCGGCGAGGCGGCTCGCGAGGTGGGGATGCGCGCCGTCCTCGGGATGATCGTCATCGGCGTGCCCAGCGGCTACGCCCAGAGCCTGGAGGAGTACCTGGCCAAGGGCCTCGCCCTCCACGACGCCTACCGCGACGACCCGCTGGTGCGCACGGCCTTCGCCCCGCACTCGCCGTACGCCGTGGAGGACGCCTTCCTGGAGCGGATCGCCGGCCACGCCGAGGAGCTGGACGTCCCCATCCACATCCACGTCCACGAGACCGCCGACGAGGTGCAGCGGAGCGTCGACGAGACCGGCAAGCGCCCCCTGCAGCGGCTGGACGAGCTGGGGCTCATGTCGCCGCGGCTGCTCGCCGTCCACGCCACGCAGCTGGAGCCGGCGGAGAGCGAGCGCCTGGCCGAGGCCGGTGCCCACGTCCTCCACTGCCCCGAGGCCAACCTCAAGCTCGCTAGCGGCTTCTGCCCCACGGCGGCGCTGCGCCAGGCCGGCGTCAACGTGGCGCTGGGCACCGACGGCGTGGCCAGCAACAACGATCTGGACCTCATCGGCGAGATGCGCACCGCGGCCCTGCTGGCCAAGGCGGTCTCGGGCGATGCCGCCGCCCTGCCCGCCGAGGAGGCCCTGCGCATGGCCACCCTCAACGCCGCCCAGGCCCTCGGGGTGGACGACGAGCTCGGCTCCATCGTCCCCGGCAAGGCCGCCGACCTGGCCGCCGTCTCCCTCGCCGACCCGGACGTCCGCCCCGTCTACAACCCGCTCTCCCAGCTGGTCTACGCCGCCACCCGGCAGCACGTTACCGACGTCTGGGTGGCCGGCGAGCCCCGCGTGCGCGACCGGCAGCTGACCACCCTGGACGCCGGCGCCGCGGTGGAGCGGGCCGAGGCGTGGCGGGCGCGCATCGCCGCCGGGCGGGCGCAATGACCGGCGAGGGACAGGAGGAGCGCGCCATGGCCGAGCCCGAGCCGAGCGAGCGCAACGAGGACCCCCGCGAGACCGAGCGCTTCGACGCCACGACCGACTGGTGGGAGCCGGAGGGCAGCCAGCGGGCCCTGCACGACATCAACCCCGTGCGGCTGGCCTGGCTCGAGGCGCGCCTCGGCGGCCTCGAGGGCAAGCGGGTCCTGGATGTCGGCGCCGGCGGCGGCCTGCTGGCTGAGGCCATGGCGCGCCGTGGCGCCCAGGTGCTGGGCATCGACACCGCCCGGCAGGCCCTGCAGGCCGCCAAGCTCCACGCCATGGAGGCGGAGCTCGCCGACATCGACTACCGCCTCGGCACCGTCGAGGACCTGGCCGAGGAGGCCCAGCGCGGCGATATCACTCCCTTCGACGCCGTGACCTGCATGGAGATGGTCGAGCACACCCCGCGCCCGGCCTCGGTGGTCGCCGCTGTGGCCACGCTGCTGCGCGACGGCGGGGACGCCTGCTTCTCCACCATCAACCGCACCCCGCGCGCCTACGCCCTGGCCATCCTCGGCGCCGAGTACGTCCTCGGCCTCCTCCCCCGGGGCACCCACCGCTACGAGCGCCTGGTGCGCCCCTCGGAGCTGACCCGCTGGACGCGGGACAGCGGCCTGGCGCTCGAGGAGGTGCGGGGGCTGGGCTACAACCCCTTCAGCCGCAAGGCCTGGCTCAAGCGGGACGCCTCGGTGAACTACCTCGCCCACTTCCGCAAGGGATGAACGGTCCTAGCGGCGTACTCTTCGACCTCGACGGCACCCTGGTGGACACGGCGCCGGACCTCATCGCCTGCGTCCAGGAGCTGCTCGCCGAGGCGGACCGTCCCGCCGTCGCGCCGGAGGCGCTGCAGGCCGCCGTCTCCCACGGCGCCCGCGTCATGGTCAGCCACGCCTTCTCCGTGCCCCCCTCGGAGCCGCGGGCCGAGGCGCTGGAGGCGGAGCTGGTGCGCCGCTACCGGGCGCGGCTCGCTGAGCGCAGCCGCCTCTTCCCGGGCATGGCCGGGGTGCTCGACACCCTCGACGCGCACGGCATCCCTTGGGGGATCGTCACCAACAAGCCGACCCACCTCACCGAGCCCCTGCTCGAGCGCCTGGGGCTCAGCGGGCGGGCTGAGGCGGTGGTCTGCGGCGATACCCTGGCGCACGCCAAGCCCCACCCCCTCCCCATCCGCCACGCCGCGGCGAGGCTGGGATGCCCACCCCAGGCCTGCTGGGGCCTCGGCGACGCCCGCCGGGACATCGACGCCGCCCTGGCGGCCGGCGCCCGCAGCCTGGTGGCGCTCTTCGGCTACCTCCACGCCGGCGATCGGCCGGCCCGATGGGGCGCCCACGGCCTGATCCGCCAGCCCGGCGAGCTGCTGGGGTGGCTGGAGCCGCCAGCCGGGGGCAGCCTGGATCCTGCCAGCGAGTAGCGCACCGCCATGCCTGAGCCCGCCATCCCTGCCGAGACCCTCGAGCGGACCGCCCCGGCCGGCTCTAGCCTCGACTACGCCCTGCGCCTGGCGCCGAGGCAGCGGCGCGGGGCCCTGCAGGCCGTGGCCGCCTTCAGCGGCGAGATCCGCCGCGTGCCGCTGACCACCAGCGAGCCCGACGTCGCCCGCGCCAGGCTCCACTGGTGGCGCACAGAGCTGGCGCGGATCCTCGACGGCGGCGGCGATCACCCCCTGGCCGCACCCCTGGCCGCGGCCGTCCGCGCCCACGGGCTCCCGGGCGCCGAGCTGCGCGCCCTGCTCGACGAGGCCGACCGGGTCCTCGACGGCGACCGCCCCGCGACCTTCGCCGAGCAGCGCGAGCACGCCGAGCGCTACGGCGCAGCGCCCCTGCGGCTGGCCGCCCGCATCCTCGCCGGCGAGGACGCCGAGGCGACGGCCCACGCCACGGCCCTCGGCAGCGCAACAGGCCTGACCCGCAACCTCCGCCTCCAGGGCTGGGCCGCCCGGCACGGCGACAGCGACCTGCCGCAGGCGCGGCTGGAGGAGGCCGGCGTCCCCGGCCAGGGCCCGCTGCTGCAGGCGGACGGCCAGGCCCAGCCGGCGCTGCTCGAGGCCCTGGCGGCGCAGGCGCAGGCTATAGCCCCGCTCTACCCGCAGGCTGCCCGGCAGGCGCCGGCGGGACGCGCCCGGCGCCGGGCGCTGCACCCGCTGACAGGCTACGCAGCGATCCACCAGGCCCTGCTCGCCGAGATCCGCCGCCGCGGCCCGGCGGAGCTGATCCGGGGCCGTATCACCCTACCGCCGCTGCGCAAGGCGTGGATCGCCTGGCGTGGGCGGATCGCGACTCCCTAGAATAGCGGGCAGGCGCCCCGCCGGCGGCGCGTGGGCAGCCAGGCACGGCCTTGCGCGGCCCACGGCCGCTCGGTAAGGTGCAGCCTCTTGTGAAACCCTATAACAATTTGAGGGATAGCCGTGGCCGAGCAAGCGCTGATCTCCGCCGACTACCACCTCCCTGAGGGCGCCCTCGCCGGACGCACCGTCCTCGTCACCGGCGCCACCGGCAGCATCGGTGAGGCGGTGTCCCGCCGGCGCGCCGCCGCCGGGGCGACGGTGGTGATCCTCGACAAGGACCTCAAGGCCCTCGAGCGGCTCTACGACGGCATCGTCGAGGCCGGCCACCCGGAGCCGGCGATCTACCCGATGAACCTCGAGGGGGCCACCTTCGACAACTTCCCCGAGGTCGCCCAGCGGATCCGCGAGGGGCTCGGCCGGCTCGACGGGCTCCTGCACGCCGCCGCCACCCTCGGCAAGCCGGCGCCGGTGGAGCTCTACGACACGGAGGCGTGGTACCAGACGCTGCAGATCAACCTGAATGCCGCCTTCATGCTGATCCAGGCCTGCCTGCCGCTGCTGCGCGAGTCGGACCGCGCCGCCATCGTGCTGACCACCGACGCCAGCGGCCGCGAGGGCAAGGCCTACGGCGGCGCCTACACCGTGGCCAACGCCGGCCTCGAGGGGCTGATGCGGGTGCTCGCCAAGGAGCTCGCCGAGAGCACCAGCGTCTGCGTCAACAGCCTGGAGCCGGGCGTCGTGGCCTCAGGGCTGCGCCACCACGCGTTCCCCTTCGAGGACCCGCAGGGGCTGATCCAGCCGGAGCAGGTGGCCGGTGCCTTCCTGCGCCTGCTCGGCCCGGACGGCCGGGACTACCACGGCCAGTCGCTCACGGTGGCGCCGGCCCCGGCTTGAGCGCCGCATCCCGGCCGATCACGGGCCTGACCGAGCGGCGCCTGCGCTGGCTGCTGCAGGCGCTGCTGGCCCACCACGGCCCGCAGCACTGGTGGCCGGCGGATACCGGCTTCGAGGTCCTGGTCGGCGCGGTGCTGACCCAGAACACGGCCTGGCGCAACGTCGAGCGGGCCCTGTCGCGGCTGCACGAGGCCGGCCTGCTCGACCCGGCGGCGCTGCTCGAGGCCGACCCCGAGGCGGTCGCCGAGGCCATCCGGCCCACCGGCTACTTCAACGTCAAGGCCCGGCGGCTGCGCAACCTGTGCCTCGCCTACCTGCAGGAGGGCAGCCTGGCGGGGATGCAGCGCCAGGGCACGGAGGCGCTGCGCGGGCGGCTGCTGGCGGTCACCGGCATCGGCCGCGAGACCGCCGACGACATCCTGCTCTACGCCCTCCACCGGCCGGTCTTCGTGGTGGACGCCTACACCCGGCGCCTCCTGGCGCGCCTCGGCTGGATCGAGGGCGACGAGGGCTACGAGCGGCTCCGGGCGGCCGTGGAGGCCGCCCTAGGCCCGGACACCGAGGCCTTCAACGAGCTCCATGCCCAGATCGTGGCCCTGGGCAAGGACACCTGCCGGCCGCGGCCGCGCTGCGAGGGCTGCCCGCTCAGCGGCGCCTGCGCCTACGCCGGCGGCGACCCCGCTGGGGGGACTCCTGCTCCGGCTGCGGCAGGGTGAGGCCCACGTGCTCATACAGCTCGCGCTTGGCCGCCTCATCGAGCTCGCGTAGTCGGCCCTGGCGCAGATCCCGCGGCATGACCACGGGGCCGTAGCGCACCCGGATCAGGCGGCTCACCGTCACGCCCTGGGACTCCCACAGGCGCCGCACCTCCCGGCGCCGCCCCTCGGTGACGATCACGTGGTACCAGGCATTGGCCCCCTCGCTGACCTCATCCAGGGGCATGGCCGAGTCCACCACGTCGAAGCAGGCCGTGCCGTCCTCCAGCTCGACCCCGGAGACCAGGCGCTGCACCATCTCCTCCGTCACCTCGCCGTGGATGCGGCAGGCGTACTCGCGCTCCACCCCCTGGGAGGGGTGCATGAGGGCGTTGGCCAGCTCGCCGTCGTTGGTGAACAGCAGCAGGCCCTGGCTGTTGATGTCGAGCCGGCCCACGGAGATCCAGCGCCCTCGGGTCCGCGGCAGACGCCGGAAGACAGTGTCCCGCCCCTCCGGATCGGAGCGCGCGGTCACCTCACCCTCCGGCTTGTTGTACATCAGCACCCGCCGCGGCGGCTCGCGATGGGCGCGCTGCAGGGTACGGCCGTCAAAGGCCACGTGGTCCCGCGGCCCGACCCGATCGCCGAGCCGGGCCGTGCGCCCGCCGACCTGCACGCGGCCGGCGCTGATCGCCGCCTCCATCTCCCGGCGCGAGCCCAGCCCGGCCCGGGCCAGGACCTTCTGCAGCTTCTCGCCTGCCGGCCGGTCACCGCCGCTATCCGTCACCGCTATCCCCCTGCTCTGCGTCGTCCGCGCCGCCGGCGGGCGTGCCTGCCCCGCCCGCCGGCCGGCTGCCGCTCGTGCCATGGCCATCGCCGCCGCCTGGGGCGGCCTCGTCGTCGCCGGCCGGCGCCTCGCCGGCCGCCCCGTCGCCCGCTCCATCCGGCAGGCGCCGATCCAGCTCCAGCTCGGCCTGCTCCGGATCCTGGAGCGCGGCCAGCTCCGGCAGCTCATCCAGGCTGCCCAGGCTGAAGTGCTCCAGGAAGGCCCGGGTGGTCGCGTACATCGCCGGCCGTCCCGGCACGTCCCGGCGCCCTACTACCCGGATCCAGCCCCGCTCCTCGAGGGTGCGGATGATGGAGGTGCTGACGCTGACCCCGCGCACCTGCTCGATCTCGCCGCGGGTGACGGGCTGCCGATAGGCGATCAGCGCCAGCGTCTCCAGCATGGCCCGCGAGTAGCGCGCCGGCCGCTCCGCCCATAGCCGCGACACCCAGGGCGACACCTCGGCCCGGACCTGGATGCGGTAGCCGCCGGCCACCTCGCGGAGCTCGATGCCGCGCGCCTCGTAGTCCGCCGCCAGCTCGACCACGGCCTGGCGGATCACCTCGCGCTCCGGCGCCTGCCCTGCCTCGAACAGCCCCTGGAGGCGCTCAAGGCTCAGGGGCTCGCCGGCGGCGAGCAGCGCTGCCTCCACGATGTGCTTGAGCGGCGGCGTGCTCATCGGGCGCGCAAGTAGATCGGGGCGAAGGCCTCGGCCTGGACGACGTCCACCATGGACTCGCGGACCAGCTCGAGCAGCGCGAAGAAGGTGGCCACGACACCGGCGCGCCCCTCGCCGGCCGCCAGCAGCTCCGCGAGCGGCGTGTGCCGCTCGCTGGACAGCCGCCCCAGGAGCTCGCTCATGCGCCCGCGGATGCTGATCGCCTCGCGCGCCACCTGGTGATGCTCGTTGAGCTGGGCCCGACGCATCACCTCGGAGAGGGCGAGGAGCATCTCGCGCAGGCTCACCGCCGGCGGCGCCGGCGGCGGCTGGCAGTCCGGCGCCGCCGCACAGGCCGGGAAGATGTCCCGCCCCAGCCGAGGCAGCTCGTCGAGCCGCTCCGCGGCGCGCTTGAACTGCTCGTACGCCTGCAGCCGGCGGATGAGCTCCGCCCGCGGGTCCCCCTCCTCCTCTTCCGGATCGGCCTCCGCCTCCGGCCGCGGCAGCAGGACCCGGGACTTGATCTCGGCGAGCATGGCGGCCATGACCAGGTACTCGGCGGCCAGCTCCAGCCGCAGCTCACGCATCAGCTCGACGTAGGCCATGTACTGCCGCGTGATCTCGGCGATCGGGATGTCGCGGATATCCAGGTTCTGCCGCCGGATCAGGTAGAGGAGCAGGTCCAGGGGGCCCTCGAAGGCCTCCAGGAAGACCTCCAGCGCATCCGGCGGGATGTAGAGATCGTCCGGCAGGCGCAGCATCGGCTCGCCGCCGACGCGCGCCACCGGGTCCGCGCCGCTGCCCTGGGCCTCGCCCTCCTGCCCCTCGGCGGCCTCTGTCACCGGTACTCTAGGCCCATAGCGCTGCGCACCTCGGAGAGGGTCTCCCGCGCCTCCTCGCGCGCCTGCTCGCAGCCGTCGACGATGATCGAGCGCACCTGCTCGGGATCACCGGCGTACGCCTGCGCCTGCTCGCGGATGGGCGCCAGCTCGGCGTCCACCGCATCGATGATGCAGCGCTTGCACTCCAGGCAGCCGATCCCGGCGGTGGTGCAGCCCTCCTGGACCCACGCCTGGGTGCGCTCGTCCGAGTAGACCTGGTGGAAGCCCCAGACGGGGCACTTCTCCGGCGTGCCGGGGTCATTGCGGCGCACCCGGGCCGGATCGGTGGGCATGGTGCGCAGCTTGCGCGCCACCTCGTCCGCCGGCTCGCGCAGGCCGATGGTGTTGCCGTAGGAGTTCGACATCTTGCGGCCGTCGAGCCCCGGCATCTTCGGGTTGGGGGTGAGCATCACGTCCGGCTCCGGGAGCAGCTCCCGGGTAGTGCCGTCGAGGTAGCCGAACAGGCGCTCGCGGTCGGCGACGGTGATATTCGGCTGCCCCTCGAGCAGGGCGTGGGCCTCCTCAAGCGCGTCGCGATCCCCCTCCTGCTGGTAGCGGCGGCGCAGCTCGCCGTAGAGGCGGGCGTTCTTCTTGCCCATCTTGCGCGCCGCCTCCTGCGCCTTCTCCTCGAAGCCCGGCTCGACGCCGTAGAGGTGATTGAAGCGCCGCGCGATCTCCCGGGTGAGCTCGAGGTGCGCCACCTGGTCCTCGCCTACCGGCACCTCCGTGGCCTTGTAGATGAGCACATCGGCCGACTGGAGCAGCGGGTAGCCGAGGAAGCCGTAGGTCGACAGGTCCCGGTCGTCGAGCTGCTCTTGCTGATCGCGGAAGCTCGGCACGCGCTCCAGCCACCCCAGGGGCGTCATCATGGACAGCAGCAGGTGGAGCTCGGCGTGCTCCGGCACCCGGGACTGGATGAACAGCCGTGCCAGCTTGGGATTGATGCCGCAGGCCAGCCAGTCGATGACCATGTCCCAGACGTTCTCGCCGACCACCCAGGGCGTCTCGTAGTGGGTGGTGAGGGCGTGCCAGTCGGCGACGAAGAAGAAGCACTCGTACTCGCCCTGCAGGCGGGCCCAGTTCTTGAGCACCCCGTGGTAGTGGCCTAGGTGGAGGCGCCCCGTCGGGCGCATGCCCGACAGGACGCGGCTCGGTCTTGCGTGGACGTTAGCCAAGCAGCTCTCCTCGTTGTGGCTTGTACAGTTGCGCCGCGCTCAGGCGTGCTGGAAGACCCGCGTGTCGCCGACCCCCTCGCGGACGACCTCGGCGGCCTCGCCGGTGAGGTCCACCACCGTGCTGACCCCCCCGCCGGTGGGCCCGCCGGCGACCACGGCATCGACCTGCCTGCCGATCCGGTCGCGGATCTCCTCCGGGTCGTTGAGCGGGAGGTCATCGCCGGGCAGCTGCAGCGTGACGCTCATCAGCGGCTCCTCGAAGGTCTTGAGCAGCGCCTGGCACGTGCGGTGGTCCGGCACCCGGATACCGATGGTCTTGCGCTTCGGGTGCTGGAGACGGCGCGGCACCTCCCGCGTCGCCCGCAGGATGAAGGTGTACGGCCCCGGCGTGTGCGACTTGAGCAGGCGGTAGGCGTAGTTCTCCATCTTGGCGTAGGTGCCGATGTCCTGGAGATCCTTGCACGCCAGGGTGAAGTTGTGCCCGCTCTCCAGGCGCCGGATATCGCGGATCCGGTCTACGGCGGCCTTGTCCCCCATCCGGCAGCCGAGGGCGTAGCTGGAGTCGGTGGGGTAGGCGACCACCCCGCCCTCGACGAGGATGCTCACGGCCTGATTGATCAGGCGCTGCTGCGGCGTCTCCGGGTGGACCTCGAAATACTGCGCCATGGCTGCCTCTCCCGTGGACACGCCCCGCTGCGGGGCATACGCTCCCCTTCATTGTACCGGAGGCCTCAGGGAGCGATAAGGTAAGCCATGTACTACGCCATCATCAGCGAGGACGTGGAGGACAGCCTGCCGCTGCGCCGGCAGGCCCGCGAGGCGCACCTGGCGCGGCTGGAGCAGCTGCGCGACGAGGGGCGCCTGCTGCTGGCGGGCCCGTACCCGGCAGTGGACGCGGAGAACCCCGGGGAGGCGGGCTTCACGGGCAGCCTGGTCATCGCCGAGTTCGACTCGCTGGCCTCGGCCCAGGCCTGGGCCGACGCGGACCCCTACGTAGCGGCGGGCGTCTATAGGCGGGTCGAGGTGAAGCCCTTCAAGCAGGTCATGCCGTAGCGGGGCCCGCCACCCCGGGGCTGCGCCCCGGCGGCGGGGGCGCCGGCCTCGGCGGGGCGGGGCCGCGCACGGCGCGGCCCTGAGGCTGGCTGCAGCGGGGCGACCCGCCCGGCTGGATCAGGCGCTGCCCTGCGGGTGGGCGCCCTGCTCGCCCTCGCCCTTGCCGTTCCGGCGCCAGATCTCGAAGTTCAGGGAGAAGGCGTAGGTCAACCAGAGCAGGTACACCACGAACAGCGCCCCGGCGATCCCGTCCACGGCCAGGAAGGCCGCCGTGGTCAGCAGCACGGTCACCCACAGCGCACTCAGCACCATGAGCCCGCTGCGGATCCGCCTGAGGCCGAAGAAGGTCGGGGTCCAGAGCCCGTTCAGGGCGATCTGCAGCGACCACAGCGCCAGCCCCAGGGGCAGCAGATCGGCCCCGGAGACGGCGACCCGCCAGGCCGCGTAGGCGATGATCAGGTAGACCGCCGTCCAGGCCAGCGGGAAGGCCCAGTTCGGCGGCGTCCAGGACGGCTTGTCCAGCCGGTCGTACCACGCCCCTGGGCCGAACAGGGCCCCGGTGGTCGCCGCGGCCGTGCAGGCCCCGAGGTACGCGAGGAAGATCACTAGGCTCACTGCAGCGACTCCTTGATCGGCGCCGGCTCGGGGCATCCGAGCCGCCGTGGGCCAAATGTACCCCTTATAATAACGAGCCGAGCGCCGCCTCACACCCCGGCTCTGACACTGGACCGCGCCGGCTGCCCCCTCCGCCCCCCGCGATGGGCGCCCCGGTTCCCGGAGGCGGCTGCAGGGACTACGATGAGCGGCCCGCGTGCCCATAATCCGATAAAGAGCACCGCCTGGAGGAGTCAAGACCATGGAGATCGTCGGTGAGAGCCACCGGGGCCATGTGCGCCCCCGCAACGAGGACCGCATCGACTGGGACGAGAGCGCCGGGGTCGTCGCCCTCGCCGACGGCATGGGCGGCCTGCCCTACGGGCAGGAGGCGGCCCGGCTGGCCGTGGAGGCCATCACCCGCATCGCCCGCAACCACCACGGCAGCGACCACACCTGGCTCGAGTCCGGCGGCGATCCGGCCGACCTGGTCCAGCTGGCCAACCGGGCGGTGCTCTCCTACACCGAGCGCGACCGCCGCTACGAGGGCATGGGCACGACCTTGGCGCTGCTCTGCGCGGCCCCGGACGAGGTGGCCATCGCCCATGTGGGCGACTCGCGGATCTACCGCTATCGGGGGGGGCACCTGGAGCGCCTGACCTCGGACCACACCCCGGTCCAGCACGCCCTCGCCGCCGGCGAGATCACCGAGGCCGAGGCCCGGCGCTCCCCCGAGCGCAACGTCCTGGAGCGTGCCCTCGGCGCCGTCACCCGTGCCGAGCCGGACGTCAGCCGGCTGCCCCGGCGCAGCGGCGACCTGTTCCTGCTCTGCTCGGACGGGCTCACCGAGCCGCTGGCGGACGAGGCGATCCGCGCCATCGTCGCGGAGGCGAGCCACTCCCTGGCCCAGCGGGCCCAGGACCTCATCGAGGCGGCGCTGGACGGCGGCGGCCCGGACAACGTGTCGGTCATCCTGGTCCGCACCTGAGCCTCCCCCCGCCTACCGAGCCCTCGGGGAGGCGGCACCGGCGGGCCGCCCGCCATCGGCAGGCCCTAGCGCCGCGCCCTGCGCCTGCGCCGCTTGTCCTGCCTCTTGGCGTGCTGGATCACCCGCTGCCGGCGCCGGCGCTGGCGCTCGGTCAGCCTGTTGGGCTTGCCCGCGAACGGGTTGTCGCCGGACCGGCACTCGATCTGCACCGGCGTCCCGTAGAGGTCGAACGCCTCCCGGAAGAAGTTCTCCAGGTAGCGGACGTACGCCCGCGGCAGGCGCTCAACCTGGTTGCCGTGGACCACGACCACCGGCGGGTTGTGGCCGCCCTGGTGGGCGTAGCGCAGCTTGATCCGCCGCCCCCGCGACAGCGGCGGCTGGTGGTTGGCCAGCGCCTCCTGGAGGACCTCGTTGAGCGCCGAGGTAGGCAGGTCGCGGTGGGCGGCGGCGTGGGCCCGCTCCACCGAGTCCAGCAGCAGCCCCACGCCGCTGCCGTGGAGGGCGGAGACGAAGTGGTGGCGCGCAAAGCCGAGGAAGGCGAAGCGCAGGTCCAGATCGCGGCGGACCTTCTGCCGCTGGTCGGGATCCAGGTTGTCCCACTTGTTGATCACCAGCACCAGGGCCCGGCCGGCCTTGAGCACGTGGCCGGCCAGGCGGGCGTCCTGGTCCGTGATCCCCTCCTGGGCGTCGCTGACCAGCATCACCACCGAGGCCCGCTCGATGGCCTCCAGGCTCTTGACCACCGAGAACTTCTCCACCGTCTCGCTGACCCGGGACCGGCGGCGGACGCCGGCCGTATCGATGAGGGTGTAGCGCTGCCCGTCGCGCTCGAAGGGGACGGCGACGCTGTCCCGCGTGGTGCCGGGCTCGTCGTAGACGACCACCCGCTCCTCGCCCAGCAGGCGGTTGATGAGCGTGGACTTGCCGGCGTTGGGCCGGCCCAGCACGGCCACCGGGATCCCGTCGTCCGCCTCCTCGCCCGCCGCCTCAGAGGGGGGCAGCTGCGGGAGCAGCGCGTCGAGGAGCTCGCCGACGCCGCGGCCGCGGGTGGCCGCGATGGGGTAGACCCGCTCCAGCCCCAGGGCGTGGAACTCGCCGGCGACGAGGCGCGGGTCGAGCCCGTCGGTCTTGTTCACCGCCAGGAAGACGGGGACCTGGGCCCGGCGCAGCTCGGCGGCCACCTCCGCGTCGCCGGCGGTGACCCCGGCCGGCCCGTCCACGAGCATCACCACGGCGTCGGCGTCGCGGATCGCCGCCCGGGCCTGCTCGTGCATGCCCGCACCCACCCCCGCGATCTCCTCGCCCATGCCCCCCGTATCCACCACCACGGCGTGCTCACCCTTGTGGCGGACCACGCCGTACTGGCGATCGCGGGTCAGGCCGGGGTGGTCGGCCACCAGCGCGTCGCGGCTGCCGGTGAGCCGGTTGAACAGGGTCGACTTGCCGACATTGGGCCGACCGACCAGGGCGATGACCGAAGACATTGGGATTCCCCGTGGTGGATGCAGCGTTCGGGTGCCGCGCATGCGGCGCTCAGGCATTATAACCGATCGGGGCAACGCCCCGTGGGGCACCGCCCCTGGCGCCACCGATCAGGCGGGGTGCGGGCGCGACGTGTTACGATGCCGCCGCTTCATCCCCTTGGCACACGCGCAAGCAACAACGGCCGGGAGAGCAGCAGCTATGGGATTCCTGCAGGACAAGCGCATCCTCATCGTCGGCGTGGCCAGCGACCGCTCCATCGCCTGGGGCATCGCCGAGGCGATGCACGAGCAAGGCGCTGAGCTGGCCTTCACCTACCAGAACGACAAGCTCCAGGACCGCGTCACCAAGCTCGCCGCCTCGGTGGGCAGCGACCTCGTCTTCCCCTGCGACGTCAGCTCCGACGCGGAGATCGAGTCCGTGTTCACCGAGCTCGGCAAGCACTGGCGCGACGGCATCGACGGCATCGTCCACGCCGTGGCCTTCGCCCCCCGCGACGAGCTGACCGGCTCCTTCGTAGACAACACCACGCGGGAGGGCTTCCGCTCCGCCCACGAGATCTCGGCCTACAGCTTCGTCGCCCTAGCCCACTACGGCCGCGACATGCTGCGCCAGCGCCAGGGCGCCCTGGTGACCCTGACCTACCTCGGCGGCGAGCGCTCCCTGCCCAACTACAACGTCATGGGCGCCGCCAAGGCGAGCCTCGAGTCGAGCATGCGCTACATGGCGGCGGACCTCGGCCCCGAGGGGATCCGGGTCAACGCCATCTCCGCCGGCCCCATCCGGACCCTCGCGGCCTCGGGGATCGGCAACTTCAAGCAGATGATGAGCCACAACGAGCAGGCCTCGCCGCTGCGCAAGAACGTCTCGACCCTGGAGGTGGGCAACGCCGGCGCCTTCCTGTGCTCGGACCTGGCCTCCGGGATTACCGGGGAGATCGTCCACGTCGACGCCGGCTTCCACAGCGTCGCCCTCTCCGGCGCCGAGCTGTAGCGCAGCCGGGCGCCTCGCCGGAGGCGCCAGAAGAGCCCCGCGGCGCACGGCCTGCAGGGGCTCTCGAGCCTGGCGCCCGATCAGAGCCGCTCCTCGTGGATCTCGATCTCCGCCTCCGCGCGCAGCGCCCGGACCAGGGCCCGGAGCTGGGACTCGCCGGCAGCCTGGCGCAGCTGGCGCGCTAGCCGCGTCCGTTCGCCCTCCTCAAGGGCCTCCGGGTCATCACCCCGGTCGACCGCGTCCAGGCGGACCAGCGCCGTCGCGCCGTCGCCCAGCTCCGCCAGGCCGTAGCCGCCCGCCTCCAGGGCGAAGGCCCGGCGCACGACCGGCGCCGGATGGCCGCCCTCGCCCCGCCGGGCACCCTCGACCGTGGCCACCTCGGTGCCGAGCCCGGCCGCCATCTCCTCCAGGGAGCGGCCGTCGCGCGCCGCCGCGACGAGCTCCTCGGCCCGTTGCCGGGCCCGCTCGGCGGCCCGCTCGCCGCGCAGCGTCTCGCGGATGCGCGCCTCGACGGCCGACAGCGGCCTCGGCTCCGCCTCGCGGTGCTCGCGGACCCGCACCACCAGGTAGCGGTTCGCCTCGGGCTGGATCAGCTCGCTGTTGTGGCCGCTATCCAGCACGTCCTCGCTGAAGGCCTGCTCCACCACCTCGGGGATGCCGCCGACCCCGTCGCCCTCGGCGTCGCGATCGATCCAGCCGCTGACCTGCACCTCGAGGCCCAGCGCCTCAGCGGCTGGCTCCAGGCTCTCGGGATGCTCGAAGGCGAGGTTGCCCAGCTCCTCGGCGCGCGCGGCGAGCTCCGTGCCGACCTGCTCCTCGAGCAGCGCTGCCTCGAGCTCCGCGCGCACCTGCTCGAACGCCGGCGGGTCCTCAGCGTCGCCGTACGCCTCCGCGTAGCGCTCGCGCAGGGCGGTCTCATCGATATCCGCCTGATCGCGCAGATCGCGCAACCCCAGCTCGACGTAGGCGAGCCGCACCGCCTCCGGCGCCATGTACGCCTCTTTCCGCTCCTCGTAGCGCGCCTCGACGGCGGCGTCATCGACGGCCACCTCGTCGCGGAAGCGCTCGGGGGGCACCTCCAGGTAGGCGAAATCGCGCGTCTCGTTCCGCAGCCGCACCAGGCGCTCCAGCTGCGAGTCGGTAACCAGGCTGCTGCGCAGCACCGCCTGCTCGAGCTGCTGGACCCGCAGGTCGCGCCGGACCCGCTCCTCGTACGCCGCCGGGCTGAGCCGGTTGCGCTCGAGCAGGGTCTGATACCGCTCCCGGGAGAACTCCCCGCCCTCTTGGAAGATCCCCTGGCTGCGGATCCGCCGGGCCACCTCCTCATCGCTGACGCGCAGCCCCTGCCCCTCGACGTAGCCGTTGAGCAGGGTCTCGTCGATGAGCTGCTCCAGGGCCTGACGGCGCAGGGAGGCGGCCTCGAAGGCCTCCCCCTCCGGCAGCTCGCCGCCGAGCATCTCCCGCAGGCGGCTCCGCTGGCGCTCCACCGCCTGCTCCAGTCGGGCCCGGGGGATCTGCTCGCCGTCGACCTCAGCGACGACGGCCTCCTCCGTGCCGCGGCCAAGATACTCGCCCGCCCCCATGAAGATGAAGGGCAGGGCGATCAGGCCGATGATGGCCCATGCGATCCAGCCCTTGATGCCGTCTCGAATCTCCTGAAGCATGCCTCGTCCGCTGCCGCTTGCTATGAGTGGTGGGGCCGCATACAAAAAAAGCGCCTCGGTGGGCGCCTTTAGGGTGGCGGTCAGCGCGGTGACCGCCTCTCAAGTTGGCGGAGCGGACGGGACTCGAACCCGCGACCTCCGGCGTGACAGGCCGGCATTCTAACCAACTGAACTACCGCTCCGTTATTGCGTGAATTATTCTACGCTGCCTTGCCCGCCTTGTCTACCCCTGGTGGGTGGTGCAGGGCTCGAACCTGCGACCTTCGCCTTGTAAGGGCGACGCTCTCCCAACTGAGCTAACCACCCGGTTAATCCTCTAGTTTATCGCATCCTTGAGCGCCTTGCCAGGCTTGAAGCCCGGGACCTTGGACGCCGGGATCTCGATGGACTCACCCGTGCGGGGGTTGCGGCCGGTACGCGCCGCGCGATCGCGGACGGAGAAGGTGCCGAAGCCGACCAGCGTGACCTGATCCCCCTCGCTCAGGGCGTCGGTAATGGACTCGAGCACAGCGTCCACGGCGCGTGAGGCAGAGGCCTTGGAAAGATCGGCGGAGTCGGCGACTGCCTCGATGAGCTCACTCTTGTT
>CAJXKI010000032.1 GCA_913055765.1 uncultured Ectothiorhodospiraceae bacterium
AGGGCGACGTCGACGCCCTTGCCCTCGAGCACGGCATTGGTGGCCACCGTGGAGCCGTGGACGAGCCGCAGGGGCCGCTCGGCGACGCCGAGCTCGCGGGCGCCCTGGATAATGGCGCGCTCGGGCTGCTCGGGCGTGGAGAGTACCTTGTGGATCGTCAGCTCGCCGTCCTGGAGGAGGACAAAGTCCGTGAACGTCCCCCCTGTGTCGACGCCGAGCCAGATCTCCGGTCCGTCTGTAGGCTGTTCCTCGCTCATGCGATGATTATAGCGCCGCCGGCCGTGCACCGCACTGCGGCGGCCCGGCGCCGTATATGAGCCGCAACTGGAGGCCGTCGTGCCCGAGCTGCCCGAGGTCGAGACCACGCGTCGCGGGCTCGAGCCCCACGTCGTGGGGCGCCGCCTGACCGGTGCTGTCGTCCGCCAGCGGCAGCTGCGATACCCCGTGCCCGAGGGCCTGGCGGACGCCATCGCCGGCGAGCGGGTGGCTGCCCTGGCACGGCGCGCCAAGTACCTGCTGCTCCACCTGGACAGCGGCGCCTGGCTGCTGCTGCACCTGGGCATGTCCGGGAGCCTGCGCGTGGTCGACGCCCGGGCGCCGGCGGAGCGGCACGACCACGCGGATCTGGCGCTCGACGACGGCCGCGCCGTGCGGCTAACGGATCCGCGCCGCTTCGGATGCCTGCTCATGGGCACGGGGGATCCGCAGGCGCACCGGCTGCTGCGGCGGCTCGGCCCGGAGCCGCTGGGCCCGGACTTCGACGGCGATCACCTCTACCGTGCCGGGCGCGGCCGCCGGATCGCGGTGAAGGCCTTCCTCATGGACGCCTCGGTCGTGGTCGGGGTCGGGAACATCTACGCCAATGAGGCGCTCTACCGCGCCGGGATCCGGCCGGATCGCGCCGCCGGGCAGGTATCGCGGGCCCGCTACCGGCGCCTGGCCGCGGCGGTGCGCGAGGTGCTGGGGGCAGCCCTGGCGGCCGGGGGGACCACCCTGCGGGATTTCACCGACAGCAGCGGGCAGGCGGGTCATTTCGCGGTGGCGCTGTCGGTCTACGGCGGCTCGGTGTGCCCTGGCTGCGGTGCGGCGCTGCGCCAGGTGCGGGTGGCGCAGCGCGGGACCTGGTTCTGCCCGCGCTGCCAGCGCTGAGGCGGGGCCTCAGGGCGTGCGGCGGACGCGCCGGCGCAGGGCCTCCTCCACGCTCGGGTGGACGAAGCGCGAGACATCTCCGCCGAGGCTGGCTACCTCGCGGACGAGGCTGGAGGAGATGAAGGCGTGCTGCTCCGCTGGCGTCAGGAAGACCGTCTCGACGTCACTGCGGAGCTGCCGGTTCATGCTGGCGAGCTGGAACTCGTACTCGAAATCGGACACGGCGCGCAGGCCGCGGACGATGACCTGCGCCTCGTGCCGGCCGACGAACTCGACCAGCAGGGTCGAGAAGGCCTCCACCGCTACGTTGTCGAGGCCGTCGAGGGCGGTCCGGACCAGCGCCAGGCGCTCCTCAACGGCGAACACGGGGGCCTTGGAGGGGCTGGGGTTGGCGGCGACCCCGACCACCAGCCGATCGAACAGGCGTGCACCGCGCTGGATGAGGTCCGTGTGCCCGTGGGTGATGGGATCGAAGGTCCCGGGATAGATGGCGGTTACACCCATCGATGGCTCCTCACTCCTCGGTGGCTGTGGCTCCGCCGGCGCGGAGCAGCCGGTAGCGGCAGCGCCCAGCGCGTCCTTCCCGGCGGAGCTCCCAGGTGGCGGGCAGCTGCGGCAATCCCGCGCCGGCGCGGGACTCAATATAGACCTGCGCCCCCGCCACGAGCCATCCCCCATCGACCAGGGCCTGGCAGCACGCCGGCAGCAGATCGGCCTCGTAGGGCGGATCCAGGAAGGCGACCTCGAAGGCCGCCGCCGGTGGCCGGCGCAGGTACGCCAGGGCGTCGACGGCCTCGACGCGGCCGCCCTCAGCGCCCAGGGCGGCCAGGTTCCGGCGCAGGCCGGCCGCCGCCTGGGGGTCGCGCTCGACCAGCACGGCCTCCGCAGCGCCGCGGGAGAGGGCCTCTAGGCCCAGCGCGCCGGTGCCGGCGAACAGGTCGAGGCAGCGGGCCCCGGGCAGCGCTGGCGCCAGCCAGTTGAAGAGGGTCTCGCGGACCCGGTCGCCGGTAGGGCGCACGCCCTCGCCGCCGGCCGGCACCGGCAGCTTGCGGCCCCGCCACTGGCCGCCGATGATGCGCAGCTGCCCGCCCCGTCTCCGGCTCACTCCGGCTCCGCCCCTACCGCCTCGACATTCGGGCCCACGAGGACGGTGGCCATGCGCCCCGGGTCCAGGCGGGCATCGAGGGCCCGGCGGACATCCGCCGGGTCCACCGCCTCCATGCGCGGGATGTAGCTGGCCAGGTGGCTCGCCGGCAGGCCGCTCGCCGCCATGGCGCTCAACTGCCGGATGAGGCCGCGGTTGCTCGCCAGGGCCAGGGGGAAGGAGCCGGTGAGGTGGCGGACGGCGTCGTCGATCTCGGCCGCGTCGAGCCCCTCCCGGGCGAGGCGCCGGATCTCGCCGCGCAGGACCGAGAGGGCCTCCTCGGTGCGCTCCGCCTTGACGCTGGAGCGCACGATCCAGGGGCCGCGCACCGGCGCTACGTGTAGGCGGCTGGCCGTGCTGTAGGAGAGCCCCCGCTCCTCGCGCATGGCGCGGGCGAGCCTCGAGACGAGCCCGCCGCCGCCGAGGACCTGGTTGGCCACGCGCAGCGGGTACTCGAGCGACTCCTCGCCGCGGGCGATGGCGGGCAGGCCCATGGCGATGGCCGTCTGCTCAGCCGGGAAGTCGATCCGGACCTCGTCCTCCGCAGGCTCGGCGGGCGGCTCCGGCAGCGCCGGCGCCGGCTCGCCGGCGGGCAGGGCGCCGAGCACCTTGGCGGCCAGGGCCTCCGCCTCGGCACGCTCGAGGTCGCCGACGATAGCGACCCCGGCGTTCGCGGCCGAGTAGTGCTTGCGGTGGAAGGCCTCCACCCGCGCCCGGTCCAGCTCGGCCAGGCCCGCCTCGGTCCCCGAGGGCGGCGTGGCGTACGGGTGCTCGCCGTACATCGCCTCGTAGAGGGCGCGCTCGGCGACCTTGGCAGCGGACTGGCGCTGGGTGCGGAGCGCTTGCTGCATCTGCTGGCGCTCCCGCTGGACGGCCGCCTCGCCGAGCGTCGGCTCGGCGAGCACCTGCCGGAGGAGGGTCGCGGCCTCGGCCAGGGGGGCCTCCTCCGAGAGGCTGCGCAGGTGGACCCGGGCCCGGCTGCGGTTGACGGAGGTGGACAGCCGGGCGCCGGTGTCCTCCAGGCGGCGGGCCAGCTCGCCGGCATCCATGCCGGCGGCGCCCTCATCCAGGGTGCGCGCCGTCAGCCGCGCCAGCCCCGGCGTATCGCCGTCGCGGGCGCTGCCGGCATCGAGGACCACCGCCACATCCACCATGGGCACCTCGTGGGCCTCGACGAAGTAGACCGGGGCGTCCGCGCGCGCCTGCCAGCGCTGCACCTCGGGGGCCACGGGCCCAGCTGTGGCGGTGCCGGCGCTCAGGGCGGCGGCAGCGGCCGCCGCCATCGCGGCTTGGAGCGGGCGCCGGGGGGCCATCAGGACGCCTCCTCGTCCGGCAGCAGGCGGCCGGTGGTGCGTCGCTGCGGCTGCAGGTAGCGGCGGGCGACCCGCTGGATATCCGCCGGGGTCACGGCCCGGATCCGCTCCTCGAAGCGCTCCCGCTCGCGCCAGCCGATGCCGGTGGCCTCCAGCCGGCCGAGCTGCCGCGCCCGGCCCATGGGGGCATCGCGCTCGAAGACCTCGCGGGCCATCAGCCGCGTCACGGCCCGCTGGAGCTCCACCTCGCCCACGGGCTCCTCCCGCAGGCGGCGGATCTCGGCCTGTAGCGCCTCCGCCAGGCCGTCGAGGTCCCCCTCGTCGCTCGGCCGGGCCACCAGCGAGAAGAGGGTGTCCAGCCGGGCGACCGCCGAGTAGCGCGCCGAGGCGCTGGTGGCGATCCCCTCGCCCCGGACCAGGTGCTCGGGCAGGCGGGCCGAGCCGCCGCCGTCGAGGATCTCCGCGGCCATCAGCAGGGCGTAGGCGTCGCGCGGCTCCTCAGCGGTGGCCAGGGAGGGCGTGTTATAGGCCATGTACAGCAGCGGCACCCGGGCGTCGTCGAGGGTCAGCGTCACGCGCCGCTCGCCCGGCGCGGTATTGATCTCCCGCCCCTCCGGCGGCGGCGCAGGCGTCCGTGCCGGGACGGCGCCGAAGTGGCGCTCAGCCATATCGAATACCGCCTCGGGCTCAACGGCGCCGACGACGACTAGGGTGGCGTTGGCCGGGACGTACCAGCGCCTGTACCACGCCTCCAGGTCGGCGAGCCCCATGCGCGCCAGGTCGTGGCGCCAGCCGATGATCGGGTCGCGGTAGGGGCTGGCCACGTGGGCGGTGGCGCTGAAGCGCTCGAAGGCGCGGGCCTCGGGCGAGTCCGCGATCCGCTGCCGGCGCTCCTCCCGGATGACCTGCATCTCGCGCTGGAATGCCGCCTCGTCGAGGGCCAGCTGGTGCATGCGCTCCGCCTCCAGCTCGAGGGCCAGCCCCAGCCGGTCGGCGGCGAGCGCCTCGTAGTAGGCGGTGTAGTCCCGGCCGGTGAAGGCGTTGTGCTCGCCGCCCTCCCGGGAGATGAGCCGGGAGAACTCGCCGCTGCCGCGCTGCTCCGTGCCCTTGAACATCATGTGCTCGAGGGCGTGGGAGACCCCGGTGATGGGGCGGTGCTCGTAGCTGGCGCCGACGTGGTACCAGAGCATGGAGACCGCCACGCCGGCGCGCTGATCCACCTCGACGAGCACGTCCAGGCCGTTGTCGAGCTCGTGCTCGTGGACCTCGGCGGCGCCAGCGGCGGTGGCGAGGCAGGCTAGCAGCAGTGCGGTGGCGCGTCGGTACAGCAGGTCCATGGCTCCCCTCGGGCGGCTCGCCGCCGTGTCTCGTACCAATGGTAGGATACCCCCCATTGCAGCGTTTCGGGCCGCTGCGCGGCCCCTATTATCCCTGACAACGACGACAGTGCCGAAGGTCCATGAGCGATAGCGATAGGAGCGACAAGGGCACCGGCCTGATGGGCCGGCTGCGCAACGGGCTGCGGCGGACGCGCACCGGGCTGACCGAGGGGCTGGCGACCCTCTTCGTGGGCCGCCGTGAGCTCGACGACGAGCTGCTCGAGGAGCTGGAGATGCGGCTGCTCCAGGCCGACGTGGGCATGGAGGCCACGCAGCGCGTCCTCGATGGCCTGGTGCAGCGCGTGGGCAACGCCAACATCGGCTCCGGCGAGACTGTCCTCGAGGCCCTGCGCACCGAGATCAGCAACGTCCTCGAGCCCGTGGAGCAGCCGCTGGCGATCGACCCGGGCAAGCGCCCCTTCGTGATCCTCACCGTGGGGGTCAACGGCGCCGGCAAGACGACCACCATCGGCAAGCTCGCCGCCCGCTTCCAGGAGGAGGGGCGCTCGGTGATGATCGCCGCCGGGGACACCTTCCGCGCCGCGGCGGTGGAGCAGCTCCAGGAGTGGGGCGAGCGGGTCGGCTGCCCGGTGATCGCCCAGCCGACCGGCTCCGATCCGGCCTCGGTGGTCTACGACGCCCACCAGGCGGCCCTCGCCCGGGGCGCCGACGTCCTCATCGCGGACACGGCCGGGCGGCTCCACACCCAGTCCAACCTGATGGATGAGCTGCGCAAGATCCGCCGCGTGCTCGGCCGCCAGGACGCGGACGCCCCGCACGAGACCCTCCTCATCCTCGACGGCGGCAACGGCCAGAACGCCCTGTCCCAGGCCGAGCAGTTCGGGGCGGCCGTGGCGGTCACGGGGCTCGCCGTCACCAAGCTCGACGGTACGGCGCGCGGCGGCGTGCTCCTGGCCCTGGCCGAGCGGCTGGGGATCCCGGTGCGCTACATCGGCGTCGGCGAGCGGGTTGAGGACCTGCGCACCTTCCGGGCCGCGGACTTCGCGGAGGCCCTGACGGCGGAATGATCCGCCTCGATCGGGTCAGCAAGCGCTACCAGCAGGCCGGCCGGGACGGGCTGCGCGGCGTGAGCCTGGCCGTCGGCGAGGGCGAGCTGGTCTTCGTGACCGGCCACTCCGGCGCCGGCAAGAGCACGCTGCTGCGCCTGATCCCGCGCCTGGAGCGCCCCAGCGGCGGCCGGGTGCTGGTCGGCGGCGTGGATGTCGGCCAGCTCCCCCGGCGCAAGGTACCGCTGCTGCGCCAGCGGGTCGGGGTGACCTTCCAGGACCACCGCCTGCTCGCGGACCGGACGGTCTTCGGCAACGTGGCCCTGCCGCTGGAGATCGCCGGCATCCCGCGGCGCGAGGCGGCGCGCCGGGTCCGGGCGGCGCTCGACAAGGTGGGCCTGCTGGGCAAGGAGGGCGCCTATCCGGTCACCCTCTCGGGGGGCGAGCAGCAGCGGGCGGGCATCGCCCGGGCGGTCGTCAACCGCCCCCCGGTGCTCCTCGCTGACGAGCCCACCGGCAATCTCGACCCGGGCCTGTCCGACGAGATCATGCGGCTCTTCACCGCCTTCACCGGGATCGGCACCACGGTGCTCGTCGCTACCCACGACATGGGGCTGGTGGACCGGCTCGGCCACCGCACCCTGAGCCTGCGGGAAGGGGAGCTGGTGGCCGATCGCCCGGCCCGGGAGGCCGCCTGATGGCCCGCCGCACCGGGCACGGCGCTACGCCCAGGCGTCGCCAGAGGCGCTCCGGGGGGTGGGCGCAGCGGCTTGTGCCGCGCACCCGCCGGCGCCGGGATCGGCCTCGCTCGAGGCGGGCGCCGCCCGCGCCGCTGCTCTACCTGCTGCGCCACGGGCAGGCGGCGGCGAGGGCGCTGGCGTGGGCTCGCAGCGCGCCGGTGCACAGCCTGCTTACGGCCGCCGTGGTGGGCATCGCCCTGGCGCTGCCAGCGGTCTTCATGCTGGCGCTGGCGAATGCCGAGCGGGTCGCCGGGGGGTGGGGAGCGGGGGCGCCGCGCATCTCCCTATTCCTGGAGCAGGATGCCGGCACCGAGACCCTGCAGCGCCGCGCCGATGCCATCGCGGAGCGCCCCGGGGTAGCGGGTGTAGAGCCGATCACCCCGGAGGAGGCCCTGGCCGCCTTCCGCGCCGACTCGGGCCTCGATGCCGCCCTGGAGCTGCTGGACGAGAATCCCCTGCCGCCGGTGCTGGTGGTCACCGTGGAGCCGTCGCTGTCCCCTAGCGAGGTGAGCCGCCTCGCCGACAGGCTCGCCGGCACGGAGGCGATCGCGCGCATGCGGCTCGATCAGGCGTGGGTGGAGCGGCTCCACGCCATCCTCGCCCTCGCGGAGCGCGCCCTGTGGTCGACCGGCGCCCTGCTGGCGCTGGCGGTGGTCCTGGTGGTGGGCAACACCATCCGCCTGACCATCGAGAGCCGCCGCGAAGAGGTCGAGATCGTCAAGCTCATCGGCGGCAGCAACGGCCTCGTACGGCGGCCCTTCCTCTACGAGGGCCTCGGCTACGGCCTGCTCGGCGGCGGGATCGCCTGGGGGCTCACCGGCCTGGGCCGGTGGAGCCTCGCCGGGCCGGCCGAGCGGCTGGCCGAGGCCTACGGGACGGCTTTCACCCTCAGCGGCCTGGGGCTGGGCAACGGCCTGCTCCTGCTGCTCATCGGCGCTGGGCTGGGCGTGCTCGGCGCGTGGACGGCGGTCGCCCGCCACCTGGCCGCCATCGAGCCGCGGTGAATCGCCATACCCCGGGCGGATGTCCTATACTCAAAAGTACGGGAGCACCGCCGCAAGCTTGCCCTTGAAGGCCTGCGGCAGTGCCCCTAGGTAGGAGACTGGGGCGCCTCCCGCTTGTCCAAGCGGGCGCCTATCCTAGCGAGCGTGTCGAAGGGGTGAGTTCAGGTTGGAGGTGACAGCGACTATGAGCACGGAGCTGATGCAGGTTGGGAACACGAACCTCCCGCTGCCGACGAGCAGCGAGGAGGCGTATATCCAGGCTGTGAATCAGATTCCGATGCTCGATGCGGAGGAGGAGTATGAGCTGGCGCGGCGCTGCCACTACGAGAACGACCTGGACGCCGCGCGGCAGCTTGTGCTCTCGCACCTGCGCTTCGTGGTGCACATCGCCCGCGGCTATCGCGGCTACGGGCTGGCGCTGGGCGATCTCATCCAGGAGGGCAATATCGGCCTGATGAAGGCGGTCAAGCGCTTCGATCCCAACGTGGGCGTGCGCCTGGTCTCCTTCGCGGTCCACTGGATCCGCGCCGAGATCCACGAGTACATCCTGCGCAACTGGCGCATCGTCAAGGTCGCGACCACCAAGGCGCAGCGCAAGCTCTTCTTCAACCTGCGCGGCGCCAAGAAGCGCCTGGGCTGGATGAGCCGTGAGGAGGTCGAGACGGTCGCCAGCGAGCTCGGCGTGCAGCCGGAGACGGTCCTCGAGATGGAGTCCCGCCTCTCGGGCCAGGACCTCGGCTTCGATCCGCTGCTCGGCGACGACGAGGAGGAGCCGACCCGGGCGCCGGCGGCCTACCTGGAGGACCGACGGTTCGATCCGGCCGCTGTGGTGGAGAGCGAGGACTGGGGCTCCCATCGCGACGAGACCCTGCACAGCGCCCTGAGCCAGCTCGACGAGCGCAGCCAGCAGATCCTGCGCGGGCGCTGGCTCGAGGAGGAGCGCCAGACCCTGCAGGAGCTCGCTACCCACTACGGCGTCTCCGCCGAGCGGGTCCGCCAGCTCGAGAAGAACGCCATCAGCAAGCTCCGCAGCGCCGTCAGCGCCTGAGGGCGCTGGGCGCCTGAGGGCCCCTTAGAGCACCCCCCGCTCGGCGAGGGAGACCGGCTCCCCGTCGCCCACCACGAAGTGATCCAGCAGGCGGACATCGACGAGGCCCAGGGCCTCACGGAGGCGGTGGGTGAGGCTCTCGTCGGCCGGGCTCGGCTCGGCCACCCCGGAGGGGTGGTTGTGGGCGACGATCACCGCCGCGGCGTTGTGCTTCAGGGCGCGGCGTACCAGCTCACGCGGGTGGACGCTGGCGCCGTCGATGGTCCCGCGGAAGAGCTCCTCGAAGCCGATGACCCGGTGGCGGTTGTCCAGGAAGAGGCTGGCGAAGACCTCCTGGGGGTGGTGGCGCAGCTGCGCGGCGAGGTAGCGCCGGGTCTGCGCCGGGCTGGTCAGCGCCGGCCCGCGGCGCAGCTCCTCGCCGAGGTGCCGGCGGGCCATCTCCAGGACCGCCTGGAGCTGGGCGTACTTGGCGTCCCCTAGCCCTGGGCGCGCGGCGAAGCGCTCACGGTCGGCCTCGAGGAGGCCGCGCAGGCCGTCGAAGGCGTCGAGCAGCTCGCGGGCGAGGGCCACGGCGGACTGGCCGCGGCGCCCGGTGCGCAGGAAGATGGCGAGCAGCTCGGCATCCGACAGGGCCTCGGGCCCCCGCTCGATGAGCCGCTCGCGCGGCCGCTCCGCCAGCGGCCAGGACCGGATCGACATGGCACTGCCCTCCTTGGCGACGTCGCGGTAGGGCCGCGCCGCCTCCCTGCGGCGCAGCGCGCGGATCAGTCCGCCCAGTTCTCCCGCAGGCGCTTGAGCCGCCTGAGGTGGTAGCGGTTGATGTTCGCCGTCATCATGAATACGCCGGCGATGAACAGCAGCGGGAAGGTCAGCGCGATGGCCACCTGCTGCGCGCCGACCAGGTTCAGCCCCACCACCAGGATGACAGCACCGGCCGGGATGCCGATCATGCGGATGCGCGTGCTGGTCTCGGTGCGCCGGATATGGGCGTCCAGGGCCTCGTAGCTGTCGAAATCCGGTGCCTCGGCGGCGCCGAACATCTCGCGCAGGGAGATCCGGCCTCGGGACGGCCTGCGCTCGGCCCCCTGGCCACCGACCTGCGTCGAGGCCTCGTCACGGTACGCTGCCTCTGTCGCTTGCGCCTCGTTCTGGCTCATAGCCCCTCCTTTGCATGCCCCTCTGTTGCCTGGGACGACAATATAGGGTGCGCTGCGGCTTTCAACCCCACCACGGATTGTGTAGCACCGCTGCGCGCGTTTTTGCCGGATCTGCGACAATATGCGTATGCCGACGCCGACCCCCTCTCCCCGTGTCCTGCTGATCGTCACCGGCGGGATCGCCGCCTACAAGGCCGCGGACCTGGTCCGTGAGCTGCGCCGCGGCGGCGCCGAGGTGCAGGTAGCGATGACCGCCGGCGCGCAGCGGTTCGTGGCCCCGCTGACCTTCCAGGCCTTGTCCGGCCACCGGGTCCGCACCGAGTTCCTCGATCCTGGGGCCGAGGCCGCCATGGGCCACATCGAGCTGGCCCGCTGGGCGGATCACGTCGTCGCCGCCCCGGCCACCGCGGACTTCCTGGCCCGCCTCGCCGCGGGCCGGGCCGATGACCTGCCGGCTGCCCTGTGCCTAGCCACCCGGGCGCCGATCACCGTGGCGCCGGCGATGAACAACGCCATGTGGGAGGCTGCCGCCACCCAGGCGAACCTCGCCACCCTGCGCCAGCGGGGCGTGGCCTGCGTCGGTCCCGAGGCCGGGGAGCAGGCCTGTGGCGAGTACGGCGAGGGGCGGATGAGTGAGCCGGCGGCCATCGCCGCGGCGGTCCTGGAGGCCGGGGTGGGGGGAGACGGTCCCTGGGTGGGCCGGACGGTGCTGGTCACCGCCGGCCCCACCCGCGAGCCCGTGGACCCGGTGCGCTACCTTACCAGCCGCAGCTCCGGGCGCATGGGCTTCGCCATCGCCGCCGCGGCGCGGGAGGCCGGCGCCCGCGCCGTGCTGGTCACCGGCCCCGCTGAGCTGCCTACGCCGCCGGGGGTGGAGCGCGTCGATATCGAGCGCGCCGAGGAGCTGTACGAGGCCGTCCTGGCTCGGGTCGATACGGTAGACTGCTTGATCGCCGCCGCGGCGGTGAGCGACTACCGCCCCCGGCAGGCAGCGGCCGAGAAGATCAAGAAGGGCGGCGGGGGGCTGACCCTGGAGCTGGAGCCGGCGCCTGATACCCTGCGCGCCGTGGCGGCGCGCTCGCCACGGCCCTTCGTGGTCGGCTTCGCTGCCGAGACCGAGGACGTGACGGCCCACGCCCGGCGCAAGCTGCTCGACAAGGGGCTGGACATGATCGCTGCCAACCGCGTGGGCCCGGGGCAGGGGTTCGGTGTCGCGGATAACGCCTTGGAGCTCCTCTGGGCCGACGGCGGCGTGTCGCTGCCGCAGCAGCCCAAGGCGGATGTGGCCCGGTCCCTGCTGCGGACCGTCGCCGAGCGCGCCGGCTTCCAGGACTGAGCGCTAGGAGGGGGTATGCACCGCAAGATCGAGGCCCGCATCGTGGACGAGCGCCTCGGCAGCGAGATCCCGCTGCCGGGCTACGCCACGGACGGCTCCGCCGCCATGGACCTGCGCGCCTGCCTGTCCGAGCCGCTCCCCCTCCAGCCCGGGGAGCGCCGGCTGGTCGGCACCGGCCTGGCGGTGCACATCGCCGACCCCGGCCTGGTAGGGGTGGTGGCCTCCCGCTCCGGGCTGTCGCTCAAGCACGGCCTCCGGGTGGCGCAGGGCATCGGCGTGATCGATTCGGACTACACCGGCGAGATCGGGGTCATCCTCCAGCACGACGGCACGGCGGCGTACACCGTCGAGCCGGGCGAGCGCATCGCGCAGCTGATGATCCAGCCGGTGGCGCAGGTGGAGCTGGCCTACGTCGACGCCTTCACCGCGGGCACGGCCCGGGGCAGCGGCGGTTTCGGCCACAGCGGCACCGCCTAGCCGCCGAGATCAGGCATACTGGGTGCCAGCGCCCGAGGGGCGGCTGCCGGAGCCGAGCGCGACGAGGAGGAGGAGCCTGTGAGCGCTGCGCAAGTACCTGCATCCATCTTCCGCGCCTACGACATCCGCGGCGTCGTCGGCGAGACCCTGGACGCCAAGATCGCCCACTGGATCGGCCGGGCCGTGGCCAGCGAGGCCCGCGAGCGGGGCGTCACGCGGCTGGTCGTCGGCCGCGACGGCCGCCACTCCAGCGCCGAGCTCGCGGCGGCCGTCGCGGCGGGGATGAACGCCGCCGGCTGCGACGTGGTGGACATCGGCCAGGCGCCGACGCCGGTGATGTACTTCGCCACCCATGAGCTGGGCACCGGCTCGGGGATCGCCGTCACCGGCAGCCACAACCCCCCGGCCTACAACGGCATGAAGGTCATGGTCGCCGGCGACACCCTCTCCGGCGCGGCCATCACCGGGCTCTACGAGCGCATCCGCGACGGCCGCCTGGCCGCCGGCAGCGGCGAGGTGGCGCAGCGCCCCGATATCGTCGAGCGCTACATCGAGCGCATCGCTGGCGATATCCGGCCGCAGCGCCCGCTGCACGTGGTCCTCGACGCCGGCAACGGGGTCGCCGGGGCGGTGGCGCCGCGGCTCTTCGAGGCCCTCGGCTGCCGGGTGGAGGCGCTCTACTGCGAGGTCGACGGCGACTTCCCCAACCACCACCCGGACCCGGCCGAGCCCCGCAACCTCGAGGCCCTCATCGAGCGTGTCCGGGCCAGCGGCGCCGATCTGGGCCTGGCCTTCGACGGCGACGGCGACCGCCTCGGCGTGGTGGACGCCGCCGGCAAGGTCATCTGGCCCGACCGCCAGCTCATGCTCTACGCCCGCGACGTCCTCCGCCGCCGCCCCGGCGAGCCCGTGGTCTACGACGTCAAGTGCAGCATGCACCTGGCGCGGGTGATCGCGGCCGCCGGCGGCGAGCCGCGGATGTCGCGCACCGGCCACTCGCTGATCAAGGCGACCCTGCGCGAGAGCGGCGCGCCGCTCGCCGGCGAGATGAGCGGCCACACCTTCTTCGCCGAGCGCTGGTACGGCTTCGACGACGGCCTCTACACCGGCGCCCGGCTGGTGGAGATCCTCGCCGCCGACGGCCGGTCGAGCGCCGCCGTCTTCGCCGAGCTGCCCGAGGGCGTCGCCACGCCGGAGCTCAAGGTGGCGGTCGAGGAGGGCGAGCAGGCGGCCCTCATGGACGCGCTGGTCGCCGAGGCGCAGCGGCGCTTCACCGACGCCGCCATCCACACCATCGACGGCGTCCGCGTGGAGTGGCCCGACGGCTGGGGCCTGGTCCGCGCCTCCAACACCACCCCGGTGCTGGTGGTGCGCTTCGAGGCCGACGACGAGGCCGGCCTGGCGCGGATACGGGCGGCGTTCCAGGAGCTGCTGGATGCGGTGCGCCCCGGCCTGGCGATCCCGGCCTAGCGGGGCCCGGTGGGCTGAGGCCGCCAGGCCCCTGGGCGGGGCCCTGGCCGAGCGGCTGCCGCGCCCGCCTGGGGCCCTGCGCGGCCCGTACGGGCGCGCCCCTTGTGGCCCCCCTCGTAACCTGAGACCCTGCAGCGTGAACGATAGACGCAACCCAGACCCCATGGCTGAGACCGAGCTCGATCCCGACCTCACCGCCCGCGTCCTCGTCGAGGCCCTGCCGTACATCCGCCGCTTCCGCGGCCAGACCATCGTCGTGAAGTTCGGCGGCAACGCCATGGTGGATGAGGACCTGAAGCTCGCCTTCGCGCGGGATATCACCCTCATGCGCCTGGTCGGCTTCCGGGTGGTGGTCGTCCACGGCGGCGGGCCGCAGATCGGCGAGCTGCTGGCGCGCATCGGCAAGGAGACGGAGTTCGTCCAGGGCATGCGGGTGACCGATGCCGAGACCATGGACGTCGTCGAGATGGTCCTCGGCGGGCTGGTGAACAAGGAGATCGTCAACCTGATCAGCGCCCAGGGCGGACGCGCCGTGGGGCTGACCGGCAAGGACGGCGGCCTGATCCGTGCCCGCAAGCTGGAGGTGGCGGGCTCCGGCCCCGAGAACCAGGTGCCGGAGATCATCGATATCGGCCATGTCGGCGAGGTGGACAGCATCGACCCCTCGGTGGTGGAGATGCTCGACTCCGGGGAGTTCATCCCGGTGGTCGCCCCCATCGGCGTGGACGCCAGCGGCACCTCCTACAACATCAACGCCGACCTGGTGGCCGGCAAGATCGCCGAGGTGCTGGACGCCGAGAAGCTGCTCCTGCTGACCAATACGCCCGGCGTGCTCGATGGCAGCGGCAATCTGCTCACCGGACTGAGCCGGGAGCGGGTCAGCAGCCTGATCGCCGACGGCACCATCGCCGGGGGCATGCTGCCGAAGATCGACTGCGCCCTGGAGGCCATCGCCGGCGGCGTGCGCAACGCCCACATCATCGACGGCCGCGTCCCTCACGCCGTGCTGCTGGAGCTGTTCACCGACAAGGGCGTCGGCACGCTGATCGAGCGCGGCTGACCGCAGCCCGGCGTACCGCGGCCGGCGAGTGTGCCCGGGGCGAAGATGACGGAGACGGAAAAAGGCATCGGCATCCTCCGGCTCTCCCTGATCGCCGTCGCCGTCGGGGTCGTCACCGGCATCGTCGCGATCCTCTTCCGCTGGCTGATCGCCGTCCTCCACAATGCCCTGCTCCTCGGCACCCTGTCCGTCGAGGAGCCGACGCGGCAGCTCACGCCGCTCGGCCCCTGGGGCGCCGGCGTCATCCTGGTCCCGGTGCTCGGCGGCTTGGGGGTCGTGTTCCTGGTCCGGAACTTCGCCCCTGAGGCCCGGGGCGGCGGCGTCCCGGAGGTCATGGACGCCATCTACTACCGGGAGGGCCAGATCCGGCCCAAGGTGGCCGTGGTCAAGTCCCTGGCCTCGGCGCTGTCCATCGGCAGCGGCGCCTCGGTGGGGCGCGAGGGGCCGATCATCCAGATCGGCTCTGCCTTCGGCTCCAGCGTGGCGCAGGCGCTGGGCCTGGCGGCGTGGCAGCGGATCACGCTGCTCGCCTGCGGCGCCGGGGCGGGGATCGCGGCGACGTTCAACACCCCCCTCGGTGGGGTGATGTTCGCCATCGAGCTCATGATGCCCGAGGTCTCGGCGCGGACCTTCCTGCCCGTGGTGCTGGCCACGGGCACGGCGACCTACATCGGCCGGCTGTTCTACGGTGCCGATCCGCTGTTCTTCGTGGCCTTCGCGGCGCTGCCCGAGGTGGAGCCGCTCAACGCCGCCCGCATGGCCGGGTTCGTCGCCGTGGGCCTGCTCTGTGGCATCGGGGCCTACGCCTTCGTCCGCCTGCTCGCCTTCTTCGACAGCCTCTTCGGGCGGCTGCCCCTCAACGCCTACCTCCAGCACGCCCTGGGGATGGCCGTGGTAGGCGTGGCGATGTACGTGCTGGCCCTCGCCTACGGCCACTACCTCATCGAGGGGACGGGGCACGCCACCATCCAGGCCGTGCTCGGCGGCGAGATCACCGCCGTGACGATGCTCGCCGTGCTGTTCGTGGCGAAGCTCTTCGCCACGGCCATCAGCCTCGGCTCCGGTGCCGCCGGCGGGATCTTCTCGCCTGCGCTGCTGCTCGGCGGCACCCTCGGCGGGCTGCTCGCGGCGGTGCTCGACACCCTCTGGCCGGACGCCGGCTTCACGGTGCCGGAGTTCGCCATCGTCGGCATGGCGGCGATGATCGGCGGTGCGACGGGGGCGGCGATGACCGCCATCGTCACCATCTTCGAGCTCACCCGCGACTACAACATCATCGTGCCCATGATCCTGGCCACGGCGCTGGCCATCGGCATCCGCCGCGTCTTCTCCGCGGAGAGCATCTACACCATCAAGCTGGCCGCCCGGGGCCACTACATCCCCAAGGAGCGCCACACCAACATGTTCCTGGTCCGGCACGCCGACGAGGTCATGGACACGGAGATCGTCTACCTCCCGGCCAGCCTCGACCGCAGCAGCGCCCTACGGATGGTCGAGGCCATGGAGGCGCCGCCGCGCTTCATCCTCCTCCATCGGGGGAACCGGCTCGTGGGCGCGACCTCCCACCAGCTCTTGGCCGCCCCCCCGGAGGCGGGCACCGGCGAGGCGGCGCAGGAGGCGATCCCGAGGCTGCCCTACGTCCTCGCCGAGCCGGAGGATATCCTCAACGACGTCATGCAGCGCCTCGGCAGCGAGGAGGCGGAGCTGGCGCTGGTCGTCGAGGGGCGGGCACGGCCCCGCGTCGGCGAGGTGTGCGGGCTCATCTCGCCGGACGATGTGGGCCAGGAGGTCCTGCGCAGCTTCCAGGAGGGCGGTGAGATCGCGAGCAGCCACCGGGACGGCGGCTAGCTCGCTCGTGGCCGCTGCCGGCCCCGGTGGCGGCCTGGGGCCCGGGCTGGTGCCGTCGATGGACCGCCGCGAGGGGGCAGCGCAGCCGCTCTAGGGGGGGTCGTAAGGGGGCGCTACTCCGCCCCGTAGCGCTGCCGGTACCGCCGGATCGCCTCCAGCGTATCGCTCCGCCCGCCGTGGTCGGCCAGGTAGCGCTCCAGGTGATCGAGGGTGATGATGGGCACCACCGGCGCGTCGAGGATGCGCGCCACCTCGTGGACGGCGGAGGCCTCGTCGCGGCCGCGCTCCTTGCGGTCCAGGGCGATGGCGACGGCGGCCACCGTCCCCCCCTCGGCGGCGATGAGCTCGGCGGCCTCGCGGATGGAGACGCCGGAGGAGATGACGTCGTCGACGATGACGGCGCGCCGCCCCCGCACCGGCGCGCCGACGATGCGGCCGCCCTCGCCGTGGTCCTTCTCCTCCTTGCGGTCGAAGGCGTAGGGCACATCGCGGTTGCGCGTCTCGGCCAGGGCCGTAGCCAGGGCCGTGGCCAGCGGGATGCCCTTGTAGGCGGGGCCGAAGACCAGGTCGAAGTCGATCTGCGCCCGGACCAGGGACTCGACGTAGCAGCGGCCCAGCTTGCTCAGCGCCGCGCCGCTGTCGAACAGCCCGGTGTTGAAGAAGTAGGGGCTCTCCCGGCCGGACTTGAGCTGGAAGCGGCCGAAGCGCAGCGCGCCGCGGTCGAGGGCGAA
>CAJXKI010000033.1 GCA_913055765.1 uncultured Ectothiorhodospiraceae bacterium
TGGCGCTGCTCCGTGACATCGATGAGCACGCTGCGGTAGCGGGGCTCCGCGGCGGGGCTGCCCCGCTCCGGCAACGTCTCCATGCGCACCAGCCGCTGCGGCTGCCCCTGCTCGCAGTGCAGCCCCAGCTCCATGGCCCAACGATCTCCCTGAAGCGTCCAGGCACGCCGGTGCAGGAACCACTGGTCCTGCGAAGAGGGGGCGACGAGATCGGCCATCGACCGCCCCTCCAGGTCGCTCCCTCGACCGAGGCCGAGCAGGTTCGCCGCCGTCTCGTTGGCCCCGTGGATCGTGCCCTCGCCGTCGAGGATCAGGTACCCCACCGGCGCACGCTCGAACAGGTCCCGGTAGCGGTCTCGCGCGGCCGCCAGCTCGTCCCGGGCCGCCTGCAGCTCCTCATTCTGGATGGTGAGCTCCACCTGGTGCAGCAGCAGCTCCTCATGGAGGGCGTGGGCGTCTACCGGGGTCAGCCGCGCGAAGTCCACGCTCATGCCGCTCTCCTGCATGCGCGCCCGGGCCTGCTCGCGCAGCCGGCGGACCTCGCGCTCCCCCTGCCGGCTCTCTCTATCGTCGCTCATCAGCCGCTCGCCCCTATCCCGCGGAGGGCCCATCCGGTTCCATGGCCAACAGGATCATGCCCGCCCGCTCACCGTCCTTGCCGCGCAGCTGGCGGCCGTTGAGCCTGAGCCTTCGCTCGGCGCCGCCGAGGCGAACGGTCAGCTGGACCCCCTCGAAGGCCCGCTCGGCGGGCAGGACCTCCTGGAGCAATTGCCGGAGCTGCGGCTCGTCCCACGCCCCCTGGCAAAGACCCAGGAACTCGTTGCCCTCGACATCCTCGGCATCGAGGCCACTGAGAGTATAGAAGCCCCGGTTGGCGGAGACCACGACCAGGTCCCCGTCCAGGACCACCAGCGGGTTCGGCACCGCCTCCACGATATCCCGGAAGTAGGCGGCCTGCTCCTCCATGCCCTTGACCCGCTCGTGGTCGCGGAAGGTGCAGACCAGGCCGCGGATGACGTTCTGGGTCGTCCGGTACGGCATGATCCGGAGGATGTACCAGTGCCCCTGGGTCGTCCGGACCTCGACCTCCTTGGGCGTCAGGCTCTCCAGGACCTCCTCGGCATCGTCGACCAGGCCGTCGTACGCCAGATTCGTCGCCAGCTCACCGATGGGGCGCCCGACATCCGACGAGCGCAGGGCCACCAGGCGCCGGGCGGCAGCCGTGAAGCGCTGGATGGACAGGTCCTCCCCGAGGAAGAGGGTGGCGATATCGGTGCTGTCGAGGAGGTTCTTCATGTCGTCGTTGGCCTCGGAGAGCTCCTTGACCTTCGCCTCCAGCTCGGCGTTGACCGTGCGCAGCTCCTCGTTCAGCGACTCGACCTCCTCCTTGGCGACCTCCAGCTCCTCGTTGCTGCTCTGGAGCTCCTCGTTCATGGACTGCAGCTCCTCGTTCATGGACTGCAGCTCCTCGTTGGAGGCCTGGAGCTCTTCGGCGGTGATCTGCCGGTCCTGGTGGACCGCCTCCAGCTCCTGCCACAGGCGCCGCTGGTCGCTATCCGGGGCGTGCTCCAGCTGGACGCTGCGCGCCTCGCCGTCGGCCGCCACCCCTTGGGGCGCCTCGCCCTGCTCCCCGCCGAGGAAGCTGACCAGCCGCAGCCCCTGCAAGGCCTGCGGCGTGCGCAAGCGCACGGCGGCCACCCTCACCGCCTCGCCACGGCCCCCGTCCTGCAGGCGCGCCAGCCGAGCCACCTGCTCCCCGTCGCGATTGCTCGCCTCCGCCAGGACACGGCTGAGCTGGCCCCGTAGCCCGTGCCGGGCCATGTCCAGGATCTGGTTCTGCGCCGGCCCCGGCGCGGGCTCGAGGTAGCGCCCGGTGCTGCCGTGGATGTAGACGACCTCGCCGCGGTCATTGACCAGCACGCTCGGCGGGGCGTGGCGATTGGCGAGCAACCGCTCCACCGTCCGCGTCAGGTCAGCGCCACGAGCGCCCACGCCGGCCTCCGCAGGCGGCACATCCCGCGCTCCGGCGGCCCGGGCCCGCGCCGGCAGGGTCGGCAGGCGGCTGAACTTGGGCGTCTCGATGCTGCGGTAGAGCCGCGCCTGCTGATCCACCTCCTCCATGGAATCGTCAGCCGACTCCGAGGGGCCGAGCAGCAGGAGGCCGCCGTGGACCAGGCTGTACTGGAGCAGCGGGAAGACCTGGTCCTGCAGGTCCTTGCTCAGGTAGATGAGCAGGTTCCGGCAGGTGATCAGGTCGATCCGCGTGAAGGGCGAGTCGTGCAGGATGTTGTGCTCGGCGAAGACGATCAGGTCGCGCAGCTCCTTGCGGATCCGGTAGCCGCTCTCCTCGGCCACGAAGTGCCGCGACAGGTACTCCGCCGGTACGTCCTCCTGGATGCCGGCCGGGTAGTGCCCGGCGCGGGCCACCTCCAGCGCCGCCCGGTCCACGTCGGAGGCGAAGATCTGCACCGGCACCGGGCGGTCCATGCCGGCGATGCACTCGTGGAGGATGATGGCCAGGGTGTACGCCTCCTCGCCGGTGGCGCAGCCCACCACCCAGGCGCGGAAGCTGCGCCCCTCTGGCACCTGGCTCAGCAGCTCCTGCAGCGGCCCCGCCCGCAGCGCCTGCCAGGCCGCCGGGTCGCGGAAGAACTGCGTGACGCTGATCAGCACCTCCTGGAAGAGCAGATCGACCTCGTTCGGCGTCGCCTGCAGGAGGGCGAGGTAGGCCTCCGGGTCCTCGATCTGGTGCAGGTTCATGCGCCGCTGCAGCCGGCGCAGGAGGGTGCTGCGCTTGTAGCCGGTGAGGTCGTGGCCGGTCCGCTGCTTGACCAGCCCGAGGATGCGCTGGAGGGCCGGCTCACCGACCTCCACGGGCTCGCCCACGGTGCCGGCGTGGCGCTGGCGGGCGCTCAAGTAGCTCGCCAGGCTCGCCGGCATGGCCGCCGGCTCCAGGATGAAGTCCACTTGGCCGTCCTGGATGGCGCTGCTCGGCATGGCGTCGAATCGCGCCGAGTCCGGCGCCTGGGCCATCACCATCCCGCCGCAGCGCTTGATCGCCCGGGCCCCCAGGGTGCCGTCGCTCCCCGTCCCGGAGAGGATGACGCCCACCGCCTGCGACCCGAGCTCCTCGGCCATGGCCCGGAAGAACAGGTCCACCGGGTGCCGTCCCCCCCCGGGACCAGACCAGTCCTGATCCTCGTGGCGGCGCTGGCGGAGCACCCCCCGCTCCACGAGCCAGTCCTGGCCGCTGCTCGGCATGACTACGTAGACCCGGTCGGGGCGGAGCAGATCGCCGTCCTGGGCCTCGGCTACGGGGATCGTGCCGGCGTGGGCCAGGAGCTCGGCGAGCATGCTGGAGCGGTCGGAGGGGTGGTGCGTCACCACGACGAAGGCCGCGCCGAGGGGCCCGGCGATCGCCTGCAGGAGGCCCTGCAGGGCCTCCAGGGAGCCCGCCGAGCCGCCGATGCCGACGACGTAGGCCGCGGGCTCGGCGCCGGTGGGCTGGGTTGGCTCGTTGATCATCGAGGCGTGCCCTCAGGACGCTTCTGGGCCCGGTGGGGCCCTATCCGTCGCTCAGCGTATCAGCTGCCCCGGGCTCTCGCGCGCCTACATCCCCTGGTAGCCGGGGCCATCGCCGCCCTGCGGGACCTCCCAGCGGATGTTCTGCGCCGGGTCCTTGATCTCGCACGCCTTGCAGTGCAGGCAGTTGATGGCCTCGATCCGCAGGCGCTGCCGCCCCTGCGCGTCCGGCTCATAGCTGTAGACCGCGGCCGGGCAGTAGCGCGTCTCCGGGCCGCCGTAGACCGCCCAGTTCACCCGGGTGGGGATCTCCGGATCGAGCAGGACCAGGTGGCACGGCTGCCCCTCCTCGTGGCTCGTGCCCGCGAGGAGGAGCGAGCTGAGCCGGTCGAAGGTCAGCCGCCCGTCCGGCTCGGGATAGGCGATGGGCCGGGAGCGCGCCGCCGGCCTCAGCTGCCGGCAATCGGGCTCGTGGCCCAGGGTCCAAGGTGCCCGTCCCCGGAGCAGGTAGGTCTCCGCCGCCGCATAGGCCAGCCCGGGCAGCAGCCCCCAGCGGAAGGCCGGCCGGATGTTGCGCACGGGGTAGAGCTCCGTACGCAGCCAGCCCTGCTCGACCCGCTGGCCCAGATCGTCCGCCTCGCCACGGCCCTCGGCGAGGGCCGCCTGCACCGCCTCGGCAGCTAGCATGCCCGACTTCAAGGCGGTGTGGATGCCCTTGATGCGGGGGACGTTGACGAAGCCCGCGGCATCCCCGACGAGCACGCCGCCTGGGAAGCTCAGCCGCGGCAGGCTCTGCCAGCCGCCCTCGGGGAGGAGCCGCGCCCCGTAGCCGACCCGGCGGCCGCCCTCGAGGAGCGGCCGGATGGCGGGGTGGGTCTTCAGCCGCTGGAGCTCCTCGAACGGCGACAGGTACGGATTCTCGTAGTCGAGGCCCACCACCAGGCCGACGGCCACGCGGCGCTCGTCGAGGTGGTAGAGGAAGCCGCCGCCGTAGGTGAACGTGTCCAGGGGCCAGCCTACGGTGTGCTCGACCCGGCCGGGCTCGTGGCGCTCCGGGGGCACCTCCCAGAGCTCCTTGAGGCCGAGGCCGTAGGTCTGCGGCTGGGCCTCGCGGCGCAGGTCGAAGCGCCGGATCACCGCCTGGGTAAGCGAGCCGTGGGCGCCCTCGGCGAGGACCGTCTGCCGGGCACGGATCTCCACGCCGGGCTCGAACGCCGGCCCGGGGCTGCCATCCGCCTGCCGCCCCTGATCCGGGGTCGCCACCCCGCATACGGCGCCCCGCTCGTCGTAGAGCACCTCGGCGGCCGGGAACCCGGGGTAGATCTCCACCCCGGCGGCCTCGGCCACCTGGGCCAGCCACTGCCCCAGCTCACCGAGGCTGCCCACGTAGTGGCCGTGGCTGTCCATCTGCGGCGGGGTGGGGAGGGTCCAGGCGCGGCGGCCGGTCAGGTAGCGGAACGCCTCCGGGCCGGCAGGCACCCCTACCGGGGCCGCCCGCTGCCGCCAATCCGGCAGGAGCTCATCCAGGCCGAGCGGGTCTACCACGGCCCCGGAGAGGAGGTGGGCGCCGATGGCCGCCCCCTTCTCCAGCACGCAGACCGAAGGGGGGGCACCGCCGCCCTGCTGCACCAGGTGCAGGGCGGTGGCGAGCCCCGCCGGGCCGCCGCCGACCACCACCACGTCGTAGGCCAGCGCCTCGCGCTCGGCACCGTCACTCCCCAAGGCGCCCCCTACCAGTGCCCGTCATCCATCGCCTCGAGCTCGTCGCTGCCGCCGTGGATCGCCGGCGTGTAGCCGTGCGCCTGGGGCAGGACGTGGCGCATGTAGAACCGCGCCGTGTGCACCTTGGCGGCATAGAACGCGGCGTCCTGCGAGCCGGTCTCGCCCCCCTGCCGGGCCACCAGGGCCGCGCGGCCCATGAGCCAGCCGCCGAGGACGAGGCCGGCCTGGGCCAGGTACGGGGTGGCGGCGGTCAGCGGCACCAGCGGATCGCCCTCGCCGTCACGCAGCAGCCGCTCGGTGCTGCCGCGCAAGGCGGCCAGCGCCTCCGCCAGGCTATCGCCGAGGCCCGCCAGGGTCGTATCGGCACGCAGGGCCTCGGCCACGTCGTCGGCCTCGGCGAGCACCCCCTCCAAGGCCTCACCGCCGTCCTTGAGCACCTTGCGCAGGGTGAAGTCCTGGGCCTGGATGCCGTTGGTCCCCTCGTAGATGGGCGCGATGCGCACGTCGCGCAGCAGCTGCGGGACCCCCAGATCCTCGACGTAGCCAACGCCGCCGTGGACCTGGATGCCCAGGGAGGCGGTCGCCACCGCCTGGTCGGTGGCGACCGCCTTGACCACCGGCGTGAGCAGCTCCACCCGCCGCTGCGCCCCGGCCCGCGCGGCCTCGTCCGGGCTGTGCTCGGCGACGTCCATCTCGGCGGCGGTGAGCAGGGCCAGGGCCCGCATGGCCTCGGTCTGGGCGCGCATGGTCATGAGCATGCGCCGCACATCCGGGTGGTGGAGGATGGGCACCGCCGCCTCGCCGCCCGGACGCCGGCCCTGGATCCGCTCCCGGGCGAAGGCCACCGCCTGCTGGTAGGCCCGCTCCGCCACGCCCACGCCCTGGATGCCGACCTTGTGTCGGGCCTCGTTCATCATGGTGAACATGTGCCTGAGGCCGCGGTGCTCCTCGCCCACCAGGTAGCCCACGGCGCCGTCGCGCTCGCCGTAGGTGATGGTGCAGGTCGGCGAGCCGTGGATGCCGAGCTTGTCCTCGAGGGCGGTGCAGTGGACATCGTTGCGCGCGCCCAGCGAGCCGTCCGCCTCGACCAGGTACTTGGGCACCAGGAACAGGGAGAGGCCGCGGTGGCCGGCCGGCGCCTCCGGCGTCCGGGCCAGGACCAGGTGGATGATGTTCTCGGCGGCCTCGTGCTCGCCCCAGGTGATGTAGATCTTCTCGCCGTAGAGCCGGTAGGCGTCGCCGTCGGGGACGGCACGGCACGCCACGGGGCCGAGGTCGGAGCCGGCCTGGGGCTCGCTCAGGTCCATGGTCCCGGTCCACTCGCCGCTGACCAGCCTGCCCAGGAAGCGCTCCCGCAGGCTGGCGTCGCCGTGGCGCCGGAGCAGCGCCGTGGCCCCGGCGGAGAGCATGGGCGCCAGGGCCAAGGCCATGTTGGCGCCGTGCCACACCTCCTGGGTCGCGCTGGCCACGAGCTCGGGCAGCCCCTGCCCGCCGTCGCCCGCAGGGGCGTTGATGCCGTTCCAGCCGCCCTCGACGAAGGCGCGGTAGGCCTCGGCGAAGCCCTCCGGCAGCGCCACGGTATCGCCCGCCAAGCGGCAGCCCTGCCGGTCCCCGGTGGCGTTCAGCGGCGCCCAGACCTCGCTGGCCAGCCGGCCGGCCTCCGCCAGCACGGCCTCGAGCAGCTCCGGGGTCACCGCCTCCAGGCCTGGGAGCCCCGACAGGCGGTCCAGGCCGATCAGCTCCTCGATGACGAAGCGCAGGTCCTGCGTCGGTGCGCGATAGGTCGTCATGGCTGCTCCAAGGCCTCTCGCAGCTGCGGCAGCGCCTCGGTGAGGTCCGCCACCAGGCCGTAGTCGGCCACCTCGAAGATGGGCGCCTCGGGGTCCTTGTTGATGGCCACGATGACGCCGCTATCCCGCATCCCGGAGACGTGGTAGATGGACCCGGAGATCCCGGCAGCGATGTAGAGATCCGGGGCGACCACCTTGGCGGTCAGCCCCACCTGGGCGTCGCTGGGCAGCAGGCCGGCCTCCACGGCGCCCCGCGAGGCGCCGATGGCGGCACCGAGCTTGTCGGCCAGCGCCTCCAGCTCACCGACCCCGGCGTCCGCCACGCCGCGGCCGCCGGCGACCACCACCCGGGCTGAGCCGAGGTCGGGGCGCCCGGAGTCGGTGGCCTGCACCTCGAGCAGCCGGGACAGGCCCGGGTCCGGGCCCGGCTCCAAGCGCGCCACCGCCGGCGACGCGCCATCGCCGGGCGGCGGCGCGAAGTTGGTGGCGCGCACGGTGAGCACCTTCACCGGCTCCCGGCAGCGCAGCCGGGTGAGGACGCTGCCTGCGTAGTTGGCCCGTACGAAGGTCTCGGCGTCCTCGATGGCGGTCACATCGGTGAGCATCTGCGTATCCAGCTCCGCCGCCAGGCGCGGCAGCAGGTCCCGGGCCTGGGTGCTGGTAGCCGCCACCACGGCCTCGTAGCCCTCAGCCCGGACCAGCGCCGCCAGGCGCCCGGCCAGCGGCTCGGCGAGCTGATCGGCGTAGGGCGCCCCCTGGCAGAGCCAGGCCCGCGAGACCCCCGTCCCCGCCAGCGATGCCGCGACCGCCTCAACTCCGTCGCCGCCGGCGAGGACCACGTCCACCGGCCCGCCCAGCGCGCCGGCGGCAGACACCGCCCGCCGGGCGGCCTCGGTCACGGCGGCGCCGTCGTGCTCCGCGAAGACCAGCACGCCCATCTCAGATCACCCCCGCCTCATTCCTCAGCCGATCGACGAGCGCCGCCACGCTGTCCACCCGCTCCCCCCCGGCCTCGCGGGGCAGGGGCTCGCTGACGCCGAGCAGCTCCAGCCGCGGGGTGGCGTCCACGCCGAGCTCGGCCAGCCCTAAGCGCTCGATGGCCTGCCTCTTCGCCTTCATGAGGCTCGGCAGCTTGATGTAGCGCGGCTCGTTGAGCTCCAGCTCCGTGGTGACCACCGCAGGCAGCGCCACAGCCAGGGTGCGCTTGCCGCCGTCCACCTCGCGGACCACGTGCAGCTCGCCGTCGGCCAGCGCTACGTCGCAGGCGAAGGTCGCCTGCCCCCAGCCGAGGTGGCAGGCGAGCATCTGGCCCACCTGGTTGCTGTCGTCGTCGATGGCCTGCTTGCCCATGAGCACCAGGTCCGGCTGCTCGCGACCGGCCACGGCGGCCAGGGCCTTGCTGACCGCCAGCGGCTCGAGCGGCGCCTCGCTGTCGACCCGGAGCGCGCGGTCGGCGCCGAAGGCCAGCGCCGTGCGCAGCACCTCCTCGCTGCCGGCATCCCCCACGGTAACGGCCACCACCTCGCTGGCGTCGCCTGCCTCCCGCAGGCGCACGGCCTCCTCGACGGCGGTCTCGTCGAAGGGGTTCATGGCCATGCGGGTGTTGGCCGTATCCACGCCGGTGCCGTCGGCGCGGATGCGCACCCGGACGTTGTGGTCGACGACCCGCTTGACTGCGACCAGGATCTTCATGCTCGGCCCCCTCTCCTTCCCTTGGCCTGGCGGCCGCCTCCGCGGCAGCGCAGCACCTGTTCACCGACTCTGCGGCCTCGTGCATGCGGCGTCAACGGCCCGCCGGCTGTGCGCATAGCCGCCGCCTTGGGCTATAATAGGCGCCATCCAGCCGGGCCGGCGGCCTACCTGCGCGAGACGCCCTCAGCCCTGGCCTGGGCCGCCGCTTGACGATTACCGCGACCACCTAGGCCTTCGTACCACGCTAGTGCGCCTGATCGACCGCTTCCGCAGGACCGCTACGCCCTCTGAGACCGCCGAGCGCTCCAGCGGGGTATCGCTAGACCGCGAGTCCACCGAGCACATCGAGCGGTGGTCGCGGGCCGTCCGCCAGGCCCGGGTCTCCCATTCCCTCCTGAGCCTGGCCTGGACCGCCGGGCCAGCCACCGGCCTCGGCCTCACCGGCGGCTACGTAGTCGCCTACGGCCGGCTGCCGGGCCCCGAGCTGCTGCTCTACTTCATCACCTTCACCGTCGTCTCGGGCCTGATGGGCCTGGTCGCCAGGATCATATATAGCCGTACCTGGGGTTCGGCCGAGGAACAGGCCGAGTCGGAGACGCTCAACGCCATCGATCGCCTCGGTGACCTGATCCTCGCCACCCGGGACCTCCACGTGGAGAGCCTCGAGGGCCAGGCGCGGCGCAGCGAGGCGGCGCGGCAGCTGCTGCGCCGTGTCGACCTCTCCCCCCAGGGGATCGCCCTCGCCTGCCAGGACCTGACCGGCGATCCGGAGCTAGGGGATATCCTCGGGCGCATCGAGAACTACCGGCGCTCGGGGCTGTTCAGCCGCATCCACGATCTCAACGACCGCCACGAGGAGGCCTTCCAGGCGACCTTCGAGCAGCTCCGGGAGGAGGCCCCCAGGGCCTCCAGCGCCCTGCGCGAGCGCTTCTACGGCGACGTCCCCCAGCTGCGCGCCGGCGTCCACCGCAACGAGGCCTTCATCGAGCGCATCCTGGCGAGCTACGAGGAGGACAACCCGCTGCTGATCACCATGGGGGACGTCGAGGACATGCTCGGCCTCGCCTTCGAGCTGATCAACGGCCGCGAGATCCCCATCCTCACCTTCACCTACCGCGGGCGCTGGCGCCTGGTCCAGGCCCTGAGCGCCCTGGAGACCGCCCGGAGCCGATACCGGCTCGCCCAGGCGGCCAGCGACAACCGCATCCGTGCCCTCGCCGCCTGGCTCGTCGAGGCTAACGCCCTCGCCTACGAGACCGCGCCGGAGGAGCTGGCCACAGCCACGCTGCTCGAGCGGATCGTAGCGGCCCTGGACGACCTCCAGAGGCGCATCGACCGCCTGCAGGCCCTGGAGCAGCGCCGCGCCCTGGACCGCGCCAGCCGGGAGCGGCTGCGGCGCAATGCCGATACCCTGGCCAACGCCCTGGCCCTCTACCGCTCCGCACGCGCGGCACTGGTCACCCTCGGCGATGCCCACGCCGAGCTGCTCAAGGCCGCAGAGCGCTGGAACGATCTCACCGCCCGCCTGCCCCGCGACGCGCAGCGCCTGCGCCCGGGCCCGCGAGGCCGGGGCCTGCGGATCGTCGAGCGCACCATCCGCCTCGACGAGGACGCGCGCCGGGCGGTGGCGCAGCAGCTCATGCACCACCTGCGCAGCGAGGGGCTGGACCGGCGCCAGGAGCCCGGCACCGACTGGCGAGGCGGCGAGCGCCCGCAACGCCGCCTGCCACCGAGCCGGGCCCGCCACCTAGCGGTGGAGACCGCCCTCGCCCTCGAGCCGCACATCCACCTGTCCAGGCCGGAGGTCCAGCGCGGGCTCGGCGCCACCAACGCCAGCTACCTCGGCGGCCTAGAGCCCGGCATGAGCGCCAAGGAGAAGCGCAACCTCGGCGAGGCCATGGCCGACAACGTCGAGGAGGATCTGGGCCGTGCCGCCGAGCACCTGGCCGTGGCCCTGGTCCGCCACTACCAGGTAGAGCTCACCGAGGAGGCGCGCACCTTCCTGGCGGAGACCTACGGGGCCCGGCCGCAAGTACTAGAGACCATCTCCCGCGGCCAGCAGGTGGGCGAGCAGCATGCCCCCATCAGCCTGCTCAGCCAACGCCCCACCCCGATCCCCCTGCCCCGGCGGGACTGGTACCGCAGCCTGGTACGCGCACGGCGCACCCTGCGCTAGCAGATGGGGCTGCGTCACGGCGCCCGATACCCCAGCCCCTGCCCTTGACGTCAGAATAGGGTCATTGTGTCTATCTGCCACCTTGACCCAGTACCTACTAACTATCGGGAGCGGATGGCATGAACTGGCTGGAGAAGCGACTCGCGCGGCAGATCCACTACGGCACCCTGGAGCTCCGCTACGACGACGGCGGGCACCGAATCCTGGGCACCGGTGAGGCGCCGCGGGGCGTCATGCACATCCACCGCCGCCGCACGCTCCTGCGGACCATGCTGGACCCGGCGTTCATGCTCGGCCAGACCTACATGGACGGCGACTGGAGCGCGGGCGAGGGCGGGCTCATCAAGGTGCTCGAGGTGCTGCTGACCAACTTCCCGCCGCCGAGCAGGCGCGGGCTGAAGGGTTGGCTGCTCTGGCCCTGGCGCCCCATCCAGCAGTGGAACCGCTCCAGCGCCGCGCGCCGGAACATCGCCTCCCACTACGACCTGGACGACTGGCTCTTCCAGGGCTTCCTCGACGCCGACATGCACTACTCCTGCGCCTACTTCCGGGAGTCCGGCATGGACCTGGAGGCGGCGCAGCAGGCCAAGGCGGAGCACATCCGGCGCAAGCTGCTGCTCCGCCCTGGCGACCGGGTGCTGGATATCGGCTGCGGCTGGGGGTCCATGGCCATCTACCTGGCCCGCCACGAGCAGGTCCACGTGGTCGGGCTGACCCTGTCCCAGGAGCAGCAGCGGCTCGCCCAGGAGCGGGTCCGCCAGGCAGGGGTCGAGGACCGGGTGGAGATCCGGCTCCAGGACTACCGCGAGACCCAAGGCCCCTTCGAGCGGGTGGTCAGCGTCGGCATGTTCGAGCACGTCGGGGTGCCCTTCTACGACACCTACTTCGACACCATCCGGCAGCTGCTGACCGAGGACGGCGTGGCCCTCGTCCACACCATCGGCCGATTCAACCCGCCGGGGTTCACCAACCCCTGGATCCGCCGCTACATCTTCCCAGGCGGCTACATCCCCTCGACCTCGGAGGTCACGGCATCCCTGGAGCGGACCGGCATCCGCACTACCGACATCGAGGTGCTACGGCTACACTACGCCTATACGCTGGCCAGCTGGCAAGCGCGATTCCAGGCGTTCCGGGACCAGGTCGCCGAGGCGAAGAGCGAGTCCTTCTGCCGCATGTGGGAGTTCTACCTGGCGGTCAGCGAGGCGGCCTTCTACTGGCGCGGGATGATGGTCCTGCAGCTGCAGCTGGCGCGGCAGCAGGACGCAGTGCCTCTGACGCGCGACTACCTTTATAGTGGATCGGGCGCAGGGGAGCTGCCACGGCAGGAGGGGACGGCTCAGCGCCGTGCAAGCTGAAGGCGCTCTCGCCCTGCAAGGCGGATGGTGCAGCGTAGGCCTTGGCGCCTGCCCTGCTCCTCCCCGGAGGAGAGATACTCATGGCCGCATCCATCGCGGACACCCTGTCCAACCAGGAGCTCTTCGACGGGCTGGAGCGGGGCCACCTCGAGTTCTTGGCCGAGTGCGCCAGCCGATGCACGCACCACCGCGACGAGCTCCTGTTCCGTCACGGTGACACCGCCCGCAGCTTCTACCTGATCCAGGCGGGGAGCGTCGTGCTCGAGATCCCCGCGATCAGCGGGCCCGCCCTGGAGGTGCAGCGGCTGGAGGCGGACCAGGTCCTCGGCTGGTCGTGGCTGATCCCACCCTACCAGTGGAGCTTCAACGGCCGAGCCGAGACGGACGTGCAGCTGCTGGCGTTCGATGGCCAGCCCATCTTCGACCGCTGCGAGGCGGAGCCAGCCTTCGGCTACGCGCTCCTCAAGCGCTTCTCAGCGCTGATGTCGAGAAGGCTGGATGCGGCAAGAGCGCGCATGATCGACAACTGGAATCCGCCCGGCTTCGCCTAGGCGCGATCTCCGGCATTCAAGGAATACGATGCCCGGGCCATTTCGGGCCCGCCTCCGATCGCCTGGGCTGGGGGCTGCGGTTTACGGCAGCAATAACTCCTCGGTATTGTAGCGATGGGCCGGGGGTAAGATTCGCCCTGAATCGGGCTTTAAATTACGGAGGTGTCCATAATGAGCGAGGACATGAACGACAAATCGAGCAAGAAAACCTCGGAGACGAGCAAGGGTAGCACCAGCAAGGCCGAGGGGAGCACCAGCAAGGCCGCTAGCAGCAAGACCGAGAGCGCCAAGGCGGGCACGGTGGAGACCGCTGCCGAGCAGAGCAGCACCAGCAAGGGCAAGGGCGGCGGCTCCAGCTCCGCTGCCGCCAGCGGCGCCTCGAGCGCCAGCTCCAGCAGCACCGCCTCTTCCGGCTCCAGCCAGGACAGCGGTGAGGTCTTCATGGGGAACTCGGGGCTGCCCAGGCATTTCGCCGCGGGGCTCTCCTACGTCCTGGGGCCGATCACCGCCGTCATCTTCCTGCTGCTGGACCGCGCGGATCCGTTCGTGCGTTTCCACGCCGCACAGTCGCTGGCGATCTCCGCGGTCATCGCCGTGATCTGGATCGGCGTGGCGATCCTGAACGCCGTATTCGCCGGGATGCCCCTGGTATTCTGGCTCGGCCTGATCGGCCTGCTGTACATGGCGTTCACCGCCTACCAGAGCAAGGACTGGGAGGTGCCGGTCGTAGGCGATTACTCCCAGAAGATCGCCGACAAGGTCGCCTCGGAGAGCGACGGCCAGTAACGGCCGGCGTCCCTCCTCGGGGTATCGGAAAGCCCGCGCCGCCGATCGTGCAGCTACGCTGGCGGCGGTAGCGGGCTTTTCCTATTCGGTAGCCTCCACCTCGATGCGCCGGGCGACGGGCTCGAGCCAAGCCGGGCCCCGCCCTCTCTGCCCGCCCTGGCCGCTGCCCACGGCCCAGGGGCCTCCAGGAGGCGGCGCGGCGAGGCGCGCAGGCCTACGGCTACGGCTGCCACTACGTACCCAGCCTGGCACCAGGCCGCACCCTGGGCGTACGCCGTGGGCGCGCCGAACGGCACAGCCCGCCAGATCGGTAGAATGGCGTCGAGGAGGACGAGGATAGAGTGATGCGCCAGCGCTACAACCGCCCGCCGCACCCAGAAGGCCCCTTCAGCGCGGATCGCGTGGCGGATAGCGAGCCGCCCGGCATCGAGGAGATGAGCGCCTTCCAGGCGCATATGCGCCGGCGGGCCCGGGAGCGCACCCGCCTCTTCCTGGCCGCGCTGGGGACGGCCGCAGCCCTGGTGCTGGCGAGCGGAAACGAGGCGCAGGTCGCGGCATTCATGAACGCCAGCGAGGAGGCCATCGGGGTCGGCATCCTGGCGCTGGCCATCACCGCCGTGGCGCTCTGGGGCTACACCCTCTACCAGCTCATGGACCCCCTCTTCGGTGACTCCCTCGGCGCCCACGGCGACCTGGAGGTCATCGATCCGGATGCACCCGAGCACCGGCGCGTCATCCTGGTCGCGGCGCTCATCAACCAGGCGGCCACCGGCTACATCCGCGCCCTCGACGAGAGCTGCGACCGCGAGGTACGGCTAGGTGATCTGCGCGCCTTGCGCCAGTACCTGCGCCAGATCAAGCACCCGACCATCGGCGGGGCGGCCGCCGGCCCGCCGCAGACTCCCGAGGACGACTGGTCGCGCGGCTATCTGGTCTGGTCAGAGCACAGCTACCGCTTCTTCCTGGACGAGCTCGACACCCTCGACTATATCGAGTTCATCGACGGCGAGCTGGAGGGGGTGTCGATCTACCTCGGCCGACCCGGCGAGGGGCATTTCCCCTACACCATCACTACCTGCCCGGATACGGCCTGGCAGGCGCTCGGCAGCCGGCACAGGCTGCAAGCCCGCATCGATGAGGAGCTCGAGGAAGTCGTGGAGATCTTCGGCGGCTGGGGGCAGGAGCTGGTCGTCTACTGAGCCGCCCTCCCATCGCGCCCCGTACCCAACCAACCCCGCGGGGCACACAGCGTCGGCTGCGCCGAGGCTCGACGCCCCGCGGCGCTCCGGCGAAACCGCCAGGCGCCCCGTCAGCCGAGGATCATGGGCGGCACGATCCGATACCAGAAGAAGGCCACGATGGTGCTCAGCCCTACCACCAGGAAGGCGTGGAGGAGGACACGGCGGTAGCCTAGATACATCCCCAGCAGGAGCCCGAGCGCGGGCAGGGCCACCGCGCTGATGTAGGCGGCCGCCGTGACCCAGACCGAGACGCGCGGGCGCTGCGTTGTCGGACCTGCCATGGGCAGCACTCCCTCAATTCAATATAGAAGGCCCCCGTCTGCGTACAGGGAGCACGCCGAGCGGGGGCCTTGATCTCGAGACTGGTAGCGGGGGCAGGATTCGAACCTGCGACCTTCGGGTTATGAGCCCGACGAGCTACCTGACTGCTCCACCCCGCATCTGTTGTGAGGTATCATACTCAGGCTGCGGCAGCTCGTCAAACCCGGGGCGGGGCGAGCCCCGCCCCGGAGAGGCGCCCCACCCCTAGACGCTGTAGTAGAGATCGAACTCCACCGGGTGGGTGGTCATGCGCAGCCGGGTGACCTCCTCCATCTTCAGCTCGATGTAGGCGTCGATGAGGTCGTCGGAGAAGACCCCGCCCTGCTTGAGGAACTCCCGGTCCTGGCTGAGCGCCTCCAGGGCATCGTCGAGCTGGAAGGCCACCTTCGGGATCTCCTGCTCCTCCTCCGGCGGCAGGTCGTAGAGGTCCTTGTCCATCGCCTCGCCGGGGTGGATCTTGTTGCGGATCCCGTCGAGACCGGCCATGAGCATCGCCGCGAAGGCCAGGTACGGGTTGCCCGTCGGGTCCGGGAAGCGGATCTCGATCCGGCGCGCCTTGGGGTTGGCCACGTACGGCACCCGCACCGCGGCGGAGCGGTTGCGCGCCGAGTAGGCGAGCAGCACCGGCGCCTCGAAGCCCGGCACCAGCCGCTTGTAGCTGTTCGTCGAGGCGTTGGCGAAGGCGTTGATCGCCTTGGCGTGCCGGATCACGCCGCCGATGTAGTAGAGCGCCTCCTCGGAGAGGCCGCCGTACTGGTCGCCGGCGAAGATGTTCTTGCCGGCCTTGGAGACCGACTGGTGGACGTGCATGCCGCTGCCGTTGTCGCCGACGAGCGGCTTGGGCATGAAGGTGGCCGTCTTGCCGTAGGCGTGGGCGACGTTGTGCACGCAGTACTTGAGCGTCTGCAGCTCGTCCGCCTTCTCCACCAGGGTGCGGGCGGCGACCCCGATCTCGCACTGCCCGGCGGTGGCCACCTCGTGGTGGTGGACCTCGGTCTCCAGGCCCATCTCCTCCATCGCCTGGCACATCGCCCCGCGGATGTCGTGCAGCGAGTCCACCGGCGGCACGGGGAAGTAGCCGCCCTTCACGCCGGGGCGGTGGCCGATGTTGCCGTCCTTGTAGACCCGCTCGGAGTTCCAG
>CAJXKI010000034.1 GCA_913055765.1 uncultured Ectothiorhodospiraceae bacterium
CGGATGCTGGTGAGCCCCTGCCGGCGGCCGGTGAGCAGCTTGTGCGTGTAGCACTGGTGGCCCACGTCCCAGACCAGCCGGTCGCGCGGGGTGTCGAGGGTGTAGTGCAGCGCCAGGGTCAGCTCCACGGCCCCGAGCCCGGCCGCCAAGTGCCCGCCGCTCTGGGCGACGCTCTCCACCAGGTAGTCGCGGATCTCCTGGGCCAGCAGCGGGAGGCGGTCCACCGGCAGCCGGCGCAGGTCCTCCGGATCCTCGATGGCCGAGAGCAGCAGCTTATCTTCGTCGCGCGGTCCCTTGATCATGGGCGCATGATAGCCCATTCAAGCGGCAACGGAACCCGGGGCGGCGGCAATGCGCCCCAAGCCCTACCGCTGGGACGGCCCGGCGTGGCGGGCGCTACTGCGGCTTCACGGCGCTGGCGAGGACGTAGTCGAGGCCGGCGTAGAGCGTGGCGGCATCCATCCGCCGGGCCAGGCGTGCCGGGAGCCGGGCCACGGGGTGCAGCCGCTGCAGGGTCTCCGGGTGGTCGCGCAGCCATTGGTGGAGTGGGGCGTAGACGTGCTCACGGATGGAGCGCACCTCCGCCCCGGTGAGGCCGGCGGCTTCCAGCCGCTCCGCGTAGGCGTCCCGGGTGTAGCGGTTGGCCTCCGGGATGGCGAAGCGGCTCGCCACCAGCCACCAGGATAGGCGCTGCTTGAGCCGTCCGCCCCGGCCGGTGGCCGGGGGCTGGGGGAGGATGTCGGCGGCCACCAGGCGGCCACCCGGCCGCAGCACGCGCCACGCCTCGCGGAAGAAGGCCTCGCGCGGGCGGAAGTGGAAGGCCGACTCCAGCGCGACGACCTTGTCCACCGAGGCGTCCGGCAGGGGCATCTCCGTGGCCGATCCCTGGCGCAGATCGAGCCGCGCCTCGAGGCCCGCCTGGCGGACACGCCGCTGCGCCTCCGCCACCTGCGAGGCTGTGACGTTCAGCCCGATGATCCGCGCCGGGGCGTGGCTACGCGCCCAGAGCAGATCCTGGTCGCCGAAGCCGTAGCCGACGTCGAGGACCGTATCGCCAGGGCCCATGCCGGCGGTATCCGCCACCAGCCGCGCCAGGGCATCGCTAGCGGCGTCGAGATCGTCCACCGCCTCCCAGTAGCCGAGGTTGAGGTATAGCCCCTCGGCGGTGATGGCGCCGGTGCCGAGCAGGTCGTAGACCTCGGTGACGTCGCGGCGCTGGAAGGGGTTGAACACCCAGTCGAGATAGCCGAGGCCGCGGCGCAGCGCGCCACGACGCGCCCCTCCCTGGGGCGGGCTAGGGGCGGGGTCGGATGGGGCCATGGCGGCTACCTCGGTGATGACTTGGGGGTATGCCGTGTATCTTAGCAGGCGGGCGGCACCGGTGCCGCCCCGCAGCGAGCCGACCGCCGGCCGCCGCGCGCCGGAGGCGGGCCGGATGCGGCTCGAGGCGGTAGACGGCCCCTGTGCTCGGCCTCCGCCCAGGCGCTGGCGTCGCGGGCCGACGGCCTAGAGGCCGCCCATCCAGCCACCAGCCACAATCACCCCTAGGAGGCAGAGGCCTTGGCAGAGATATACCGGAATCGCGGCAGCGACGCCAAGACCGACGACGACATCGTCATCCGCATGGGACCGGCCGAGCTGCTCATCCGCCGCCGCTACCAGACGCTCAGCATCCTCAACGACTTCCTCATCGGGATCTGGTTCCTGGTGGGCAGCGTCTTCTTCTTCTGGAGCGCCTGGCAGGAGACCGGCACCTGGCTGTTCGTGGTGGGCAGCGCCCAGCTGCTGATCCGGCCGGTGATCCGCCTGGCCCACCAGATCCACCTGAGGTCGGCGGCCTTCGGCCACTGGGATATGTAGCGATCGGCAGGGCAGGAGACGCAGGCCGCGCCGTCGATTGCGCGGCCTGCCATCTACGGTGGCTATGGGTGGATTCGAACCACCGACCTTCGCATTATGAGTGCGACGCTCTAACCAGCTGAGCTACATAGCCAATGCTAGCGCGGCCCTATTCTGTGCGGTCCCCCCTTGCGTGTCAAGGCGCCGGGGGCCAGTCGCGCGGCCCTTGGTGCGCCCCGTCGAGTCCGCCAGAATGATCCGTGGGCGCCAGGCGTGGCGTCCACTACGCTGGTCGGTAGATACCACCACACAACCTGGAGGGAGCATCCATGCAGATCCAGATCAATCCGGGCGCCGGCGTGCACATCTCCGAGGCCCTGGAGCAGAGCATCCGCGAGTCCCTCAGCACCGTGGACCGGCGCTTCGGGGACCACCTGACCCGCATCGAGGTGCACTTCCAGGACACCAATGGCCCCAAGGGCGGGATCAACAAGCACTGCCGCATCGAGGCCCGGCCGCGCCGGCTCGACCCGGTGCTCGCCGAGAACACCGCGGAAGACGCCTACGACGCTGCCCGCGGCGCGGCGAGGAGGCTGGAGCGGGTCCTCGACAGCCGGCTCGGCAAGCTGGCGGACAAGCAGCGCGGCGCCGAGCACAAGGCCGAGCAGCAGCCCGAGTGACCCGGCGGGGGCGTGGCGGCGTCCGCCACGCCCCCATCCGGCACCGAGCGGCCACCCAGGCCAGAACCCTAGACGTTGAAGCGGACGTGCACCACGTCCCCCTCCTCGAGGACGTAGTCCTTGCCTTCCAGGCGCCAGCGGCCGGCCTCCTTGGCGCCCTGCTCGCCGCTGTAGGCGATGAAGTCGTCGTAGGCGACCACCTCGGCACGGATGAAGCCGCGCTGCATGTCGGAGTGGATCTGCCCGGCGGCCTCCGGCGCGGTCGCGCCCTGGCGCACGGTCCAAGCCCGGACCTCCTGCGGCCCGGCGGTGAAGAAGGTCTGCAGCCCGAGCAGCTGGTAGCCGGCCCGGATGACCCGGTTCAGCCCCGGCTCCGAGAGGCCGTACTCGGCGAGGAACGCATCGCGCTCATCATCCTCGAGCGCCGCAAGCTCGGCCTCGATGGCGGCGCAGACCGGCACCACCCAAGCCCCCTCGCTGTCGGCGAGGTCCCGCACGTCATCGAGCAGGGGGTTGCCCTCGAAGCCGTCCTCCGAGACGTTGGCGAGATACATCAACGGCTTGAGGGTGAGCAGGTGGTAGCCCTGCAGCAGCCGGCGCTCCTCGCTGTCGAGCGCCAGGGTGCGCAGCGGGTGCCCCTCATCCAGGGCCTGCCGGGCGCGCTGGAGCAGATCGCGCAGGCGGATGGCCTCCTTATCGCCGCTCTTGGCGGCCCGCTCCTGGCGGTTGAGGGCGCGGCTGACGGTGTCCATGTCGGCGAGCGCCAGCTCGGTGTGCAGGGTCTCCGCATCGGCGCGCGGGTCCACGCGGCCATTCACGTGGTGGACCGCTTCGCTCTCGAAGCAGCGCAGCACCATGGCCACGGCATCGGTCTCGCGGATGTGGGCGAGGAACTGATTGCCGAGCCCCTCCCCCTGGGAGGCGCCGGAGACCAGGCCGGCGATGTCCACGAACTCCATGGTGGTCGGCACCGTCCGCTCGGGGCGGACGATCTCCGCGATCCGGTAGAGGCGCGGATCGGGGACGGGGACGATCCCGACATTGGGGTCGATGGTGCAGAACGGGTAGTTCTCTGCCGGGATCTCGTTGCGGGTCAGCGCATTGAACAGCGTCGACTTACCGACATTGGGTAGCCCGACGATGCCGCAGTTGAAGCCCATAGCGCAGTCCTGAGATGGCGTGCAAGGTTGCGGCCAGGAGGTGGTGGGGCGCGCTAGCCGTGGAGCCGCTGGCAGGCTCGGTCCCACTCCCCCGCGAGCAGCCGCGGGATCTCGTCGGCGGCATTGCCGATGGCCGCCTCGATGGACCGGCGCTCGTGCTCACCGGGCCGGGACAGGACGTAGGGGACGACGTCGTCCTTGTGCCCGGGATGGCCGATACCGAGGCGAAGCCGCGCGAAGCCGCTGGTCCCCAAGGCCGACTGGATATGGCGCAGCCCGTTGTGGCCGCCGTGGCCGCCACCGCGCTTGACGCGCACGCCGCCCGGCGGCAGGTCGATCTCATCGTGGGCGATAAGGATCGCCTCCGGCGGGATCTTGAAGAACTGCGCCAGGGCGCCGACAGCCTGGCCGCTGTGGTTCATGTAGGTGGTCGGCTTGAGCAGGCGGCAATCGTAGCCGTCGATGGCCACCCGGGCGACGGCGCCGGCGAACTTGGCCTCGTGGCGCAGGCTGCAGGCGTAGCGGCGGCTGAGCTCGTCCACGAGCCAGAACCCGGCGTTGTGCCGGGTTCCCGCATGCTTGGTGCCCGGATTGCCGAGGCCGACGATGAGCCGGAGGCTGCCTTCCCGACCCACCTCGGTGCTAGGCCTCCGAGCCCTCTTCCTCGTCGCCGCTGGCGCCGCCGCCGCGGGTCTTGCGGGTCGCCTGCACGGAGACCACGGGGGCGTCGTACTCCATGCTCTGCTGCAGGGCCGCCGACTCGACCCCGTCGGGCAGGCTCAGCTCGCTGATGTGGACGGCGTGGCCGACGTTCAGGCGGGAGACGTCCACATCGATGTGGGGCGGCAGGTCCTTGGGCAGGCAGACCACCTCGAGGTCGAGCATGTCGTGGTGGAGCACGCCGCCCTTCTTCACGCCCGGCGACTGCTCCTCGCCGTGGACGTGGATCGGCACGTGGACGGCGATGGGCTGGTCCTCGCGCACGCGCTGCAGATCGATGTGCTGGACCAGCGGCTTGTAGGGGTGGCGCTGCAGGTCCTTGACGATGGCCTGCTCGGTCTCCTCGCCCACCTGGACCTTCAGGACCGTGGAGAAGAAGGCGTCCTCCTCGAGCAGCCGGTAGAGCTGGTCGCTCTCCAGGGCCACCGGCTGGGGCCCCCTGCCCGCCCCGTAGACGATACCCGGGACGCGCCGGGCGCGCCGCAGACGGCGCATGGCACCGCGGCCAGTCTCCGTGCGCGGATGCGCGTCGAGCCTCATTTCCACCGTCATGATTGGTTCCACTCCTGGTTGGGGATCACTCCACGAAGAGCTCGCTGACCGACTCGTCGTTGCTGACCCGACGCATGGTCTCGGCGAGGATCTCCGCGATACTCAGTTGCCGGATGTTCGGGCACGCCGCCGCCTGCTCGCCCAGCGGGATGCTGTCGCTGACCACCAGCTCGTCGAGCCCGGAGGCGGAGATCTTGTCCACCGCGCTGCCGGAGAGGACGGGGTGGGTGATGTAGGCGACCACCTTGCGCGCCCCCTGCCCCTTGAGGGCGTCCGCCGCCTGGCAGAGCGTGCCGGCCGTGTCCACGATGTCGTCGACGATGATGCAGGTCTTGTCCTCGACGTCGCCGATGATGTGCATGATCGACGACTCGTTGGGCCGGGGCCGGCGCTTGTCGATGATGGCCAGATCGGCGTCGTCGAGGCGCTTGGCCACGGCGCGGGCGCGGACCACGCCGCCGACGTCCGGGGAGACGACGACCTTGCGCGGGTAGAGCTGGCGCCAGATGTCGCCGAGCAGGATCGGCGAGGCGTAGACGTTGTCCACCGGGATGTTGAAGAAGCCCTGGATCTGGTCGGCGTGCAGGTCCACGGTGGCGATCCGGTCGTAGCCCGCCGCCTGGAGCATGTCCGCCACCAGCTTGGCGGAGATCGGTACGCGCTGGGAGCGCGGCCGGCGGTCCTGGCGGGCGTAGCCGAAGTACGGGATCACCGCCGTCACGCGCGCCGCCGACGAGCGGCGCAGCGCGTCGACGATGGCGAGCAGCTCCATGAGGTTGTCGTTGGCGGGCTGGCAGGTGGACTGCACCACGAACACGTCCTTGCCGCGGACGTGCTCGTTGATCTCCACCATGATCTCGTCGTCGCTGAAGCGGCCCACTACCGCGTGCCCGAGGCGGGTCTTCAGGTGGGCGGCAATGGACTCGGCGAGCTGCGGGTTGGAGTTACCCGCAAAGACCATCATGGGTCCGTTCACTTGCACGGCTAGAGGTCCACCCTGCGGCTTGGTGTGTATCGGGTATGGCTGGGGCGGCAGGATTCGAACCTGCGATTCCCGGTACCAAAAACCGGTGCCTTACCGCTTGGCTACGCCCCAATGGTCGATGGATCAGCCGGCCCGCTTGGCCTCGGCCAGCGCCTCGTGCAGCGGCGACCGCGCCACGGCGCGGGCGACGAAACCTGCCCACTCCCCGGGGAGGGCATCCAGCGCGGCGCGGGCCTGGCCCTCATCCGTAAAGCCCGTGAAGCAGCAGCCGCCGGTGCCGCTCATGCGCGCCCGGCCGAAGCCCGCCAGCCAGTCTAGTGCCTCGGCCACGCCAGGCCAACGGCTCCGCACTACCGGCTCGCAGTCGTTCCGTGCCTCTCCGGCGCGAAGATCGCTTATTTTGATAGCCGGGGAGTCACGTGTCAATTCCGGTGCGCCGAAGACCTCGGCCGTAGAGACGCTGGCCCCGGGATCGACCAGCAGATACCAGGCGGCGCCGGCGTCCTCGGGCAGGGGGTCGAGCCGCTCACCCACGCCCTCGCCCCAGGCGCTGCGGCCGCGCACGAAGACCGGTACATCGGCGCCGAGCTCCAGCCCCAGCGCCGCCAGCCGGTCCTCGTCCAGCCCCGCGCCCCAGAGGTGGTTGAGGGCCACCAGGGTGGTCGCGGCGTCCGAGGACCCGCCCCCGAGGCCACCGCCGGCAGGCAGGCGCTTCTCGACACGGATGTCGGCGCCGGGGGAGCCCGGCACCGCGGCCTGCAGGGAGCGGGCGGCACGCAGGGTGAGGTCGGCCTCCGCCGGCACCCCGGCCAGATCGCCGTGGCGCTCGACCCGGCCGTCGGCGCGCGGGCGCAGGTGGACGTAGTCGCCGTAGTCGAGCAGCTGGAAGGCGGTCTGCAGCTCGTGGTAGCCGCTCGGCCGCCGGCCGAGGACGTGCAGGAAGAGGTTGATCTTGGCCGGCGCCGGCCACGCGCTCCAGTCACTCGCCATCGCCCAGGCTCCATCCCGACAGGGCGACCCGCAGCTGCCGCTCCCCGCTGTGCAGGTCGATCCGTCCCGGCAGATCCACGCCGTCCACCTCGCTCCAGCCGTGGAAGGCCAACTTCCAGCCCGCTTGCTCGATACGCTCGGGGCGGCCCTCGCCGTCCAGGCGGAGCGTCTCTACGGCCATCCCCGTCGCCGGCCGGCCGACGATCCAGTCACGCAGGGCGGTCACCGGCAGGCGGTGGCCGGTGGCCTCGGCGAGCAGCCCCTCCGGCGTCTCCGCGGCCATGGTCCGGCCGCTGGCGCCGGTCAAGGCCACCGCCCCCGGCTCGCCGCGGATTTCCACGCCTCCCGCCCCGAACGGCCCCGTGAGCCGGATGGTGTACGCCTCACCCCGCTGGCGCCAGCGCAGGGAGAAGGCCGCCGCCTCGCCCTCGGCGCGCAGGGCCGCGCGCCCGCCCACCGACCACTCGTCGAGCCCGGCACGCTCGGCGAGGAAGGCCTCGTAGGCGGCCTCGCGCTCGGCCTCCGGCGCCAGGGGGGCGCAGCCGGCGACTCCGAGGGCGAGGAGCAGCACGCCCCACCACTGACCCACTCCCCCCTTACTGCCAGGCATCCGGCTCCACTCCGTAGCGCTCCAGGGTCTCCCGCAGGACCCGGTGCTCCGGGCCCTGCTCGTACGCCCGCTGCCAGACGGCCCGCGCGCGCTCGCGCTCGCCGAGCTCCCACAGCACCTCGCCGAGATGGGCGCCGATCTCGGCGTGGGGCTGCTGCTCGAAGGCCCGCTCGAGGCGCTCCCGGGCCTCCGCCAGCCGGCCCTCGCGGTAGAGCAGCCACCCCTGGCTGTCGAGGAAGGCGGGATTGTCCGGCTCCGCCTCCAGCGCCCGGCCGATCAACTCACGAGCCCTGTCCAGATCGCGGCCGCTGTCCGCCAGCGTGTAGCCGAGGGCATTCAGGACGTAGGCGGCGTCGGGCTCGGCCTCCAGGACCCGGCGCAGGTCCGCCAGGGCGCCGTCCACCTCGCCGCGGCCAGCCCGGGCCAGCCCCCGGCCGTAGAGCAGCTCCACGTCGCCGGGCGCCTCGGCGAGGCCGCGCCCGTAGGCCGCCTCGGCCTCCGCCAGCCGCCCGGCCCGCCGGAGGATCTCCCCCTCGACGAGGGCCGCCTGGGGGCGGAGCTCGGGCTGCGCCTCGCGCAGGCGCTGCAGCGTCGCCAGGGCCGCCTCCAGCGCCACGGCGTCGGCCCGGCGCGCACGGGAGACCGCCCGCAGCAGGGTCTTGCCTGCCTCCCGGTCCGAGGGCGCGAGCCGAAAGGCGCGCTCCGCCGCCGCCAGCGCCCGGGCCGGCCCATCGGCCCGCTCGGCGGCGACGGCGACCGCCCGGTGGGCCTCCGACACCTCCGGATAGGCCTCCGCCAGGTCGCTGAGCGTACGCAGGGCCACCTCCGGGTCCCCGCTGGGACCTAGCAGGCCGATGAGCTGGAGGAAGGCCTGGCCGGGCGTCCCCGGCCAGCGCTCGACGGCCTGGCCCAGGGCCTGCCGGGCGGCCTCGCCGTCGCCGCGGCGCAGCGCCAGCAGGCCGAGGAGCTGGTACGCCTCGGCCCGCTCCGGGGCCAGCTCCCGCCAGCGCTGCGCTGCGGCGCGGGCCCGCCCCTCGTCCTCCAGCACGAGGCTCAGCTCCACGGCCCGCTCGGCGACACGCTGGTCCGGGGTCAGCGCCATGGCCGCGAGGTACGCCTCCAGGGCGCGGTCGAGCTGGCCCCGGCGGGCGGCGATCTCGGCGGCGAGGAGGTGCTGGATGGCGCGGTCGCGGTCGGTCCGCTCCCAGGGCGGCGGCTCCGGGCCGGCGGCCTCGGGGCGCGCCGGCGTATCGGTACCGCCCCCCGCCGGCCCGCCGGGCCCCAGCCCGGCGCAGCCGGCGAGGAGGCCGCCGAGGAGCAGCGCAGGAGGCCCGAGGCGGCGGCACCGGGCCGGACGGGCCCGCGATGGCGGGAGCGGAGGCATAGGCTCGGACACTTTTTCGCAGCGGAAGCGCTTTACCTGGGCGCTCGCATTCCGTGATAATCCATGTATCTGCTTGATGGTGCCCTAACCCAACCTGGTGATGCCAGACTCATGCCATTATTCGCGATCGGACTCAACCACGACAGCGCGCCCGTAGCCATCCGGGAGAGCCTGGCGTTCAACGCCGACACGCTCGGCGACGCGCTCCAGGATGCGAAGAGCGAGACCGGTGCGGACGAGGTGGCCATCCTGTCCACCTGCAACCGCACCGAGATCTACATCCGATTGCCGCACACCGACCCGGAGGTGGTCATCGGCTGGCTCACCCGCCGGCAGCAGGTCGAGCTGCGCAAGGTCCGGCCGCACCTCTACGTCCGGCGCAGCACCGACGCCATGCGGCACCTGATGCGCGTCTCGGCCGGGCTCGACTCCCTGGTCCTGGGCGAGCCCCAGATCCTGGGCCAGGTCAAGGACGCCTACCACAAGGCCGCTAGCGCCGGGAGCCTCGGGGCCGTGCTGGAGCGGCTGTTCCAGCACGCCTTCTCGGTGGCCAAGCAGGTCCGCACCGATACCGACATCGGCTCCAATCCCATCTCTGTGGCCTTCGCCGCCGTGACCATGGCCAAGCAGATCTTCGACGACTTCCCCAAGCGCACGGCTGTCCTGGTCGGGGCCGGCGAGACCATCGAGCTGGTGGCCCGCCACCTGGCGCAGCAGGGGATCGGCCGCGTGCTGGTCGCCAACCGCAATATCGAGCGGGCCAAGCGGCTGGCCGAGGCCCACGACGGCGAGGCCATGAGCCTCAACGATCTGCCGCGGCGTCTGCACGAGGCCGACGTGGTCGTCTCCTCCACCGGCAGCAGCCTGCCGATCCTGGGCAAGGGCACGGCGGAGCGCGCCGTCCGCTCGCGCCGGCACAAGCCGATGTTCATGCTCGACCTCGCCGTGCCGCGGGACATCGAGCCCGAGGCCGGCGAGATGGACGACGTCTACCTCTACACGGTGGACGACCTGCGCGGCGTCGTGGCGGAGAACATGCGCTCCCGCCAGGAGGCCGCGGCCCAGGCCGAGGCCATCGTCGACCGGCAGGTCCGCCAGTACCTGGAGTGGCGCCGGGCGCGGGACGCCGGGGAGGCGATCCGCACCTTCCGCGAGCGGGCGCACAGCTACGCCCGCGCCACGCGCGCCCAGGCGGAGCGGCAGCTGGCGCGGGGCGATGACCCCAGCGAGGTCCTCGAGTGGCTGACGCACACCCTGACCCGCCGGCTGATCCACGCGCCCACCGTGGGCCTGCGGGCCGCGGCTGCCACCGGCGACCGCACGCGGATCCAGCACGCGCTAGAGACCCTAGCCATCGAGCAACAAGTTGCAGAGCAGAGGCCCGGTGAAGGCGACGATTCGGAACAAGCTGGAGCGGATGGCGGACAGGCACGAGGAGATCGCCGCGCAGCTGGCGGATCCTGAGGTTGTCGGCGATCCCTCGCAGTTCGCTGAGCTCTCCCGCGAGTACGCCCGGCTCGAGCCCATCGTCCAGGACCTGAAGGCCTACCGCCAGGCGACCGACGAGGTCGCCAACGCGGAGGCCATGCTCGGCGACAGCGACCCCGAGATCCGCGCCATGGCCGAGGACGAGCTCGCCGCGGCGAAGGAGCGGGTCCTCGCGCTCGAGACCCGGCTCCAGGGCCACCTGGTGCCGGAGGACCCCAACGACGGCCGCAACGCCTTCCTGGAGATCCGCGCCGGCGCCGGCGGCGACGAGGCCGCCCTGTTCGCCGGCGACCTGCTCCGGATGTACCTGCGCCACGCCGAGCGCGAGGGCTGGCAGGCCGAGATCCTCTCCGCCCGCGAGGGGGAGCACGGCGGCTACCGGGAGGTAATCGCCCGGCTCAGCGGCCGCAACGTCTACGGCCGCCTGAAGTTCGAGTCCGGCGCCCACCGGGTGCAGCGGGTGCCGGCCACCGAGTCCCAGGGCCGGATCCACACCTCGACCTGCACCGTGGCTGTCCTGCCGGAGCTCGACGAGGTCAGCGCCATCGAGATCGACCCCAGCGAGCTGCGGGTGGACACCTTCCGCGCCTCAGGCGCCGGCGGGCAGCACGTGAACACCACGGAGTCGGCCGTCCGCATCACCCACCACCCCAGCGGGCTGGTGGTGGAGTCCCAGGACGAGCGCTCCCAGCACAAGAACCGAGCCAAGGCGATGGCCCTGCTCCAGGCGCGGCTGACCGAGCAGGAGCAGGCGCGCCAGCAGTCCGAGCGCAGCGAGCAGCGGCGCCTGGCGGTAGGCTCCGGGGACCGCTCCGAGCGCATCCGCACCTACAACTTCCCCCAGGGACGGGTAACCGATCACCGGATCGGGCTGACGATCTACAGGCTGGAGCAGGTCATGGAGGGGAACCTGGACGAGATCCTGGCTGCGCTGGCCCAGGAGCACCAGGCCGAGGCCCTCGCGGAGATCGCCGAGGGCCCCGGCACCTAGGCCGCCGCCGGGCGCGCGGCCCGGCGGTCAGGCCACGCGCTGGCGCTCCCGGATCTCCTCCAGGGACTTGCAATCGATGCACAGCGTCGCCGTCGGGCGCGCCTCGAGCCGGCGCAGGCCGATCTCGACGCCGCACTGCTCGCAGTAGCCGTAATCGCCCGTACGGATCTTCTCCAGCGCCTGGTCGATCTTCCGGATCAGCTTACGCTCCCGGTCCCGGGCGCGCAGCTCAAGGGCGAACTCCTCCTCCTGGGTGGCCCGATCCGAGGGGTCGGCGTGGTTGTTGGCATCGTCACGCATGTGGTGGACCGTGCGCTCCACCTCCTCCTGGAGCTCGCGCTTCCACGCCTCGAGCAGCTGGCGGAAGTGCTCGAGCTGCTCGTCGCTCATGTACTCCTCGTTCTCACCGGGCTGATAGGGCTCGAAGCCCTTCACCGGCATCGCATGTCTTGTCGGAGCCATACCGCGTCTTCCTCCCTTAACGCCCCTGCCGCGCTCCGGCGGCAAGGATCTCGAGGCGTGCCTCTCGCGGCACGCGACCCGAGACACTTACACCCAATATTGACTCAAGTCAACCAGGCTCAACGGACACCCGCTCCCCGAGCACCTCCTGGAGCTGCCCGGCGAGCTGCCGCATGACCTGCTCCGTGGTCGGCCAGTCGATGCAGGGGTCCGTGATCGAGACCCCGTACGTGAGCGCCTCGGGGTCGGAGCCGAGCTTCTGCTTCCCCCACCCCAGGTTGCTCTCGAGCATGACCCCGACGATGGACCGATTGCCCTCCCGGATCTGACGGGCCACATCCTCCAGCACCATCGCCTGGAGGGCTGGATCCTTGTTGGAGTTGGCGTGGCTGCAGTCGATGGCCACGCGCTGGGGCATGCCGGCCTCCGCCAGATCCTGCTCGCACAGGCGGACGCTGACCGAGTCGTAGTTCGGCTGCTGGCCGCCGCGCAGCACCACGTGGCCGTAGCTGTTGCCGCGGGTGCGGATGATGGTGATCCGCCCCTCCTGGTCGATGCCCAGGAAGCTGTGCGGCGATGCGGCCGACTGCAGGGCGTTGATGGCCACGGTCTGGCTGCCGTCGGTGGCGTTCTTGAAGCCCACCGGCGTGGAGAGGCCGCTGGCGAGCTCGCGGTGGGTCTGCGACTCCGTGGTTCGCGCCCCGATGGCCGTCCAGGAGACCAGGTCGCCGTAGTACTGCGGCGCGTAGGGGTCGAGCGCCTCGGTCGCCGTCGGCAGCCCCATGGCGTTGATCTCCCGCAGCAGCTCCCGGCCGATACGCAGACCCTTGTCGATCCGGAACGAGTCGTCCATGTCCGGGTCGTTGATCAGCCCCTTCCAGCCCGTCGTCGTCCGCGGCTTCTCGAAGTAGACGCGCATGACGATGTAGACGGAGTCCTTCAGCTCCTCGTGCAGCGCCTTGAGCCGGCGCGCATAGTCGCGCGCCGCCTCCGTGTCGTGGATCGAGCACGGCCCGACGACGGCGAAGATGCGCTGATCCTTGCCGTCGAGGATGTCCCGCAGGACCTGGCGGCTCTCCAGCACGGTCTGCCGCGCCTCCTCGGTCAGCGGGACCTCCGCCTTGATCTCGGCCGGCGTAGGGAGCCGCTCGCCGTTGGCTACGTTGACGTCGTTGACGTGGTCGCTGTCTTGCATACTTGTCTCGGGTCGCGCCCGCTCGCCAGCGGGGGTGAATGGCTAATCGGTTAATACTAATCGCGGGTGGCCAGGCCTTACAAGGCGCCCTAGCCGGGGTGGTGCGCTCCCGCCGCCCTCACGCAGGGCGGCGTATCACCGCGGACCGTCGCGCCCTCGGGCCGGCGCGCCATACGGCCGCCAAGGGCCCCAGGCGTGGTATACTTAGAGGTATGGACCGAAAGCTGCTCGACATCCTCTGCTGCCCGGTAACCAAGCGGCCGCTCCAGCCCCTTGCCAGCCAGGACCTGGAGGCGCTCAACCGACGCATCAGCGGGGGTCAGGCCTACTACATGGACGACTCCCCGGTGGAGGCGACCATGGATGAGGCCCTGATCACCGACAACGGCAGCCGCATCTACCGTGTGGATGACGGCATCCCCGTGATGCTCGAGGCGCGCAGCATCCCTGGCAAGGCGGCGGAGCGCGACAGCGCCTGAGCGCCGTGCCGGAGACCGGGGGGACGCGGACAGCGGCCGGCGGCCCGGGGGAGCCGTACATCGAGGAGGCCGTGCGCGAGGCCACCGAGGCGCTGGCCGGCAGCTCGGCGACCCCTCGGCTCGACGCGAGGCTGCTGCTCGCGGACCTGCTCGGCGTACCGTGCAGCCACCTCTTCGCCTACCCGGAGCGCCGCCTGGCGCCCGGCCAGGCCACCGCCCTCCGCGAGCGCATCGCGCGCCGTGCCGCAGGCGAGCCGGCTGCCTACATCCTCGGCTACAGCGGCTTCCGCGGCCTCAACCTCACGGTCACCCCGGCGGTGCTCGTCCCGCGGCCCGAGACCGAGCACGTGGTCGAGCAGGCAACCGCCTACCTGCCGCACGGCGGCAGGCTGCTCGACCCGGGTACCGGCTGCGGCGCCATCGCCCTGGCCGTGGCCGCGGAGCGCCCGGACGCCCGGGTGACGGCCACCGAGCGCTGCCCGGAGGCCACGGCGGTGGCGGCGGAGAATCGCGACCGGCTGGGGCTGGCGGAGCGCGTGGCGCTCCTCGCCGGCGACTGGGCCGACGGCCTCCCCGAGGGCCCCTACGACGTCATCGCCGGCAACCCACCGTACGTGGAGGCAGGCGCCCCGGAGTGGGCGGACGCTACCCTGGCCCACGAGCCCGAGGCGGCCCTCGCCGCCGGGGCCGACGGGCTGGCCGCCATCCGTAGCCTGCTGCCGCCGGCGGTGGCGGCCCTAGCCCCGGGGAGCGGCGTCCTGATCCTGGAGCACGGCGCCGCCCAGGGCCTGGCGGTACGCCGGCTCTTCGAGGCCAGCGGGTTGACCGAGGTGGCTACGGTGCGCGATCTGTCCGGCAAGGAGCGCGTCACCCACGGGAGGCGGCCATGAGCGAGGCCATGGGCGATGACCAGCTACTGCGCTACAGCCGACAGATCATGCTGCCGGAGCTGGGGATCGAGGGCCAGGAGCGCCTCGGGCGCAGCCGGGCGCTCATCGTCGGCGCCGGCGGGCTGGGCTCGCCGCTAGCCCTCTACCTCGGTGCCGCCGGGGTGGAGGAGCTGCGCATCGCCGATGACGACGCCGTCGACTTGAGCAACCTGCAGCGGCAGATCGCCCACTGCGACGACGGCATCGGCCGCGCCAAGGCGGCCTCGGCCGCCGAGGCCGTCAATGCCCGCAATCCGGAGGTCCGGGCCGTGGCGCTGACGGAGCGCCTGCACGGCGACGCCCTCGAGCGGGAGGTGGCCAGCGCCGATGTGGTCGTCGACGCCACCGACAACTTCGCCACCCGCTTCGAGCTCAACGCCGCCTGCGTGGCCGCTCAGCGGCCGCTGGTCAGCGCCGCGGTCATCCGCTGGGCGCTGCAGGTGAGCACCTTCCGCGCTGGCGGGCGGCCCTGCTACCGGTGCCTCTACGCGGAGGGGGATGAGCCGCAGCTGAGCTGCAGCGAGGCCGGCATCCTCGGACCGCTGCCGGGGGTGGGCGGCAGCCTGGAGGCGGTGGAGGCCATCAAGGTCCTCAGCGGCGCCGGGGAGCCCCTGTACGGCCGGCTCCTCGTGGTCGACGCCCTGCACATGCGCCTGCGCACCGTGGGCGTGCCGGCGGACCCGTCCTGCCCGGTCTGCGCTGCCGCCGGGCCGCCCGGCGGCTGAGCCGCCGCGCCCGCCGCTCAGTGGTAGCTGTCGCTCCCGGGCGGGGCGCTGGCGTCGGCGAGGACCTGGGCGACGTCCACCCGGTCGTAGCTGTAGAGCGCGCCGCAGAACTCACAGCGGAGCTCAACGGCGCCCTCCTCGGCCAGGATCTGCTCGACCTCCTCGCGCCCGAGCCCACGCAGGATGGCGGCGATCCGCCCGGAGGAGCAGCGGCAGCGGAAGGCGTGGCTGCGCGGCTCGAGCACGCGCACGGTCTCCTGGTGGAAGAGGCGGTGCAGGACCGCGTGGCTGTCGAGCCCCAGCAGCTCCCGGTCGCTGAGGGTCGCGGCGAGGTAGCCGACCCGGTCCCAGGCGTCCGGATCCTCCGATGCCGCCTGCCCGCTGCCGGCGGGCAGCTGCTGGATGAGTAGCCCCCCGGCCCGCTCGCCGTCGCAGGCCAGGTGCAGCCGCGTCGGGATCTGCTCCGAGTCGCGGAAGTACCCCTCCAATGTGCGGGACAGGCCGGCCTCGTCCAGCCCCACGACGCCCTGGTAGCGCTGCCCCTCCTCCGGCTCGACGGTGATCGCCAGCCGGCCGGTGCCGCAGAGGGCCACCAGGCCGCCCTGGCGCGGCTCGCGCTGGTACCGCACGGTGCCGCGCAGGCCGCCGTCGGCCTCGGCCTGCACCAGCAGCAGGGAGACCGCGGCCTCCTCCTCGCCCTCAACCTGGAGGCTGAGCGTCCCCTCCATGCCCAGCGTGGCGCGCATCATGGCCGCCGCGGCGAAGGCCTCGCCGAGCAGCCGCTTGATCGCCTGCGGGTACTGGTGGTGCTCGCAGGCGTCGGCGAGGACCTGCTCCAGCTGCACGATCTCGCCGCGGAGATCGGCGTCGTCGAACAGGAAGTGCTGACTGGCGTCGCTCACGACTCGTCCAGCTTCTGCTTGAGCAGCTCGTTGACCTGCTGCGGATTGGCGGTGCCGCCGGAGGCCTTCATGACCTGGCC
>CAJXKI010000035.1 GCA_913055765.1 uncultured Ectothiorhodospiraceae bacterium
CCGGCTCGCTTTCGCTCACCGGTTGACAGCGCCGGGACACGGCGCTGCGCGCCGTGCCCGGCGCACCATAAAAAAAAGCCCCGCTTAGGGCGGGGCTTACCGGTTCCAGCCTGTAGCCGCCGCGTGCGGCTGCGGTGCTCAGACCGCCTCGATGCGGATCTGGCGCCGCTGGGAGGGCCCCTTGCGCTCGAAGACGACGCGGCCCTCGCTCTTGGCGAAGAGGGTGTAGTCCTTGCCGACCCCGACGTTATCGCCCGCGTGGAAGTGCGTGCCGCGCTGGCGCACCAGGATGCTGCCCGCGCTGACGCGCTCACCGCCGAAGCGCTTGACGCCGAGGCGCTTCGATACGGAGTCGCGACCGTTCTTGGTACTGCCGCCTGCCTTCTTGTGAGCCATGCCTTGAGCCCTCCGTCAGCCCGCGTTGATGCTGGTGATCTTGACCTGGGTATACGGCTGCCGGTGGCCGTGGTGGCGGCGATAGCCGTGCCGCCGCTTGAACTTCGTCACCTCGACCTTACGGCTCCGGTCCTGCTCCAGGACCTCGGCCTGCACGCTGCTGCCCTCAAGGCGCGGCGTGCCGACCTTGACGTCGCTCCCCTGGCCGACCATGAGGACGTCGTCGAGCTGCACGGTCTCGCCGACCTCGGCCGGGAGCTTCTCGACTCGCAGCACGTCCCCTTCCGAGACCCGGTACTGCTTGCCGCCGCTTCGGATCACCGCGTACATCGGCGTCTTGCTCCTGTCTGCTCTGATGGCTGCGGGCCACCAACACGGCGCAACCACCGCCACCCTGCCCCGGGGTTGGCGAAGCGGGCTGCCTCGCGGTTGGGCGGATACGGTGCCAGCGGTCCGCGTCGCCTGGATTGTCTGGTCGGGGTGGCAGGATTTGAACCTGCGGCCCCTGCCTCCCGAAGGCAGTGCTCTACCAAACTGAGCTACACCCCGATGTACTACTCGCTACGCCGTACGTGACACCGAGCTGCTGGCTAAGTCTACCAGCGCATCGCGCCACGGGCTAGCCGGCACGGCCGAGGTCAGCTGCTCCACGGCCTGCTGGACCTCGACCTCAGCGAGCTGCCTAGTATACTCAGCCGACCCGTTCCTTTCAATGGCCCGCCCGACGGCCTCCATCTGCTCCAGGCCGCCGGCCTCGATGGCCTCGCGGATCAGGCGCCGGTCCGCCTCATCACCCTCGCGCATGGCGTGGATCAAGGGCATGGTGGTCTTGCCCTCGGCCAGGTCGTCGCCGATGTGCTTGCCGATCTGGGCAGCGTCGCCGCTGTAGTCCAGGGCGTCATCGACCAGCTGGTAGGCGGTGCCCAGGTGCCGGCCGTAGGCCGCCAGGGCCTGGCGCTCGCTGTCGCCGAGATCCGCCAGAACGGCGCCGTTCTGGCACCCCGCCTCGAACAGCGTGGCCGTCTTCCGGTAGATCACCTGCCGATAATCGGCCTCGGTGATGTCCGGCTCGTGGACGTTCATCAGCTGCATCACCTCGCCCCGGGCGATGGTGTTGGTCGCCCCCGCCATAATCTCCAACAGGGGCATGGAGCCGAGCTCGACCATCAGCTCGAAGGCCCGGGTATAGAGGAAATCGCCGACGAGGACGCTGGCCTCGTTGCCCCAGATGGTGTGGGCGGTCTGCTCGCCACGCCGCATATCGGAGCTGTCCACTACGTCGTCGTGGAGCAGCGTCGCGGTGTGGATGAACTCGATGATCGCCGCAAGCTGGATGTGGTCGCGCCCCTGGCAGCCGCAGGCCCGGGCCGCGAGGACCACCACCATGGGGCGCAGCCGCTTGCCGCCGCTGTGGATAATGTGCTGGGCGAGCTGATTGATCAGCAGCACATCCGAGGAGAGGCGCTCCTCGATCAGGCGATTGACCGCCGCCATGTCCTCGGCGGCTAGCTCGCGGATCTCGTCCAGGTTCATCGGCAGGATCTGCGCAGAGGATAAGGCGCCTGGATATTAGGCGGGGGGAGCGGGAGTGTCAACCGCGCTCGACGCGCCAGGCGCTGCGCCACAGGGACCACAGGAGGAAGACCGCCAGCACCGGTGCCGCGTAGACGACCAGGAGGGCCAGGGTCGCGGCCACCTCTCTGACGGGATCGGGGAGCGGGGGACCCTCGAGCAGGCTGTAGGCGGTGACCCGCTCCAGCCAGTGGCCGATATCGGGACCCTGCCCACCCCACGCGTCGCGCCCCAGGCGCGGCAGCCCGAAGGGGCCATCGACCCCCGCGTAGACCAGGGCCGGCGCAGCCCAGGCGAGCCAGGCGATGACCGCCCGCAGGGCCGTCACCCGTGCCAGGCCGGGACGCCGCCAGGCGGCGTAGACCGCCGCCAGGGCGATGAGCGCGAACCCGGGCCACACCGGCCACCAGGCCGGCCAGCTCGCCGCGATGGGCGCCGAGACCAGCGGCCCCGCCGACACGGTCAGCAGGGCCAGCACGCCGACCACGATCAGCACCAGCACCACCCCCCGATCCATGCACGCCTCCTATCGGCTACGACGATCGCCCGGGCTGCCCTCCGAGTGCCTGGCTATGGCAGCCTCGAACCGGCGCACGAGTCTACCGCAGATCTGGAGCCCGCAGCGATGCAGAACGTCGCCACCCGTGGCCTCTTCAAGGGCATGAGCCCTCGCGTAACGGCCGTAGCCACGCTGCTCGTGCTCGGCTTCGCGGCGGCCGGGGCCGTCTGGCCGGCGCGGCTGGATAGCCTGGTCGTAGGCTGGCGCGAGACGCTGACGCCCTTCCTGCAGTGGTACTACGTCCTCGTCGTAGCGGGCTTCCTGGCGGTCGTCCTCTGGCTGGGCACAGGCCGCTTCAAGGATATCCGCCTGGGCCGGGACGGTGAGGCGCCGGAATTCCGGACGTTCTCCTGGCTGACCATGCTCTTCGCGGCCGGCATGGGGGTGGGATTGATCTTCTGGGCGGTCGCCGAGCCCATCTCCCATTTCGAGGACAACCCCTTCACCGCCGGCGGCAACCCCACGCAGCGAGCCGATACCGCGCTATGGCTGGCGTACTTCCACTGGGGGCTCAACGGCTGGGCCGTCTTCTCCCTGGTCGCGCTGACGCTGGGCTATTTCAGCTTCCGCAAGGGGCTGCCGCTGACCATGCGCTCTGCCTTCCACCCCCTCATCGGCAAGCGCATCCACGGGCGCTGGGGAGACGCTATAGATATCCTGGCGGTGCTGGCCACGGTCTTCGGCATCGCGACCACCTTGGGCCTGGGCATCCAGCAGCTCAACACAGGGGTCAGGGAGCTGACCGGGGTGGCCACGGGCACCACAGGGGAGACCGCCATCGCCGTAGCCATCATGGGGATCGCCACCATCTCGGTGCTCTACGGCCTCCAATCCGGCGTCCGCCTGATCAGCGAGGCGAACTTCTGGATGAGCGCCCTCGTGCTGCTCTTCTTCCTGCTGCTCGGCCCCACCCAGTACCTGCTGGCGCTCATCGTCCAGTCCACGGGCGACTACCTGCAGAACCTGTTTACGCTCTCCTTCCACACCCACGCCAATACCCGCAGCGACTGGCAGGCCGAGTGGACGATCTTCTACTGGGGGTGGTGGCTGGCCTGGGCCCCCTTCGTCGGTATCTTCATCGCCCGCATCTCCCGCGGACGCAAGCTGCGCGAGTTCGTCATGGGCGTGCTCCTGGTCCCCACCGGCATCACCATCCTCTGGATCGGCCTGTTCGGCGGCAACGCCATCCACATCGAGCTCTTCGGCCCGGGCGGCGTCGCCGAGGCCTCGCGCGAGGACCTCAGCACAGCGGTCTACCGGACCATCGAGCTGATGGACGTCGGGCTCTGGGCCCTCGGGGCGTCCATTCTGGTCACGGTCCTGATCGGCACCTACCTGATCACCTCGGCCAACGCCGGGATCCTGGTGACGCAGACCCTGCTCTCCAACGGCTCGACGGAGCTATCCCGGCTGCACACCGTCGTCTGGGGCGGCGTGATCACGCTGGTCACCGTGGTGCTGCTCACCGCCGGCGGCTTGAGCACCCTCCAAGGGGCGGTGATCGCCGCGGCTGTCCCGTTCTCTGCGATCATCCTCGGGATGGCGGCGGGGCTGATCAAGGCCCTGGGGCAGGAGCGCCTCGCCGCTCGTCCAGGCGAGCGAAGCGGGCGCCCGATGGAGCCGTGGGCCCAGGCAGAGTCGGAGTGGACGTACGAGAGCAAAGCCCCAGCGGCGGAGGAGCGGAGCGAGGCCCGCGAGGAGGGGACAGGCCGCTGAGCGGGGCGCCACGGCCCGCCGGCCGAGGGCGTGTCACGCCTCCTGCCGCCGGGCGATGCGGGACCGGATGAGCCGCACCACGAGCCAGATGGCGAAGACCACCACCGGCACGGCCAGGCCCTGGACGAGCTCGAGGCGGAGGGGGACACCGGCCTCCTTGACGGCCTTGAGCACGTAGCTGACCAGCCCCATGAGGTAGTAGCTGATCGCCGCCACGGAGAGCCCCTCGACGGTCTCCTGGAGCCGGAACTGGAGCTTGGCGCGCCGGTCCATGGAGTCGAGCAGATCGCGGTTCTGCGCCTCCAGGGCGACGTCGATCCGGGTACGCAGCAGATCGGTGGTGTGCGAGATGCGCTCGGCGAGTGAGCCGCGGCGCTCGGTGACCGTCTCGCAGGTGCGCATCGCCGGTACCAGGCGCCGCTCCATGTACTCCTGGATGGTCTGCACGCCCTGGATGCGCTGCTCGCGCAGCTCCTGGATCCGCCGCTGGACGATCTCGTGGTAGGCGCGCGCGGCGTGGAAGCGGTAGTTGGTGCGGTTGCCGATGCGCTCGACCTGGGCGGCGAGCCCCATGAGCTGGTTGAGCAGCTGCTGCTCCTCGTGGTGGTGGTTGGCGCTCGTCAGGTGCTCGGTGATCCCCGCCAGCTGCTCCTCGAGCTCGTTGAGCTGGGGATTGAGCGAGCGGGCGACCGGGTAGGCCAGCAGGGCCATCATGCGGTAGGTCTCGATCTCCAGGAGCCGCTGCACCCCACGTCCGGCCTGGCGCTCGCGCAGGCTCACGTCGCGGACCAGGATCCGCGAGAAGCCGTCCTCGTGGATCCGGAGATCGGTCCATACGCGGGCGGCGCCGCCGGAGATGTGGCTGCCGATCACGGTGTTGTCGTTGAACAGCGAGGCCACCCCGGCACTGGTCCTCGGCTGGCTCCATGACGGCTCCAGGGCCAGGTGGATGCCCACCAGCCTCGGCCCCGGCAGCCGGGCGAGCCAGTCCGGCGGCAGGCGCTCGATGGGCGGCGCGTTGAAGGGCTGGCTGAACTCCTCCTCGACGAAGAAGGTGTAGGTGGAGAACTCGGTGCGCCGCTCCCACTTGAGGCGGAACGGGCCGAAGTCCTGGGAGATGTGCTGGGCATCCGGCCCCGGCGGCTCGACCCCGTAGCGCTGGCACAGCTCGGCCACTGCCTCACGGTCGGCATCGGCGGCGTCGCGGCCGGAGAACTGGGCCAGGTGGCTGACCCGTACGGGGGCGCGCAGCCGCTCGTAGGGGCGCGCGTGGATCTCGTCGTTGATCTCCCGGCGCAGGGGATGGTCGCTGTAGGCGCCGCCTGCAGCCTCGGCAGGGGCCTGGTCGATGGCGTTCAAGGGCATGTCGCTGGCCTGTGCTCGGCAGTCGGACCGCCGCTCAGCGCGCGGCGGCGCCAAGGGTATGGTATCCTTCCGCGCCCACGCTAGGGGTAGCAAGGTATGCGCGAGCTGATCCTCGGCGGCGTGCGCTCCGGCAAGAGCCGCTACGCCGAGCGACGGGCCCACGAGCTGGCCGACGACACCGTCTACATCGCCACTGCCCGCGCCCACGACGCGGGCATGGCCGCGCGCATCGCGGCCCACCAGGCTGCGCGCCCGGCGCATTGGCGGACCGTCGAGGCCCCGCTCGCCCTGGCCGAGGCGATCCAGGCGCACGACGCCGCCGGGCGCGTCCTCCTGATCGACTGCCTCACCCTGTGGCTGACCAACCTGCTAGCCGGCCCGGAGGGCACCGAGGGGGGATCAGCGGCAACGCCCGGGGCCGGTCTAGAGCAGGAGTGCGCCGAGCTGCGTGCCGCCGTCGAGGCGGCCCGCGGCCACCTCCTGCTGGTCAGCAACGAGACCGGGCTCGGGGTGATGCCGATGAGCGCCCTGGCACGGCGCTTCTGTGACGAGGCCGGCGCCCTGCACCAGCAGCTGGCCGAGCGCTGCGAGCGGGTAACCTGGACTGTCGCCGGCCTCGCCCAGCCCTTGAAACCCTAACCTCCGACGCCGGCTGATACCGCACCAAGGGAAAGGAGCACACCGTGAATCGACCGGAGTGGCTAGACGCCCCCATCCTGCAAGCCAGCCAGGCCCACGCCGATGAGGCGAGGGCGTACCAGGACCGGCTCACCAAGCCACCGGGCTCCCTCGGGCGCCTCGAGACGATCGCCATCCAGCTCGCCGGTCTCCAGGGCACCGGGCAGCCCGCCGTGGACCCGGTCCACATCTCCCTGTTCGCGGCTGACCACGGCATCGCCGATGACGGCGTCTCGGCCTTCGATCCGGTGGTCACCCGGCAGATGATGACCAACTTCGCCGAGGGTGGCGCGGCCATCTGCGTGCTCGCCGAGGAGGTCGGCGCCGGCCTGGAGGTCGTGGATGTGGGCACCCGCTGGCAGGGCGAGGTGCCCGGTGCGGTTCGCGATGAGCGCCTCGCCGCCGGCACGGCCAACATGCGGCTCGGCCCGGCCATGAGCGAGGCGCAGCTCTACGCCGCGCTGACCGTCGGCGCCCGCGCCGTGGACCGCACCGTCGAGGCGCACGGCACGCGGGTATTCCTCGCCGGCGAGATGGGCATCGCCAACACCACGGCAGCGGCGGCCGTGGTCGGGGCGCTGCTCAACAAGCCGGCGCCGGGGCTCGTGGGCCCCGGCACGGGCCACGACGCCAAGGGACTGCGCCACAAGGCCGAGGCCGTGGACGAGACGCTGGCCCTGCACCGCGAGCAGCTCGGCGGCGCCGCCCGCCTCGCCGACCCCTGGGAGGCCGGCCGGCGCGTGGGCGGCCTGGAGATCGCCGCCATGGCCGGCGCCTACCTCCGCTGCGCCCAGCGCGGCGTGGTCATCGTCGTCGACGGCTTCATCAGCGGCGCCGCGGCGCTGCTCGCCGAGCGCATGCGCCCCGGCACCCGCGCCTGGATGCTCCTCGGCCACAGCTCCGCCGAGCCGGGCCACCAGCGGGTCGTCGCCGCCCTCGGCGGCCGGCCGCTGGTGGAGTTCGGCATGCGCCTCGGCGAGGGCAGCGGCGCCGCCACGGCCGTTCCCCTGATGCGCATGGCCTGCGCCGTCCACAACCGCATGGCCACCTTCGCGGAGGCCGGTGTAACCCCGGAGGGCGAGGCGTGAGGCCGCCGATCCAAGGCCAGGAGACCTGGGTGGACCTCATCCGCCACGGCGAGCCGGAGGGCGGACGGCGCTACCGCGGCGCCCAGGACGACCCGCTGAGCGCCTACGGCTGGGAGCAGATGCGCTGCGCACCGCTGGAGCCGGAGGCCCTGACCAGGGTGGTCTCCTCACCGCTGATCCGGTGCCGGGGCTTCGCCGAGCGCTACGCCGCCGAGCAGGGGCTGCCCCTGGCGGTGGAGGAAGGCTTCCGGGAGATCGGCTTCGGCGACTGGGAGGGGCTGACCCCGGCCGAGCTCCACGAGCGGGATCCGGAGGGCCAGGCCCGCTTCTGGGCGGACCCGCTCGGCTTCACGCCGCCCAACGCCGAGCCTATGGGCGAGTTCCAGCGGCGGGTGGTCGCCGCCTGGCAGGCCATGGTGGACCGCCACCCCGGCGAGCACCTCCTGGTGGTAGGCCACGGCGGGCTCATCCGGGTGGTCCTGGCCCACCTCCTCGAGCTGCCGCTGCGCGGCTTCAACCGGCTCTACGTGCCGTACGCCTCGGTCAGCCGGGTGCGCCTGGAGCCCGGCGCCGAGCCGACGCTCCTCTTCCACAACCGCGCCACGGCCACCGGCGAGGGTGAGCGATGACCCCACTACGGCCACTGCTGATCGCCATCGCCTTCCTGACGCGCCTGCCGGTGCCGCCCCTGGGCCGGGTCAGCGACCGGGAGAGCGGCGCCTCCCTGGCCGCCTACCCCCTGGCCGGGGCCCTCATCGGCGCCCTGCTCTACCTCGCCGCGGCGCTCACCCAGGCGCTACCGCCGCTTCTCGCCGCGGCGCTGGTGACCGTACTGTGGGCGCTGATCACCGGCGCACTGCACCTGGACGGGCTGGCGGATAGCGCCGACGCCTGGGTCGGCGGCATGGGCGATACCGCGCGCACACTGGCGATCATGAAGGAGCCGAGCTGCGGGCCGGCTGGGGTTACGGCCATCGTCGGGGCCCTGCTGCTCAAGACCGGCGCTGTGGCGGCCCTCCTCGACACCGGGGCGGCACTGGCCATCGTCACCGCGGCGGTGGCCGGCCGCGCCGGACTGACGCTGCTCTTCCTGACCACGCCCTACGTCCGGCCGAGCGGGATCGGCGAGGCCCTCTCCCACTACGGGCCACCCGGCGCCTCGCTGGGCAGCGCCGTCGCCGTGACGCTGCTCGCCGCCATGCTGGCCGGCTGGCCGGGCGTAGCGGCGGCGGGCGCCGGGGCGGCGATGCTGATCGCCGCCCAGCACGCCATGTCCCGCCGGCTCGGCGGCACGACGGGGGATACCGCCGGGGCGAGCGTGGAGCTCACCGAGACCGCGGCGCTCCTCGGCGCCGCGGCGCAGGCCGCAGGCTAGGACGCCGTGCTGAGCGCACCGCTCATCCTCCTCGGCGCCTGGCTGCTCGACCAGGGCCTCGGCGAGCCGCGGCGCTACCACCCCCTCAACGGCTTCGCCCGGCTCGCCGGCTGGCTGGAGGGGCGGCTCAACCGCCGGGGACTGGCCCCGGCCGCCCGGCGCCGGGCCGGCCTACTCGCCGTGGTGGCGCTTGTCGCCCCGCCGGTGCTCGCCACGGCCCTGCTCGCCAGCGCCCCGCTGGGCTGGGTCGCCGAGGGCGGCCTCCTCTACCTCTGCCTGGGCGGGCGCAGCCTGCACGAGCACGCCCGCGCCGTGGCGGGCCCGCTGGGCCGCGGTGACCTGGCGGTGGCGCGGACTGCCGTCAGCCGGGTCGTCGGCCGCGATACACGGGCGATGGACGCCGGCGAGGTGGCGCGGGCGAGCGTCGAGTCCACCCTGGAGAACGGCAACGACGCCGTCTTCGCCACGCTCTTCTGGTTCCTGATCGGCGGCGCCCCGGCGGCGGTGGCGCACCGGCTGGTCAACACCCTGGACGCCCTGTGGGGCTACCGCACCGAGCGCTTCGCCGCCTTCGGGCGGACCGCCGCCCGGCTCGACGACCTCCTCGGCTGGATCCCGGCGCGGCTCACCGCCGCGACCTACGCCGTGGTCAGCCGCCGCCCCCAGGCGAGCTGGGCGGCGGTCCGCGACCAGGCCGGCCACTGGCCCGGGTCCAACCCCGGCACAGTGCTCGCCGCCGGGGCCGGCGCCCTGGGCGCTACCCTGGGGGGTACGGCCACCTACGCCGAGGGCGTACGCGAGCGGCCCACCCTGGGGGCCGGCGCACCGGCCGGCACGGCCCACGTCGAGCGGGCCGCAGCCCTGGTCGAGCGCGGGGTGTGGCTCTGGCTGGCCCTGGCGGCCGCCCTGGGGGCCGTGGCCGCCTGGGGGCTGTAGGCGGGGGCGAGGCGACGGCGGAGCAGCGGCGCATGCCCGAGCACGGCGGCAACCTCCACGAGGCTACGGCCCGCTTCGGCGAGCCCGAGGGGGGCTGGCTGGACCTGTCCACCGGGATCAATCCCACCCCCTACCCGGTGGCGCCGCCCCTTGCCGCGGCCTGGCACCGGCTGCCCGAGGCAGGGGACGGGCTAGAGGGTGTGGCGGCGGCCGCCTTCGGCGCCCCGGCGGCCCTCGCCCTGCCCGGCTCCCAGGCGGCCATCAGCCTCCTCCCGGCGCTGCGCCGGCCCGGCCGGGTGGCCATCCCGACGCCGGAGTACGCCGAGCACGCCGAGGCGTGGCACCGCTGGGGGCACGCCGTGGAGCGCCTCGATCCGGCGGCGCTCGCCGCCGCCCCCGCGGGGCCGCTGCCCTGGGACGTGGTCGCGCTCAGCCACCCCAACAACCCCACCGGGCGGCGCTACCCGGCTGCGGCCCTGCGCAGCTGGCGGGCGGCGCTGGCCGCGCGGGGCGGCTGGCTGGTCCTCGACGAGGCCTTCTGCGACGCCGAGCCGGCCACCTCCCTGGCCGCTGAGGCCGGGACGGAGGGGCTGCTCATCCTCCGCTCGCTGGGGAAGTTCTACGGCCTGGCGGGCGCCCGGGTGGGCTTCCTGCTCGGCCCGGCGGCAGTACGCGAGCGCTTGGCCGCCCTGCTCGGCCCCTGGCCACTGGCCGGCCCTTCCCGGGCCGCGGCCTGCCAGGCCCTGCAGGACGACGCCTGGCAGCGGGCGCAGCGCGCCGCGCTGGCCGGGGCGGCGGAGCGGCTCGACGGACTGCTCGAGGCCGCAGGCCTGCCCGCCGAGGGCGGCACGCCGCTGTTCCGCTGGGTGCCCTGCCGGGCGCCGCGTGCCGTGCAGGCACGCCTCGCCCGGGACGGGGTCTGGGTCCGCGCCTTCGACGCGCCCGCGGGGCTGCGCCTCGGCCTGCCGGCGGGGGCAGCGGCCTGGCAGAGGCTGGCGAGGGCCCTGGGGGTGGAGCCCTAAGTGCCCGTGGACGACCCTTTTTGGTAGAGTAGCGCGCTTTCGCCACAGCGCCCCCGCTCGAGCGGGGCACCAGCGAGAGAGAGAGAGGCTCCGAGCGCCATGGCCAGCACCGAGATCGTCGAGAGCATGCCCCCGCGCGTGGCCGTCGTGGGCGCCGGCGGATGGGGCCGCAACCTCGTCCGCAACCTCCACGAGCTCGGTGCCTTGCACGCCATCGCCGACATCGACCCCCACCACCGCCGGGCCATGGCCGAGGCCTACCCCGAGGCGGAGGTAAGCGACGATATCGCGGCAGTCCTCCGTGACCCGGGCGTCGAGGCCGTGGTCATCGCCACGCCGGTGGGCACGCACCACGCGCTGGTCCAGCAGGCGCTGGAGGCGGGCAAGGACGTCTTCGTCGAGAAGCCCCTGACCCTGAGCGGCGAGGAGGCCTGGCAGCTGGTGGCGCTCGCCGAGCAGCGCGAGCGGCTGCTCATGGTCGGCCACCTGCTGCTGTTCCAGCCGGCCATCCATTGGCTGCGCGACTTCCTCGCTGCGGGCCGCATCGGCCAGGTCCACAGCGTCCACCAGGAGCGCCTCGGGCTCGGCCGCGCGCGCGGCTACGAGAACGCCCTGTGGTGCCTGGGCACCCACGACGTGGCGGTGCAGCGCTTCCTCCTGCCCGGCCACACCCCGCAGCAGATGAGCGTGCACGGCCAGTGCATGCTCCAGCCCGGCGTCGAGGACGACGTCCACCTGCACCTGAGCCACGACACCGGCCTGGAGACCCACCTGCACTGCTCCTGGCTGTGGCCGCAGAAGCGTCGCACCCTGGTCATCGTCGGCAGCGAGGGCATGGTGGAGTACGACGAGCTGCGCCAGGTCATCATCCACCACCACAAGGGCATCGACGGCAGCCTCGAGCATATCGACCAGGGCGCCGAGGAGGTCTTCGAGGGCCACGACCAGCCGCTGCGCCTGGAGCTCGAGCACTTCCTGGCCCGAGTGCGCGACCGCTCCCCCTCCACCTCCGACGGCCACTTCGCGGCGAGGCTCGTCGACCTCCTGGCCAGGGCCGAGGCCCGGCTGCGACACACCGAGGACGCATAGGAACGACCACCGTGCAGATCCCGATCTACAACCCTAAGCCGCAGTACGAGGCCCTGCGCGGCGAGCTGGAGCAGGCCGCCACCGGGCTCCTGGCCTCGGGGGCCTACGTGCTCGGCCCCCACGTCGAGGCCTTCGAGGACGCCGTGGCCGAGCACCTGGGGTGCCGCCACGCCATAGGCGTCAACAGCGGCACCGACGCCCTGCTCATCGCCCTGGCTGCCGCCGGCGTGGGCCCGGGCGACGAGGTGGTGACCTCGCCGTTCACCTTCTACGCCTCCGCCGAGGTGATCAGCCTGCTCGGCGCCACCCCGCGGTTCGCCGACATCGACCCCGATACCTTCAACGTCACCGCCGAGACGCTGGAGGCCGCCTGCTCCGGGCGCACCAAGGCGCTGCTGCCGGTGCACATCTTCGGCCAGGGGCCGGATATGGCGGCGGTGAACGACCTCGCCCGGCGCCGCGGCCTGCACGTGGTCGAGGACACCGCCCAGGCCTTCGGCGCCCGGCAGGGCGAGCGCCGCCTGGGCGCGCTGGGGGACCTGGGGGCGCACTCCTTCTATCCCACCAAGAACCTCGGCGGCTTCGGCGACGGCGGCATGATCACCACCGACGACGACGGGCTGGCCGCCCAGTGCCGGCTGCTGCGCCTGCACGGCCAGGAGCGGCGGGACCACCATACCCGGATCGGCCACAACTCGCGGCTCGACGCCCTGCAGGCAGCGCTGCTGCACGTCAAGCTCCCCCACGTGGACGGCTGGAACGACCGGCGCAAGGCGATCGCCGCCCTCTACGACCGCCGGCTCGCCGACGTGCCCGGCCTGGCCACGCCGCACGTGGCGCCCCACGGGGACCACGTCTACCACCAGTACACGGTGCGCATCGCCGACGGCCGCCGGGACGCCGTCCGCGACGCCCTGCAGGCCGCCGGGATCGGCTGCATGGTCTACTACGCCGTCCCACTCCACCACCAGCCGGCCTATCGACACCTGCAGGCCTGCTGCCCTGCCGCCGAGCGGGCCTGCCAGGAGGTGCTGAGCCTGCCGATGTGGCCCTACATGGGCGAGGAGCGGGTCGAGCGCGTCGCCGAGGCGGTGCGACAGGCCCTGGCCGCCGGGTAGCTGCCTACGGCCGCCGGCCGCCGTTGCGCGCCGCCACCGGATCCGGGTCAGCGGTGATCTCCGCGGCCGCCATCTCGGCGGCGTCTACGAAGGGCATCAGGACGCGGTCCGCACCCTGGCGGCGCAGGTACTCGGCGTCCATGCGGCTGTGCACGGTGACCGCCAGCCTACCCTGGTAGCCGGCAGCCCGGAGCGCGTTGATGAGGGTGCCGCCCACGTCCCGGTCCGGCGCGGTGCTGATGATCCAGCGCACCTCCCCCAGCGGCAGGGTCCGCGGGAACTCCGGGTCCGAGGCATCGCCGTAGTGGGCCATCTCGCCCCGCTCGCGCCACTGCGAGACGACCGTCGGGTCGAAGTCCACCCCCAGGACCCGCCAGCCGCGGGCCTTGAAGTTCTTGGCCAGCTGCTCGCCGTAGCGGCCGAGGCCGAAGATGACGACATCGGCCTCCTCGCACGCCTGGGGCTGACTGTCCAGGGCGAGCTCCGCGTACGGGCTGCTGCGCTCGAAGGGCGTGAGCAGCGGCGACAGGCGCTCGTAGATGGGACGGGCGTAGAAGATCAGATAGGTGGAGGCGCCGATGGTGATCAGTCCCACCAGCGTGATCAGGCTCATGGCCTCCTGATCGATGTGGCCGACGGACATCCCGAGCGAGCCCAGGATCAGGGAGAACTCGGAGATCTGCGCCAGCGTGAGGCCGGTGAGCGTGCCGGTGCGCTTCCGATACCCCATGAGGCCCATGATGGCCAGGATGATGAGCGGCTTGACGAGGAGCACGAAGGCCGAGAAGAGCAGTGCCAGGCCGAGCTGATCGCCGATGGTGGTGAGATCCAGCTGCGCGCCGAGGGAGATGAAGAAGAACAGCAGCAGGAAGTCGCGCAGCGCGGTTAGCCGCGAGGCAACGGCCTCCCGGTAGGGGGTCGAGGCGATGGCGACCCCTGCCAGGAAGGCGCCCACCTCCTTGCTGAAGCCGAGCATATCACCGCCCGTGGCCATGGAGACCGCCAGGGCGATGGAGAACAGCACCAGCAGCTCCGGGGTCCGCGCCAGCACATCGAGCAGCCGCGGCAGGACGTAGCGCATCAGCAACGCCACGGCCGCTAGCACGCCGAGCCCGGTCAGGGCGACCCGGCCCATCTCGTAGGCCAGGCTCGCATCCCCCTCGGCCGCGGTCAGCGAGGTGATCAGGATCATCGCCAGGATCACGCAGATGTCCTGGACGATGAGGATGCCGACGGCGATGCGGCCGTGGAGGGCGTCGATCTCCTTCTTATCCGAGAGGAGCTTGACCACGATGATGGTGCTGGAGAAGGTCAGCGCCACCGCCACGTAGAGCGCCGCCACGGGCTCCAGCCCCACGGCCAGGGCGATCAGGAAGCCGACCGTGGCGGTGAAGGCCACCTGGCCCACCCCGGTGACCAGCGCCACCGGCCCCATGGTCCGGATCAGGTGGAGGTCGAGCTTGAGCCCGACGACAAACAGCAGCAGCGCGATCCCGATCTCGGCGAGCAGGTCCATCATGGGCTCGTGGCCGTCCACCCACCCCAGCGCCGAGGGGCCGACGAGGATGCCCACGGCGATGAAGGAGACGACCAGCGGCTGCCTGAGGCGGGTCCCTATAAAGCCGATAACGGCCGCGACGAGCAGCAGGACGGCGAACTGGTTGAACAGCCCCTCGATGGCGGGGATGTCGGCCATACCTCAGCCTCTACTCGGCTGCGGCGCGCTGCCCGGGCAGCGAGCGCACGCCGCTGGTGGCGGGATTATCGGACGTGGGCGACTTCCTGGCCCAGCATCTCCGCCGTGACCAGGACCACCCCGCCCGGCGTAACGTGGAAGCGCTCCCGATCGCGGGCCGGGTCCTCGCCGATCACGGTCCCTGCGGGGATGGAGCAGCCCTCGTCGATGACAGCGTGGCGGACGCGGCAGCCGCCCTCGACGGTCACCCGCGGCAGGATGACGGCCTCCTCCACCTCGGCGCCCGCCTCCACCCGGACGCGGGAGAAGAGCACCGAGCGGCGCACGGCGGCGCCGGCGATGATGTTGCCGCCGGAGACCATGGAGTTGTCGGCCGTGCCGGCGTTGCCCGCCGCGTCGTGGATGAACTTCGCCGGCGGCAGCTGGGCCTGGTAGGTCCAGATGGGCCAGGCGTCGTCGTAGAGGTCGAGCTCCGGATCCGCCTCCACGAGCTCCCGGTTCGCCTGGTAGAAGGCATCCACCGTGCCGACATCGCGCCAGTAGGCCTGCTTGCCGGTCACCGGATCGCTGAAGGGGAAGGCCTGGACGTGATCCCGCTCGATGGCCTTGGGCAGGACGTCCCGGCCGAAGTCCCGGGAGCTGGTGAAGTCCTCGGCGTCCTCGCGCAGCATGCGGAAGAGGTAGTCGCGGTTGAAGACGTAGATGCCCATGGAGGCGAGGGCCGCATCCGGGTTGCCGGGCATCGGCTCCGGCTCCTGGGGCTTCTCGGTCAGCGCCGTCACCCGGCCGTGCTCCTCCACGGACATGACGCCGAAGGCTCGCGCCTGCTCGCGGTCCACCTGGACGCAGCCGACGGTGACGTCGGCGCCGGCCTCCACGTGCCGGGCGATCATGGCGCCGTAGTCCATCTTGTAGACGTGGTCGCCGGCGAGGATGAGCACGTAGCTCGGGTCGTGGGCCTTGATGATGTCGATGTTCTGGTAGACCGAGTCCGCCGTGCCGGTGTACCAGAGGGGCTTGTCCATGCGCTGCTGCGCCGGGATGAGCTCGACGAACTCGCCGAACTCCCCGCGCAGGCCCCAGCCGCGCTGCACGTGCTGGATCAGCGAGTGCGCCTTGTACTGGGTGAGGATCCCCACCCGGCGGATGCCGGAGTTGATGCAGTTCGACAGCGGGAAGTCGATGAGCCGGAACTTGCCGCCGAACGGGATGGCCGGCTTGGTGCGCCAGTCCGTCAGGCTGGAGAGTCGCCCCCCTCGGCCGCCGGCCATGATGAGCGCAAGGGTCTCGCGCGTCAGGCGGCTGACGAACCGCGGGTTGTGATCGAGGAACATGCG
>CAJXKI010000036.1 GCA_913055765.1 uncultured Ectothiorhodospiraceae bacterium
GAGATCCGCGAGGCCGAGGGGCGGCCCTGCATCCGCTGCGGGCGCTGCGTCGACGCCTGCCCCATGGGGCTGATGCCGTTCGAGATCGCCAACCGGGCCGCGGCCGACGACATCGACGGCGCCGCCGCCAGCGGCCTGATGGACTGCCTAACCTGCGGCTCCTGCGCCTACGTCTGCCCCTCGGACCGGCCGCTAGTCCAGCTCTTCCACTACGCCCGCGGCCAGCGTGCCGAGCGGGCGGCCGCCAAGGAGCGCGCCGAGCTGCAGAGGCGCATGGCCGAGCAGCGGGCCGAGCGCCAGCGCCGCGAGCAGGAGCGCAAGAAGGCCGCCGCCGCGGCCCGGCGCCAACAGCGCGCCGCCCGGTCGAAGGGCGGTGAGGCCGGCACGGAGGGATCGCAGCCGGACGCGGCGCCATCCGGAGAGGAGACGGAGTCATGAGCGAGCTCGTCGCCGGCCCGCATACCCGCGCCCCGCTGAGCCTGCCGACACTGATGCGCCAGGTCCTGCTGGCCGCTTTCCCGGCGACCGCCTTCGGCATCTGGCTCTACGGCTGGCCGGCGCTGTACCTGCTGCTGATCACGCTGGCCAGCGCCCTCGCCGGCGAGGCGCTATCCCTGCGCGCCGCCGGCCGCCCCGTACGCAGCGGGCTCAGCGACGGCTCGGCCCTGGTCGCCGGCTGGATCCTGGCCATGAGCCTGCCCCCCTGGGCGCCGTGGTGGATCGGCGCCATCGGCGGCCTGCTGGCCACGGTCCTCGGCAAGGGGGTCTTCGGCGGCACGGGGCAGAACCCCTTCAATCCGGCCATGGCGGCCCGCGTGGCGCTGCTCATCGCCTTCCCCGCCGCGATGACCCGCTGGGTGGCCCCGGCGCCGCTGGGCACCGAGCAGGCGCCGGGCCTGCTGGACTCGCTGCGCATCACCTTCCTCGGCCGCGCGGACTGGGACGCGGTCACCAGCGCCACCACCCTGGACGCCACCCGCACCGCGGTCACCCAGGGGCAGGACCTCCAGGCCGTCCTGCCCGAGGCCTACGAGCCCGCCCTCGCCGCCCTCGGCTACGCCGCCGGCAGCCTGGCCGAGGGCTCGGCGCTGCTGCTCGCCGCAGGCGGCGCCTACCTGATCTACCAGCGGGTCATCTCGTGGGAGACGCCGCTCGTGCTGCTCGCCACGCTGGCGGTGCTGGCCACCGGGACCCACGCGCTGGACCCGCAGCGCTACAACGACGCCGGGGTCCACCTGCTCGCCGGCTCGACCATCCTGGCCGCCTTCTTCATCGCCACGGACCCGACGACCTCGCCGGCCACCACCGCCGGGCGGGCCATATTCGCCGCCGGCTGCGCGGCCATCATCTGGATCGTGCGCACCTACGGCGGCTACCCGGAGGCCACCGCCTTCGCCGTGCTGCTGATGAACGCCTGCACGCCGCTCATCGACCACTGGATCCGGCCACGGGTCTACGGCCGGACCCGCCAGGGCGCCCCCTTGGCGACGGGCAAGGAGGAGGCATGAGCACACCGGAGCGCCCGAGCTACCAGCGGCGTACCGCCTACCACGTCACCCTCCTCGCCGCGGTGGCCCTGCTCTGCAGCACGGCGCTGGTCATCGGCGACCAGCAGACCCGCGAGCCCATCGAGGCCGCGCGCCAGCGCCAGCTCAGCGAGCACATCGCCGAGGTCACGCCGGCCAGCGGCACCGCCGGCATCGCCCCGGGGCGCACCGTGCAGATCCAGCACGACGGCCGGTCGCACACCGCCTGGCAGCATTTGGAGGGCGGCCGCGTAACCGGCGTGGCGCTGACAACCTCGGAGCAGGGCTACGGCGGCGAGATCCGGGTGATCGTCGGTATCGACCGCCAAGGCGAGATCCTCGCCGCCCGGGTGCTCGAGCACCAGGAGACGCCGGGGCTCGGCGACCAGATCGAGGCCGAGCGCTCGGACTGGATCGACGCCTTCGAGGGGCGCTCCCTGGCCAATACCCCACCCGACGACTGGGCGGTGGAGAAGGACGGCGGCGAGTTCGACCAGTTCACCGGCGCCACCATCACCCCGCGGGCGGTGGTCGAGGCGATCCACGCCGCCCTGCTCGCCTTCGAGACGCACCGGGCGCGGCTCCTCGATCCGCAGGCCGCGCCGCGCCACGCCGACCCGACAGGACCCGAGGAGGCGGACCATGGCTGAGACGGACGCCGATCAAGTACCGGTCACCGACTTTCCCGGCGAGGGCGGAGAGAGCCGCTGGCGGCGCATCGCCCGCGAGGGGCTGTGGGACAACAACGTCGCCTTCACCCAGATGCTGGCCCTGTGCCCGCTGCTGGCGGTCACCTCCACGGCCACCAATGGCCTGGGCCTGGGCCTGGCCACCCTGTTCGTCATGGTGGCCTCCGCGGCGCTGATCTCGGCGCTGCGCGGGCTCATCACGGACCCTGTCCGCATCCCGGTCTTCATCCTGCTGATCGCCACGCTGGTGACCCTGGTGGACATGTTCATGGAGGCCTACCTCAACCGCCTCTACCAGGCGCTGGGCCTGTTCATCCCCCTGATCGTCACCAACTGCGCCATCCTCGGCCGAGCGGAGGTCTTCGCCTCCCGCCACCCACCCGCGGAGGCGGTCTTCGACGGCCTGATGATGGGCCTCGGCTTCACCGCCGCCCTGGTGGTCCTGGGCGGGGTCCGGGAGCTGCTGGGCTCGGGGACGCTGTTCCAGCAGGCCGGGCTGATGCTTGGCGACACCTTCGCCTTCCTGGAGGTGACCGTCCTCCCCGGCTACCCCGGCTTCCTGCTCACGATCCTCCCGCCGGGCGGCTTCATCGCGCTCGGGGGCCTGATGGCCGGCAAGCGGCTGCTGGATCGACGCCGGGAGGCAGCATGAGCGGGGCGGAGCGCCGTGACAGCGAAGAGCCCGTACGGATCCACGTCGCCGTGGCCTACGTGGAGGGCACCGAGCACTTCTGGCGCGGCCTCGAGGTGCCGGCGGGGACCACCGCCGCCCAGGCTGTCGCCGAGAGCGGGCTGCAGCAGCGCTTCCCCCACCTGGACCTGCAGCAGCTCAAGCTCGGCGTCTTCTCCAAGCCGGTGAAGGCGGACCGCGAGCTGGAGGACGGCGACCGTGTGGAGGTCTACCGGCCCATCATCGCCGACCCGGAGGCCGCGGGCGGCAGCGGCGCCTAGGCGAGACCCCGTGGACGCCGGCGCGGCCATCCCCGGTAGCCCGCGCCAGGGATTGACCGCGAGCCGGTGCGGCGGCACTATTCGATGTACTAGTAATACACATTTTAACCGTCACGGGAAAGGCGTCCACGATGTACTGCGATCAGTGTGAACAGGTCCGGCACCAGACGGCGTGCGACCAGTCCCCCGGTGCCTGCGGCAAGGACGAGGACGTCCACTCCGCCCAGCAGCTGCTGCTCTACGGGGTCAAGGGGATGGCCGCCTACGCCCACCACGCCCGCCGGCTCGGCTACCACGACCCGGAGGTGGCGGCGTTCATGGAGGAGGCGCTGTTCGCCACCATGACCAACGTCAACTTCGACCTGGATACCCTCCTCGAGCTGTGCCTGCGCTGCGGGCAGATGAACCTGCGGGTCATGGAGCTGCTCGACCAGGCCCACGTGGCGACCTTCGGCGCCCCGGAGCCGGCCACCGTCCGGGAGGGCACTGAGGCCGGCCCTGGGATCCTCGTCAGCGGCCACGACCTGCTCGACCTCTGGCAGCTGCTCCAGCAGGTCGAGGGCACCGACATCCGCGTCTACACCCACGGCGAGATGCTGCCGGCGCACATGTACCCGAACCTGCACCAGCACCCGAACCTCGCCGGGCACTACGGCGGCGCCTGGCACGAGCAGAAGCGGGAGTTCCGGGACTTCCCCGGGCCGGTGCTGGTCACCACCAACTGCGTGGTGCCGCCGACGAGCCGCTACGCCGACCGGCTGTTCACCACCCGGGCGACGGCGGTGAGCGAGGCGCGCCGCATCCCGGCGGATGGCGACTTCGCCGAGCTCATCGCCACGGCCCGCCGCTGCCCGCCCTGCGAGCAGGCCATCGAGGGCGAGTCCACGGTGGGCTTCCACCACAGCGTCATCCGGCAGCACGCCGGGACCCTGCTCGAGGCCTACCAGCAGGGGCAGATCAGCCAGTTCTACCTCATCGGCGGCTGCGACGGCGCCCACAAGGGCCGCAACTACTTCAGCGACTACGCCGCGGCGACGCCGGCGGACAGCTTCGTGCTGACCCTCGGCTGCGGCAAGTTCCGCATCCGCGACCAGGCGTTCGGCACCCACCTGGGCTTCCCGCGGCTGCTCGACATGGGGCAGTGCAACGACGCCTACGGCGCCATCCAGGTCGCCACGGCGCTAGCCGAGGCGCTCGACTGCGACGTCAACGAGCTGCCGCTGACCCTGGTGATCAGCTGGTTCGAGCAGAAGGCGGTGGCGGTGCTGCTCACCCTGCTGAGCCTGGACGTCCGCGGCATCAACCTCGGCCCAACCCCGCCGGCGTTCCTCAGCGACAACCTCCTCCGGCTCCTGCAGGAGCGCTACGACCTGCGCCTCACCGGCAGCGAGCCGGAGCGGGACGCCTTGGCGGCGCTGGCCTAGACCCCCCTAGCAAAGCGGCCCGCCCCCGCCCCGGCGCCAGCACCGGCCTAGGGGGCGGGGTGGGCCTAGGGGATGCTGGTCTCAAGAATCAAGCGCAACAGTCCTCGAGAAGGCCTGGAGTTCCTCGGCCATGGCCTCCTCGGGCGTCATGAGGTCGAGTGTCTTCGCGGTACTGCTGCGCGCCCCGCCTCGGGCAGTACGCCGCCTCCGCCGCAGCCACTACCGCGCCGTGCCCGCCGAGGTCATCGACGCCCCGGACTTGGCCCACGATCTGCGGGCCGTGCAGCGCAGCGGCCGCGCCGCCCGCACCCGCCTCTGGCCCTGGGCGCGGGAGACCAGTTGGCGCCGGGTCACAGCGGTCATGCGCGCGGCCGGCTTGCACGGGCCCCAGGCCACGCCCAGGGCGAGGAAAAACGGCGGATTGCGGCTACAATGTGGAGGCAACAGGGGCTTCCTGCCCTCCTCCTTGCCTATGTAGACTAGCGGATCCAGGTGGTCGTCCCATTAGCCGAGAGGCACCATGACCCAGCCCCAGGACGCTATTTCCGAGGTCGTCAGCGAGCTCGCGACCCACATCCAGCGCGGCTCGCTCGGTGAGTTTCGCCTGCGTCACCTTGAGCGTGAGGCTGAGAAACTGCGCACCGCCGAGCCTGCCTACGCCTACATGGCCCTGGGGATGATCAGCTGCCTCCGGGACCACCCCGAGGCAGCCGAGAAGAACCATGAGAACTCCCGGCAGCTCGCCCCCGGGGACGTACTCGTCCTGCTCAATCATGCTGCGTCACTGCGCGCGCTCGGCTTCCCCTCCGAGTCAACGGAACTCCTTCGCAAGGAAGGTGCGGCATTCGACGATCAGCGCGTCGTAAGCGAACTCAAGTCCTCGCTCTTAGCCTCAGGTCAACTCCATGAGCTTCTTGCCTTATCCGGCAGCGACGCTGCTGCCGAACATGACGCCATTGCGCAACGCGCTCAGGAGGTGCTCGAACATACTGAGACGACTGAAGCGGGCCTACAGGAGGCATTAGCATTGGTCTACCAGACCATGCACGAGGCTGGCTTCTATATGCACCAGCTCGCCTACGCGATAAAACACGATGAAAGCGGGTATTGGGTTAACCTGGAAGTTCTTCCGTTTCAGGCTGATTCAGAAGATGCCTTTACATTGAGCGAGCAGCTCATCGACGCCATGGCTGAACAGGACCCTGAGGCGTTTCGCAGAGGTGCCGTAACGGTCCAGTTTCGTACACTGAAGAAGATTGCCGCGTAATGCCTGTTTCATCGGATGACTTCATCGACCTGGCACGGAGACTCCACGAGAGCGCAGATACCGAGATCGATCTGCGAGCCGCCATCTCCCGAGCCTATTACGGCGCTTACCATCGTGCTTCTTTTATCGAAAACCATCTCGGCCCAACTGCCGAACGCCCCCGCGGCGTCCACGATCAATTCATCCAGAAGCTCGTTGAGGCTACCCACCCCACGGCCGGAGATGACGGGAAACGGCTGCTACGTAGACTTGGCTATAAACTCATAGCACAGAAAAATCTTCGTGCGCAAGCCGACTATCATCTCGCCGAAACGGTAAACGAGGATGACACCTCTATGGCCATAAACAGATTTTCGGCCATCGAGCAGGATATTGAAGAGGTTGAGCAGCACTTCGGTCTATAACTAATCAGAACTCACGCTTTCCTCCCGGCCTCGACTTGAGCCGTGCTGCGCCGCCCTCTCCAACTGCAAAGACCTCAGCGATTGAAAGTTGAGCCTACGAATCACGACTGGCCTTCGCGATCAGTGGTATGCTTGCGACCGGTAATCATGGCGCGTACCAGGTTCTCTTTTTGGGTCAGACTGCCTAGCAGCACGCCGATCAGATGAACCACCACTAGGCCCAGGGAGAAATCGGCCAGGAACTTATGTAGCTCCTCCATAGCTTCTGCCGTGTCGTGGCTCGCGCCGGCCATCAAACCAGCCAGTGGGCCTGAGGATTCCTCCGCCCCAAGAGTGGCCATACCGCTGACGCTGAGGCCGATGAAGCTGATGAACATCAGCACATAGATCCAACCCGCTAAGGGGTTGTGGCCTTCTTGGTATTCAGGTTGCTCCCGCAGCAGTCCGCGCACGTGGGCCATGACCTCGCTAGGCGGCCGCACGAAATCCCGGAAGCGAGCATGGGTACCGCCGATAAACCCCCAGGGGATGCGGGCCAGTACCAGCAGCAGGACCGCGTAGCCCGCCAGCGTGTGTACGTCCATGACATCGTCACCGACGATATAGGCGGTGGCAAAGGCACCGGCCAGGCCCCAGTGGAAAATGCGCAGGATCGGATCCCAGACCGGGATGTACGGGGAGGTATTCATGGTGTGGTTACCCTCATCTGTGTGGAGATGAGGGCATTGTGACGCGGCAAGCTTAAACGAAACTTAAGGGGACCGGCTCGCGCCAGCCTGACGGCTGGGGCCAGCGCCCGGCCGCGTCCAGCTCGCCGACGCGGCGCTGGACGGCGCCGTCGGCCTCGCCCACCGCCGGGGCCACGGCCACCGCACGGCCCACCGCCTCGGCCAGCGTCCACGCCTCGGCCGCGGCCGGCCCGCCGGCCCCGGCCAGCAGCAGCGCTGCCAGAAGCCGGGCCCCGGCCCGGCGGCCGCGCTGTCTCTCACTACGCATCTGCCTCGTCATCGCTCGCTCCTGTCGTCCGCGCCGGTAGCGCCACGTGCACCGCCAGGCCGCCGAGATCGGCCGTGGCGAAGCGCAGCGACCCGCCGTAGGCCGCCACCAGATCGTTGACGATGGCCAGCCCCAGCCCGTCGCCGGCCACCTGCTCGTCCACGCGCCCGCCGCGCTCGGTCAAGGCCGCCCGCTGCTCGGCCGGCACGCCGGGGCCGTCGTCGGCGACGGTGAGGGCCAGGCCGCCGCCGTCCACCGCCACGCGCACCACCACCTGGCTGCGGGCCCACTTGCAGGCGTTGTCCAGTAGGTTGCCGAGCAGCTCGATCAGGTCCTCGCGCTCGCCGAAGGCCTGCCCGGGCGGCGGCCCCTCGTACGCGATGGCGGGGGCGCGCTCGGCGTAGGTCCGCTCCAGGACCCGGATCAGCGCCGGCACCTCGCGGCCCGGATCGAAGCGCTGCGCCGGCGAGCCGCCGGCGAGCTTGGCCCGCTTGAGCTCACGGTCGATGCGCTCGCGGATCTGCGCCGCCGGATCGCGCAGGCGCGCGGCCACCGCGGGCGGCATCTCCGGTTCCTCGGCCAGCTGGAAGAGCCGCGTCAGCGGCGTCTTCAGGGCGTGGGCCAGGTTCCCGGTCGCCCGGCGCGAGCGCTGCAGGCGGTCCTCAAGGACGCGCACCAGGCGGTTGAGCTCGGCGACCAGGGGGCGGACCTCGGCGGGCACGTCGCCGTCGAGCTCGCGGCGCTCGCCGCGCGCCAGGGCGGCGACCTGCTCACGCAGCCGCTCCAGCGGCCGCAGCCCCACGGCGAGCAGGCCCCACTGCAGGGTGAGCAGCGCCGCGCCCACGCCCAGCGCGATGAGGGCGTAGCGCCACTGGAAGTCGCGGACCTCGGCGTGCAGCGGCGACAGGTCCTCGGCCACCGCCACGCGGACCGGCTCGCCCCGGGCGCGGACGGCGACGGCGCGGACCAGCAGCCGCTGCCCCTGGGGCCCGTCGGTGCGCCACTGCCGCCGCTCACCCACGGCCAGCTCCGGCATGGGCAGCTCCGCCTCCCACAGCGAGCGCGAGCGGAAGGCCTCGTCGCCGGCCTCCACCCGGTAGTAGTGGCCCGAGTAGGGGCGCTGATAGGCGGCATCCGGCACCTCCAGCTCCGGCCCGTCGGCCTCCCACTCCAGGGCGCCGATGAGGGTCTCCGCCCGGTGGCTGAGCCCATCGGCCAGGTAGCGCTCCGCGGTGCCGCTGATGGCCCCGCTGACCAAGGCGTACTGCAGGCCGAGCAGCACCAGGAGGCTGGCGCCCAGGCCGACGGCGAGGCGCAGCTTCAGCGATCCCATGCCTGCAGCTCGTAGCCCTGGCCGCGGCGGGTGCGGATGCGCTCGGCGCCGATCTTGCGGCGCAGCCGCCGGATGTAGACCTCGACGACGTTGCTGTCGCGCTCGTCGTCGTACTCGTAGATGTGCTCGCTGAGCGCCGTCTTCGACAGCACGCAGCCCGGGTTGTGCATCATGTAGCGCAGCAGCCGGAACTCCGTGGCGGTGAGCTCGTGGCGCTCCCCCGCCGGCGTCGCCACCTCCTGGGCCTGCTCATCCAGGCGCAGGCCGCCCACGGCGAGCGGTCCGGCGGGCAGGCCGTGGCGACGGCGCAGCAGGGCGCCGAGGCGGGCCAGGAGCTCCGCCGTGTAGAACGGCTTGCCCACGTAGTCATCGGCCCCGGCCTCGAAGCCCTCGACCCGCTCGTACCAGGCATCGCGGACGGTGAGGATGAGCACCGGCACCTCGACGCCGGCCCGGCGCCAGCCGGCGAGGACCTCCAGCCCGGCGCGCCCGGGCAGGCCCAGGTCGAGGATGACCGCGTCGAAGGCCTCCTCGCGGCCCAGGTAGGCCGCCTCCTCGCCGTCGCCGGTCACGTCGGCGGCGTAGCCGGCGCGGCGCAAGTCCGCCTGCAGCTGGCCCGCCACCTCGGCATCGTCCTCTACCACCAGCACGCGCATGTCAGTCCGTCGCCTGGCCGCCGCCCTGGCCACCACCCGGGCCGGCCGCCGGCGAGCGGCGGCCCTGCCCTGGCCCCTCGCCACGCTGGCGCCGGCCGTCGTGGCCGCGGTGGTGCCACCGGTCGATGGCGGCGTCGTCCTCGATGCGCTGCCCCGTCCGGGCGTCGAAGTACAGCTCGTGCAGCACCCCCGAGCCGGTCTCGAGCATCTCCACCTCATAGATGAGCCGCTGGCCGTAGGCGAAGAGCTCCGCCTCGATGAGCCGGCCCTCCGGGTGGGCCTCGCGCGCAGTGGCCACGACGGCCTCCAGGGGACGGATCTCACCGCGCTCGTGGAGCGCGTGCAGCTGCTCCGGATCCTTGCCGTGGTGGCGGGCCTCCTGCTCTCCGCTCGCCAGGGCCGCAGCGACCCCGCCGACGAGCAGGGCAACCCCCAGGGTAGCGGCGAGCCGCCGCCCTGGCCGCCCCGTCGCGCCGCCGGCCGCCTGGGGCCGCTGGTGGTGGCCCCGGCGCTCGTGCCGGCCGCCCGGGCCCCTCGCTGGCTCTGCCATGGCTCGTCCCTCGGTGCCGATCTCGAGGACAGCCTAGCGCAGCAGACTGAAATAGGGCTGAAGCGCGCCTCGGCAGGGGCAGGCAGGCGGTTGCCCCCTCACCCCACCTGAGCGCCTGCCTACAGCCGACGGGTTCCCCCCCCCGGTGCCCGGCCCGCCACTCAGGCTGTAGAATCGAGCGCATACAAGAGGCACACCCACGGATCCATCCCCGAGACCGAGATAGCGACGCAGATATGGCCCAGTACGTCTACACCATGAACCGGGTATCCAAGGTGGTACCCCCGAAGCGGCAGATCCTCAAGGACATCTCGCTGTCCTTCTTCCCGGGCGCCAAGATCGGCGTCCTCGGCCTCAACGGGGCCGGCAAGTCCAGCCTGCTGCGCATCATGGCCGGCGAGGACCAGGAGTACGAGGGTGAGGCGCGCCCACAGCCGGGCATCAAGATCGGCTACCTGCCCCAGGAGCCGCGCCTCGACGACAGCAAGGACGTGCGCGGCAACGTCGAGGAGGGGGTGGCCGAGACCAAGGCCCTGGTGGACCGCTTCAACGAGGTCTCGGCGCAGTTCGCCGACCCGGATGCCGACTTCGAGGCGCTGATCGCCGAGCAGTCCAAGCTCCAGGACCAGATCGAGGCGGCCGGCGCCTGGGACCTCGACCGCAAGCTCGAGCAGGCCGCCGACGCCCTGCGCCTGCCGCCCTGGGACGCCGAGGTGGCCAACCTCTCCGGCGGCGAGCGCCGGCGCGTGGCCCTGTGCCGGCTGCTGCTGTCGGCGCCGGATATGCTGCTGCTCGACGAGCCCACCAACCACCTCGACGCCGAGAGCGTGGCCTGGCTCGAGCGCTACCTCGCCGAGTTCCCCGGCACCGTGGTGGCGGTCACCCACGACCGCTACTTCCTCGACAACGTCGCCGGCTGGATCCTGGAGCTCGACCGCGGCGAAGGCATCCCCTTCCAGGGCAACTACTCGGCCTGGCTCGAGTACAAGGAGAAGCGCCTGGAGCAGGAGGCCCGCGAGGAGCAGGCCCACCGCAAGGCCATCCAGCAGGAGCGCGAGTGGGTCAAGCAGAACCCCAAGGGCCGCCAGGCCAAGAACAAGGCCCGCATCAAGCAGTTCGAGGAGCTGCAGTCCAAGGAGTTCCAGAAGCGCAACGAGACCCAGCAGCTCTACATCCCGCCGGGCCCGCGGCTGGGCAGCAAGGTCATCGTCGCCGACGGCGTGCAGAAGGCCTACCGCGGCGAGCTCCTCTACGAGGACCTGAGCCTCAGCATCCCGCCGGGCGCCATCGTCGGCATGGTCGGCCCCAACGGCGCCGGCAAGACCACGCTCTTCCGCCTGATCACCGGCGAGGAGGAGCCGGACGCGGGCACCATCGAGGTCGGCGAGACCGTGGAGCTCGCCTACGTGGACCAGAGCCGCGACACCCTCAACCCGGAGAACAGCGTCTGGGAGGAGATCTCCGGCGGCCACGACTACATCCGCGTCGGCAACTACGAGACGCCGTCCCGGGCCTATGTGGGCAAGTTCAACTTCAAGGGCTCGGAGCAGCAGAAGCGCGTCGGCGACCTCTCCGGCGGTGAGCGCAACCGCGTCCACCTGGCCAAGCTGCTGCAGAGCGGCGGCAACACCCTGCTCCTCGACGAGCCCACCAACGACCTCGACGTGGAGACCCTGCGCGCCCTGGAGGACGCCCTGCTCACCTTCCCCGGCTGCGTGCTGGTGATCTCCCACGACCGCTGGTTCCTGGACCGGGTCTCGACGCACATCCTGGCCTTCGAGGGCGACAGCCAGACCGTCTTCATCGAGGGCAACTACCAGGACTACGAGGCGGACCGGAAGAAGCGCCTCGGCGAGGCGGCGGCGCAGCCGCACCGGATCAAGTACAAGCGGCTCGGCACCTGATCCGGAGCCGCCGTGCGCAATATCAACCTGCGGGCGGTGCTGGCGGCGACGGTCATCGGCGTCGCCCTAGCGACCTTCGCGGGGGTGGAAGCCCTGTCCTCCTCGCTCTACGAGCGGGGCCTTCGGGAGCAGGCCGAGCAGACCGCCGAGGCCACCGCGGAGCAGACCTTCAGCTCCATGTACCAGGTCATGCGCCGCGGCTGGGACCGGGCGGACCTCGAGGCCTTCATCGCCGCGCTGGAGGCGAGCTACGAGGAGACCCCCCTGCAGGTCACGATCTACCGCGGCGAGCGGGTCGACGCCCTCTACGGCACCATCGAGGATGCGGCCGAGCCCGGCCCGGCCGTGGCGCAGGCCTTCGCCACGGGCGAGGAGCAGCGCCGCGCGAGGGGCACCCGGCAGCGCCACCTCATGCCCGTGGCGGCGCGGCAGGAGTGCCTCGACTGCCACACCAACGCCGAGGCCGGGGACGTGCTCGGCGTCGTCGAGGTCTCCCAGGACCTGGCGCCGGCCCTCGCCCAGGCGCGCAAGGGCTACGACTGGCTCTTCCTCGCCCTCGTGCCCATCGCCGTCCTCGTGGCGGCGGGGGCCGCCCACCTGCTCAACCTCCGCCTGACCCGCTCCCTGGCGTGCTTCCGCGACCAGATCGAGCAGGTCAACGCCATCCAGGACCTGCAGGATTTCCACCCGCGACGGACCAGCCTCGGCTTCACCGAGCTCAACCAGGTCATGGCCCACGTCGAGCGGCTCATGGAGCGGCTGCGCGCCATCGCGGCGGACCGGGCCGTCCTCGAGGCCTACCAGCGCCGCCTGGAGGCGGAGCAGGAGACAGCGGAGCGCATCGTCGACCGGGCCACGGCCTCCGAGGTCCTAGGGACGCCGGGGCTGCACCACAGCTACCAGCCGGCGACCACCCTCGGCGGCGACGTCTTCCTCGCCGAGCGCTGCCGCAGCGGCCGGCTCTGCCTGCTCCTCGGCGATTTCACGGGCCACGGCATCGGAGCCGCCGTGGGGGTACCGGCGCTGGCGGCCCTCTTCCACGATCAGCTGCGGCGCGGCACACCGCCGGCCGAGCTGCTGGCCACCCTCAACGAGCAGCTCTACCGCCACCTGCCGCCGGAGATCTTCCTGGCGGCGACCCTGCTCGAGATCGACCTCACGCAGGGGCGCCTCGGGGTATGGAACGGCGGCATGCCGCCGACCTGGCTCCTGCGCCGGGGCGCCATCCAGGTGCAGCTCCCCTCCACGGACCTCCCCCTGGCGGCCGTGCCCAGCGCCGCGAGCAGCCGCCCGGCGCTGACGTACCGCCCCATCGAGCCCGGCCTGGAGGTCTTCACCTGCTCGGACGGGGTCCTCGAGACCCCCGCCGGGGACGGCGCGAGCTACGGGATCGAGGGCCTCGAGGCCACGCTGGCACAGGCGCCGCCGGGCCAGGCCCTGGAGGCCGTGCTGGCGGCGCTGGGGCGCCTGCGCGCAGGGGCGAGACCGGCCGATGACACCAGCCTGGTCGGAGTCGAACTGGACCGGCTGGCCAGCGCCGAGGCCACCGGTCACCCCGCCTGAGCCGCGGCCAGCGCCTGGTCGATATCCGCCAGGATGTCGTCCACGTGCTCCAGGCCGATGGAGAGCCGGACCAGGTCCTGCGTGACGCCGGCGCTGGCCAGCTCCGCCTCGTTGAGCTGCCGGTGCGTTGTGCTCGCCGGATGGCAGGCCAGGGACTTGGCGTCACCGATGTTGACCAGCCGGGTGATCAGCTGCAAGGCGTCGATGAAGCGCGCCCCCGCCTCGAAGCCGCCCTTGACCCCGAAGCTGAGGATGCTCGCCGCGCGCCCGCCCATGTAGCGCTCGGCGAGGGGCTTGTAGGGGCTATCCTCGAGCCCGGCGAACCTCACCCAGCTCACCTGCTCGTGGCCCTGGAGGTGCTCGGCCACGCGCTGGGCGTTGTCGCAGTGGCGGTCCATGCGCACCGGCAGGGTCTCGATGCCCTGCAGGAGCTGGAAGGCGCTGAGCGGCGACAGCGCCGCCCCCATGTTGCGCAGCGGCACCACGCGGCAGCGCGTGATGTAGGCCGCCTCCCCCATGTCCCTGGTGTAGCTCACCCCGTGGTAGGCGGGGTCGGGCTCGACCATCATGGGGAAGCGATCGCCGTGCTCGGCCCACGGGAACTTGCCGGAGTCGACGATGACCCCGCCCAGGGTGGTGCCGTGGCCGCCCATGTACTTGGTCAGCGAGTGGACGACGATATCGGCGCCGTCGTCGATGGGCCGCCACAGGTACGGCGTGGGCACGGTATTGTCGGCGATGAGGGGGATGCCGTTGCGGTGGGCGATCTCGGCGAGGCGCTCGATATCCGCCACCTCGCCGGACGGATTGCCCACGGTCTCGCAGTACAGCGCCTTAGTGCGCCCGTCGATCTGCGCCTCGAGCCCGGCGTAGTCGTCTTGGGCGGCGAAGCGCACGTCGACCCCATGGAGCGGCAGGGAGTGGGCGAAGAGGTTGTAGGTGCCGCCGTAGAGCCTCGAGGTGGAGACGATATTGTCGCCGGCCTGGGTGATGGCCTGGATGGCGTAGGTGATCGCCGCCATCCCCGAGGCGACGGCGAGCCCGCCGATGCCGTTCTCCATCGCCGCGACCCGCTGCTCGAGCACGGCGTTGGTGGGGTTCATGATGCGGGTGTAGATGTTGCCCTCGACCTTGAGGTCGAAGAGATCCGCCCCGTGCTGGGTGTCGTCGAAGGCGTAGGAGGTGGTCTGGTAGATGGGCACCGCCACGGCGTTGGTGGTCGGGTCGGGGGCGTAGCCGGCGTGCACGGCCTGGGTCTCGAGCCTCACGGCGTATCTCCTCCTCGTGGTAGCCCCTGCTGAGGGGTCGCTGCGGATCCGGTCAATTTGACATTCCTCATGCGGGCGCTCAAGCGCGCCGGGCGATTCCTTGCAACCGGTGCCGCTGCCTGTCATCCTATCGGGCTACTGCGTGCAAGCCGACAACCACGGCGCTCGCCGCCGCCCGCCTGAGCGATCAGCGCACCCCCGAGTCTTGAGCAGCGCGCCGGGCGCGAGCCGCGATGCGGCTAGCGGGCGAGTGCACGCAACACCACCCTGGGCCGAAGAGGGTACGAACAGCATGACCGATCGCAGCCAGCGCATCCGCGAGCAACTCGCCGAGCGGATCCTCCTCCTCGATTGCGGCATGGGCACGGAGATCCAGAAGTACCCCCTCGAGGAGCAGGACTTCCGCGGCGAGCGCTTCCAGGACCATCCCAGCGAGCTGCAGGGCAACAACGACCTGCTCAACCTCACCCGGCCGGACGTCATCGAGGAGATCACGCGCGCCAACCTCGACGCCGGCGCCGACATCGTCGAGAGCAACACCTTCAACTCCCAGGTCCTGTCCCAGGCCGACTACCGCACCGAGGACCTCGTCGACGAGCTCAACCGCGAGGGCGCACAGCTCGCGCGGCGGCTGTGCGACGAGTACGAGCAGGCCGACGGCCGGCCGCGCTTCGTCGCCGGGACCATGGGGCCGA
>CAJXKI010000037.1 GCA_913055765.1 uncultured Ectothiorhodospiraceae bacterium
CACGGCGCCTACATCCTGCGCAACGCCGACCTGGCCGGCTTCTCCCGGCACGAGCAGCAGCTGCTGGCGTTCCTGGTGCGCGTCCACCGCCGCAAGCTCGCCCGCGGGCCGCTCAAGGCGCTGCCCAAGCGCTGGCAGGAGACGGGCAAGCGGCTCGCCGTCGTGCTGCGCCTGGCCGTGCTGCTCCACCGGGGCCGGGATGACAGGGCCGTGGTGGAGCCGAGCCTGGAGCCGCTGGATGGCGGGTTGCGGCTGCGCTTCCCGGCCGGGTGCCTGGGCGCGAGCCCGCTGCTCCACGCCGACCTGCGCCAGGAGCAGCGCTACCTGGAGCGTGCCAAGGTCCGCCTGGAGCTTGCCGAGGAGGGGGCGGCTGAGCGCCTGCCGCCGCGCCGGCTCGGCTAGGGCCTCGCGCCCGGCGAGAGGCGGCTAGGTATCCTCCGCCAGGCGTCCCAGTAGCGCCTGCTGCGCGCTGAAGGGGGCGTCGCCGTCCTGCGGCGCGGCCCGGACGTAGCTGCCGTCCGGCTGCAGCAGCCACGCCTGCCGGGTATCCATCAGGTAGTACTCCAGGTCCTTGAGGATCCGTCGCCGCGCCTCCGGATCGTCGACGGGGAAGGCGGTCTCCACCCGCCGGAAGAAGTTGCGGTCCATCCAGTCGGCGCTCGCGCAGTAGACGTCCGGCGAGCCGGCGTTGTCGAAGTAGAACACGCGGGTGTGCTCCAGGAAGCGGCCGATGATCGAGCGCACCCGGATGTTCTCCGAGACCCCGGGCAGGCCGGGGCGCAGGACGCACATGCCGCGGACGATGAGGTCGATCTCGACGCCGGCCATGGAGGCCCGGTAGAGGGCCTGGATGGTGCGCGGCTCGGTCAGGGAGTTGACCTTGGCGATGATCCGGCCGCCGCGGCCGGCCGCGGCGTGCTTCGCCTCGCGCTCGATGCGCGTGAGGACCGCCTCGTGGAGGGTGAAGGGGGCCTGGAGCAGCCGGTGCAGGTCCTTGAACTGGCCGAGGCTGGTCAGCTGCAGGAAGATGTTGCGCACGTCCTCGCCGATGCGCGGGTCGGCGGTGAGCAGGCCGTAGTCGGTGTACAGCCGCGCCGTGCGCGAGTGGTAGTTGCCGGTGCCGAGGTGGACGTAGTTGCGCAGCCGCCCGGCCTCGCGGCGGACGATGAGGATCATCTTGGTGTGCGTCTTGTAGCCCACCACGCCGTAGACGACGTGGGCCCCCGCCTCCTGGAGCTGGCTGGCGAGGCGGATGTTGTCCTGCTCGTCGAAGCGCGCCCGGAGCTCCACCACCACCGTCACCTCCTTGCCGGCGCGGGCGGCCTCGACGAGGTTCTCGACGATGGCCGAGTCCGGATCGGTGCGGTAGAGGGTCTGCTTGATGGCGAGGACGTTGGGGTCCTGCGCGGCCTGCCGGACGAGGTCGATCACCGGCAGGAAGGACTGGAAGGGGTGGTGGAGGAGGATGTCCTGCCCCCGGATCGCCTTGAACAGGTCTGCGCCGGTGGTCAGCGCTGGCGGCAGCCCCGGCGTGAAGGAGGGGTACTTGAGGTCCGTCCGGTCGACCAGGTCGTAGACGGCCATCAGGCGGTTGAGGTTGACCGGGCCGTCCACCTGGTAGAGGTCCTCGCGGCCGAGCTCGAACTCGTCGAGCAGGAAGTCGGCCATGTCGTCCGGGCAGTTGGCGGCCACCTCTAGGCGGACGGCCTGCCCGTAGCGCCGCTGGGGCAGCTCCCCCTCCAGGGCCCGCATCAGGTCGTCGACCTCCTCCTCGTCGACGAACAGGTCGCCGTTGCGGGTGACCCGGAACTGGTAGCAGCCGCGCACCGCCATGCCCGGGAAGAGGTCCTCGACGAAGGCGTGGATGATCGAGGAGAGGAAGACGAAGTCGTAGGGGCCGGCCTCCTCAAGCGCCTCCGCCGGCATCTGGATGATCCGGGGGAGGGCGCGCGGCGCCTGTACGACGGCGTAGCCGGAGTTGCGGCCGAAGGCGTCCTTGCCCTCGAGGGAGACGATGAAGTTGAGGCTCTTGTTGAGCACCTTGGGGAACGGGTGCGCCGGGTCCAGCCCCAGCGGGCTGAGGGTCGGCAGCAGCTCCGTCTCGAAGTAGTGGCGCAGCCAGTCGCGCTGCGACTCCGTCCACGCCTGGCGCCGCAGGAAGCGGATGGACTCCGCCTCGAGCGCCGGGATGAGCTGCTCGTTGAGCACCTGGTACTGCTCGTGGACGATCTCGTGGGCCGCGGCGCTGTTCACCCGCAGCACCTCCTGGGGGCTGCGGCCGTCGGCCTCGGTCTGCACTGAGCCGAGCTCCGCCCGCTGCTTGATGCCGGCGAGGCGGATCTCGAAGAACTCGTCCATGTTGGTGCTGAGGATGCACAGGAACTTCAGCCGCTCGAGCAGGGGGATCTCGGGGTCCTTGGCCTGCTCCAGCACGCGCCGGTTGAAGGCCAGGAGGCTCAGGAGGCGGTTGTTGTAGAGCTCGGGCTGCTTGAGGTTGATCTGTTCATCCATAGTCTCTCAACCCTAGCAGAGTTGCCTCCCGCGCGGTTTTGCGTTTCGATGACAAGGTATATCTGCTACAGGCATCGCCAGGGTGGGCCGTGATGAGCGACGAGAGCGATACAGGGCCGGAGGGCCTGGATCCCCAGGGGCAGGGCCGCTCAGGGCCTGCCGTGGCGGGGCTGGTCCTCTACGAGAAGCCGTGGTGCCCCTTCTGCATGCGGGTGGAGGCGACCCTGCGCAGCCTCGGGATCGAGCTGGAGCGCCGGGATATCGAGCAGGACGCCGCGGCTGCCCGGGAGCTGGTCGAGCAGGGCGGCAGCCGCATGGTCCCGTGCCTCTACATCCCCGACGGCGGCGCGGGGCGGTGGCTCTACGAGTCGTCGGATATCACCGCCTACCTGCGTTCCCTCGTCGAGGGGGACGGCGGCGGGGCCAGCGAGGCCTGACCCGCCCGCGGCCGCTACTCCGCCTCCTCGCGCAACCGCTCCAGGAGCGATCGGTCCGGGTAGCCGTCCGCGGGCAGGCCGTGGTCCTGCTGGTAGGCGCGGACGGCGGCGCGCGTGGCCGGCCCTAGCAGGCCGTCGACGGGGCCGGGCTCGTAGCCGAGGGCCGCCAGCGCCTCCTGGCCCGCCTTGAGGGCCGTCCGGCGCGGCGGGGGATCATCGGGCGGCTCGGCGCGCAGGGGCGGCTGGCCGTCGATCCGGTCGGCGAGCACCCCGACGGCGAGGGCGTAGGAGATCGAGTGGTTCCAGCGCAGGAGCCTGCGGAAGTTGTCGTAGACCAGGAAGGCGGGGCCGTGGCGGCCCATGGGGAGCAGCAGCGCCGCCTCCAGGTCGGCGGCGGGCAGGGCGTTGCCGTCGGCGCGGCGCACCCCGAGGCGCTGCCACCTCGCCAGGGGCTGCGGGTCCTCCAGGCCCAGGTGCTCGTAGCCGAAGCCCTCGGTGAGCTGCACCTCTCGGCCCCAGCGGACGTCGGGGTCCCAGCCCAGCTCGTCCAGGTAGCTGGCCGCCGAGGCGAGGGCGTCGGGGACGCTGCTGCGCAGGTCGACGCTGCCGGAGCCGTCGTAGTCCACCGCGTGCTCGCGCAGCGTGGTGGGCATGAACTGCGTGTGCCCCATGGCCCCCGCCCAGGAGCCGCGCAGCTCGCTGCCCTCGAGGCGGCCGCTCTCCAGCAGGGCCAGCGTGGCGTTGAGCTCCTCGAGGAAGAAGGCCTCGCGCCGGCCGTCGCAGGCCAGGGTGGCCATGGCGTCGATGACGGGGGTGTCGCCGGTGTAGCGCCCGTAGTGGGTCTCCATCCCCCACAGGGCCAGGAGGTAGCGGGGGCTGACCCCGTAGGCGTCGTAGAGCCGCCAGAGCAGCCGGCTGTGCTCCGCCATCATGGCGCGCCCCCGGGCGATGCGCTCCTCGGTCACCCGGGCGTCGAGGTACGCCCAGAACGTCTGCACGAACTCCGGCTGCTCGCGATCGAGCTCGACGACCCGATCGATCCGTTCCACCTCGTCGAGGGCCTCGGCGACGACCTCCGGCTCCCGTCCCTGCGCCTCGAGCTCGGCGCGCAGGCCGGCGACGCACTCCTCGAAGTTCTCGGCGGCGGTGACCGGGGCGGCCAGCAGCAGGGTCGTGAGCGCCAGGTAGCGGGCGTGACAGGGCATGGCTCGACGCTCCTACCGCGGTCGGCACCCAGACAGGGCGATGAGCGCAGTGTAGGATAGCCCGGTCACCTCGGTCGATGTCTCCCAAGCCGCTGCAAGGAGCGCCATGTATCGCTGGATCCGCCCCCTGTTGTTCCGCCTGGAGCCCGAGCAGGCCCACCGCGTGAGCCTTTGGCTCGCCCGGTGGGGGCTGCGCCTCGGGCGCGTCTCCGGCGTGCAGAGCCTGCCGGCGGTGCCGCGACGGGTCATGGGGATCGACTTCCCCAACCCGGTCGGCCTGGCGGCCGGGTTCGACAAGGACGGCGAGTACCCGGAGGTGCTCGAGGCCCTCGGCTTCGGCTTCCTGGAGCTGGGGACGGTGACGCCGCGCGGGCAGCCGGGGAATCCGCAGCCGCGGGTCTTCCGGCTGCCGGCGCACGAGGCGCTGATCAACCGCATGGGCTTCAACAACGAGGGCGCCGAGGCCCTAGCCCAGCGGGTCGCCGGCTCCGCCTACCGGGGCGTGGTAGGCGTCAATATCGGCAAGAACCGCGATACACCGGCGGAGCGGGCCGAGGCGGACTACGCCCAGGCCCTGGGCGCCGTCTACCCGGTGGCGGACTACGTCGCCGTGAACCTCTCCTCGCCGAATACGCCGGGGCTGCGCGATCTGCAGCACGAGGAGGCCCTGCGCCGCCTGCTGCGCCGGCTCAACGAGACGCGTCAGCGGCTGGCCGAGGCCCACGGGAGGCGGGTGCCGCTGGTGGTGAAGATCGCCCCGGACTGGGAGCCGGGCGAGCTCGACGCCACCCTGGAGATCCTGCTGGCGGAGGGGGTCGATGGCGTCATCGCCACCAACACCACCCTCGGGCGTGCCGAGGTGGCCGGCGCGCGGCACGCCGATGAGCCCGGCGGCCTCAGCGGCGCCCCGCTGCGCGAGCGGGCCGAGCAGGTGCTGGAGCGGGTGGCGCAGCGCTGCGGCGGGGAGGTGGCCGTGATCGCCGCCGGCGGGATCCACAGCGGCGAGGACGTGTCGCGGCGGCTGGCGCTCGGCGCGGACCTGGTGCAGCTGTACACCGGGCTGATCTACCGTGGCCCGCGCCTGGTCCAGGATGCGGTCCGTGCCGCTGCCCGCCACGAGGGCGGGCCTGCCAGCGGGGCCGCGTAGCGGCCGTCCCTGGCGATGGCGGCGCCGGGCCCGCTCGGCATGGCCTTGCCCAGCCTCCTCCTGCTACCTTAGCAGTCAGGCCGGCCCCACTTGGTGCAGCGGGGATGCCGAGCAGCGGCGTGCAGGCGCTGCGTAGGCGGCAACGGGCGCTGCCAGGGCGTATGCCGACAGCGCCACCGGCCCGAGGATCCCAGGAGAGGTGGCTGAGTGGTCGAAAGCACCCGACTTGAAATCGGGTGGGGGCAACCGCCCCCCGGGGGTTCGAATCCCTCCCTCTCCGCCAGTCTCGCCAGATCAGCGCCCTGCGGGCCGCAAGGCGCGCGCAGCCGCGCGCCGGGCGCTGCCAGTGAGCGCGTGGCCTGCGGATCGCCGGCGCCCCCTCCCTCAGTCCCGCCTACGTAGCCCCGAGCCGTGCGGTGCGCCGGCCCCGACGCACCCCCTCGGGGAGGCAGCCATGCGCCCGCAGGGCGCCCTTGCCGGCGCTCGGCGCTGATGATCGCCGCCATGGATGGCATCCTCTCGGTGCACACCCAACAGGTGCACACCCAACAGAGGAGAGAGGATCGATGGGACTCTGGAAGCCGATCGTATGGGTCCTGCTGCTGGTTGCGAGCCTCGCCGCCGGCGCCTGGCTCGTCTGGGCGCAGGAGCTGGCGCCGCAGCTGCAAGGCGCCGGGGGGCAGGCCCTCGCCGATGGCTGGCGGGCCGCCGTGGACGGGGAGATGATCGGCCAGATGCTGGCCACCGGCATCGCATTCTTCCTGCTCTCCGCCCTGGCCGGGGCGCTGGTCGGGGTGCCGTTCGCCATCCTCGGCCGCTACGCCGCTGCGGTGCCCATCGCCGGCTGGGGTGCGCTAGCGGTGTTCACCTACCTGGCGATGACGGGCTGAGCGGTAGGGACCGCACGGCCGCCGGGCCCCGGCTCACCGGTATGCCCAACACATAGGTTATCCTGAAGGTGCTGCGCGTCGATCCTGGCGCGCTGTCGCCCCTTCGTCCATGCCCCGCGAGGACGCGTCCTGGGCTGGCGGAGGTCCGCTGGTAAGGTCTGCTGGAGGGAGCGCGTATGCGGGGTTGGAGCGCCCTTGTCGGCCTGGTGGCGGTGGCCCTGCTAGCCGGCTGCTCCAAGGGGGAGGAGCCGACCGAGCGCGCGGATGGGGGCGGTGAGCCGGAGCCGGTGCGGATCGCCTACGTACCGTGGGACTCCGAGATAGCCAGCGCCCACCTGGCCAAGGCGGTGATCGAGGAGCGGCTCGACCTGCCCGTGGAGCTGGTCTCCGTGCCGCTGCCGGCGCTGTGGGAGGCGGTCGCCTCCGGCGACGTGGACGCCAGCCTGGCCGCCTGGCTGCCCAGCCTGCAACAGGGTCAGAGAGAGGCCTACGGCGACGAGCTGGAGATCCTCGGCCCCCACCTCGTGGGGACCCGCATCGGCCTGGCGGTGCCCGACTACGTTCCCATCGACCGCATCGGTGAGCTCGCCGAGCACCGCGAGGCCTTCGACGGCAAGATCATCGGCATCGATCCGGAGGCCGGGATCATGCGGCAGACCCGGGCGGTCATGGAGACGTACGGCCTGGCGGAGGACTTCCAGCTCGTCTCCGGCAGCGACACCACCATGACCACCGTCCTCAGCCGGGCCATCGAGGAGCGGCGCTGGGTGGTTGTGACCGCTTGGACGCCCCACTGGAAGTTCGCCAAGTGGGACTTGAAGTATCTGGTAGATCCCCGTGACGGCTTCGCGGAGACGGAGCGGATCCATACCCTGGCCCGGGAGGGGTTGGCCGCGGACCGGCCGCGCGTCCACGCCTTCCTTGAGCGCTTCTCCTGGGAGGTGGCGGACATGGAGGCGCTGATGCTGCGCATCCAGGCGCCGGATACCTCGCCCAGCGAGGCGGCGCGGGCCTGGATGGGCGACCATGAGGCGGAGGTGGCCCGGTGGCTGGGGGAGTGAGCCGGCCGTGATGGCGGGGCGCGAGCAGTCGATCGCCGAGTCCCGGAACCACTGGCTCCTGATCTCCTTCGCGATCAGCGCCCTCCTGCTCCTCCTCCTGGTCGGCAGCCTGCTCCATACCCAGCGCACCCTGGCGCGCTTCGAGACGACCCAAATCGAGCTGGAGCACATCGCCGGCGAGCTGCTCTACCACATCCAGGGGCTCCAGACCTCGGCGATGCTCGCCGCCTCGACCGGCGACCTGAATTGGCAGCAGCGCCACCAGACCCACCAGCGGGCGGCCCGCCGCAGCCTGGCGCGGCTCGACGAGCTGGCGTCGGAAGCAGCGGTCGTGGAGACGTTGGGCACCCTGCGCGAGCGCCTGGAGCAGGCCGAGGGCCTCTACCGCGATATCTTCCAGGCCCTCACCCAGGGGCGGACCGAGGAGGCCGAGGCGATCCTCGATGGCTGGCCGCATGTGCGCAACCGCAAGGCGCTGCGTAGCGGCGCCCAGGAGCTCAGCCACCTGCTCCGCGACGACGTCCGCAGCCGGCTCGCCGTGCAGCAGCGCCTCACCCGCTCCACGGTGCAGGCCGTCGCCGCCATCTCGGTCGTGATGCTGTTCTGCTGGTATATGGCCCTGCGCAGCTGGAGCCTGAGCCTGCGCAAGCGCCGGGAGCAGGAGGCGGAGGTCCTCTACCTCAGCTACCACGACGAGCTCACCGGCCTGCAGAACCGGCGGGGGTTCATGGAGGCCGCCGAGGAGGCGGTCGCCCGCTCGGTGCGCTACGGGCGGCCGCTGTCGGCGCTCTTCATCGACGTGGACTACTTCAAGCAGGTCAACGATGCCGGCGGCCATGCGGCCGGGGATCGGGTCCTCGTCCGCCTGGCGGGGCTCCTGAGCGGTGAGGTGCGCGACTGCGATGTCCTGGGCCGGCTCGGCGGCGAGGAGTTCGGCGTCTTGCTCCCGGAGACCACTCCGCAGGGGGGCCTGCAGCTGGCGGAGCGGATCCGCGGGCGGGTGGCGGCGATGGCTGTCGACGATGACGACGGGCACCGGCTCCGGGTCACCGTCAGCATCGGGGTCGCCGGGATGGGCACCGGGGTGGAGGGGCTGGAGGGGCTCTTGCGGGCGGCGGACGATGCCCTCTACGCGGCCAAGAGCGGCGGGCGGGACCGGGTCGTGGCCAGCGAGGCCTGAACCGGCTGCGTGGGCAAGGATGGCCGGGGAGGCGGCCGCTGCCGAGGACGCACGCCTGTCGGTGCGCTCGCGCGGCCGTGCCGCTACGACGGCGCCCGCACCAGGCGCGCGCACCGGCTGAAGGCCGGGATGCTCAGCGAGTCCCGCCGCCCGCTGAGCCAGCGCGCGTGCAGCTGCGCGGGGCTCATGTCCTCTGCCACGCGCCAGCCCGCCTCGTCGGCGTAGCGGGCCAGGTCGTCCGGCGTCATCAGCCCGAGCAGCGGATCCTGCTGGGAGGCCAGGGCCAGTTGCACGCCCTGCAGGAAGGCCCGGGGGCGCCACTGCAGCCGCTCCGTGGGCAGCCAGTAGTCGAGCGCGATCTCGCTGCCCGGGGCGGCTACGCGCCCGAGCGCGGCCAGGGTGGCCTGGATGGCCGGCGGGGGCAGGTAGTAGGTGCAGCCGAGCCAGGTGGCGAGCAGCGGGGCCGTATCGGATACGCCGGCCGCGCGCAGGCGCTCGTCGAGGCGCTCGCTCTGGAGCTCCACCGGCACGAACCGGGTGCGCTGGGCGGTGGCCGGCGGCAGGTGGGCGCGCTTCCAGGCCTGCATCGTGGGCTGGTCCACCTCCGTGAGCGTGGCGCTGCGGAGCAGCTCGGGACGGCGCAGGCCCGTGGTGTCCAGGCCGGCGCCGAGGATGAGCAGCTGCCGGCAGCCGCCGGCCACGGCGCGATCCAGGGCATCCTCGGCGAAACGGGCGCGGACGACCACCTGGCCGCGCAGCCCGGCGAGCTCCGGCTGCATGCCCTCCAGCGCCCGCAGGCCCCAGGCGCTGCCGGGCACCAGGGCCAGCATCCGGCGCGTGCCAGGCCCCAGCAGCGGGTGCACGGCCCGGTCGTCGAAGATGGCCGGCTCCGCATCGGCCACCGTGTGCCAGAGCCGCAGGGCGGCGGCCGCCTCCGCGGTCCGGCACGGGGGTGACGCCTCCGCCGGGGTGGCGCCGCTGTACCGTGGCTCCCCTGCCTGGTCCTGCATCGGCTCCTGCTCGATCGCGCCTCCCCCGGCAGGCTAGCAGCCGCCCCAGGTGGCCTCAGCGGCGTCCCAGGATGTCGCTGAGGGCCTCGTCGAGGGTCGGGTAGGTGAAGGTGAAGCCGGCCTCCTGGAGGCGCCGGGGGCGCATCTTGGCCCCGGTCAGCAGGATCCGGGCCATCTCGCCGAAGACGAGCCGCAGTACCGGAGCCGGGGCCGGCAGGATGGCTGGCCGGTTCAGGTGGCGGGCCAGCGCCCGCGTGAACTCGGCGTTGGTCACCGGCTCCGGGGCGGCGGCATTGAACGGTCCGGCGAGGTCCTCCCGCTCGAGCAGGAAGCGGATGGCCTGCACCAGGTCGCTGCGGTGGATCCAGGGCATGTACTGCCGGCCGCTGCCTAGCGGCCCGCCGAGGCCGAGGCGGAAGGGGGTGAGCAGCTTGGCGAGGGTCCCGCCGTCACGGTCGAGGACCAGGCCGATGCGTGGCAGCGCGACCCGGACGCCGTAGGCCTCCGCCTCGCGCGCCGCTGCCTCCCAGCGGGCGCAGAGCTCGTGGACGAACTCGGGGTTGGGCGGGGTGTCCTCGGTGACCTCGCGGTCGCCCTGGTCCCCGTAGTAGCCCATGGCCGAGGCGGAGACGAGCACCCGAGGCGGCCGCTCGAGCTGGCCGCACAGCGCCACCACCGCCTGCGTGGTCTGCAGCCGGGAGTCGAGCAGGCGCTGCTTCTTCGCCGCCGTCCACCGCCCCTCGGCGATGGAGTCGCCGGCGAGGTTCACGATGGCCTCCGGCTGGTGCTCGGCGAAGGCCTGGACCTCAGGGCGCACCTCGGTGCCGGGCGGCAGCACCCCTCGGGCCCGCTCGGGGGAGCGGGATACGACCAGCAGCTCGTGGCCTCGCTCGTGGAGGTGCGCGCAGAGCCTCTGGCCGACGAAGCCGCTGCCCCCCGTGATCAAGATCCGCATGGCGCCCTCCCTTGTCCCTGTGCCTAGGTATAGTATGGTTCAGCCTACCGCGGTGGGGTGTGCTGACAACCCCGCTGGGCTGCCTGGAGGTAGGGTCGTGTGCGGCTGCGGCGAGCGGCCATCCTCAGGGCAGGGCATCGCGCATGACACGCGGCGCGGCAATCTTTACGTTATGCCGTAACCGAAGATATCGTTACACGAATAGATCGATGAGCAATAGGGGGTCCACATGACGGACGAGGCACCGGATGAGCTGGATCACGGCCGGCGGCGGTTCCTGACCGGCGCGGCGACCGTGGTCGGGGGCGCTGGCGTGGTGTTCGCCGCGGTCCCGTTCCTAGGCTTCCTGCGCCCGAGCGTGGAGGCGCAGGCCCGCGGGGCGCCTATCGAGGTGGATATCGGCAAGATGGAGCCCGGCCAGCGGCTGGAGTTCAAGTGGAAGGGCAGCCCCATCTGGGTGATCAATCGCACGGAAGAGCACCTGGAGGCGCTGGATCAGGACGTCGGGCGCCTGCGGGACCCGGACTCCGAGGTGGACCAGCAGCCGTCCTACTGCGACAACAAGTACCGCTCGGTGGAGCCCAGCGTCTTCGTCGTGATCCCGATCTGCACCCACCTGGGCTGCATCCCCACCTACTATCCGGAGATCGAGCCCAAGGACTTCGACGAGAACTGGCTCGGCGGCTTCTTCTGCCCCTGCCACGGCGCCCGCTACGACATCTCCGGCCGCGTCTACAAGGGGCAGCCGGCGCCGCGGAACCTGGAGATACCGCCCCACCACAGCGACGGGCAGACGCTGGTCATCGGCGAGCACCCGGACGACTACCAGGGCTCGGCCTGAGGCCGATAGCCCGTCCACCCTGCGGCAGCGAGGCCTGCCCCGCGAGGGGCAGGCCTCGTCTGCGTCGGGCCTAGCGGCGTGCGCCGGGCGGCCCGCGGGGCGTTGCCTGGCCCCGTCAGGCGTCCTCGCCGGGGCCGTCGTAGCCCGGCTGGGTGCCGGCCGCTCCGCTGGCGGTCCCCCCGCCAGCTGATGGCCCCCTAGCGGACGCGCTATCACCGTCGAGCCGTGGCCCAGCGGAGGCCGAGCTGTCCTGCTGGAGCCGTAGCGGCGGCGCCTGCCCCTGCTGGTCCTGCCCGAAGTAGAGGGTGCGGTGGGGGAAGGGGATCTCGATCCCGGCGGCGTCCAGGCGCTTCTTGACGAGGGCGTTGTACGCCCGGCCCACCGCCCACTGCATCCCCGGGGCCGTCTGGATGCGGACCCGGATATCCACCGAGCTCTCCCCCAGGCTGGCGACGCCGTCCACCGCGAAGTCCTTGTAGATGGCGTGGCGGATCTCCGGATCCGGGTGCGCCTTCAGGTCCTCGTAGGCGGCCTCCAGCTCCCGGCTGACCTGATCCACGTCCTCGCGGTAGGCGACCCCGTAGCTGCCCACGTGGTAGGCGAAGTGGCGGGTGAAGTTGGAGACGCTGTCCACCGATGAGAAGGGGATGAAGTGGTAGGTCCCGGACAGGTCCCGGAGGTTCACCGAGCGGATGGTGAGCTTCTCCACGGTGCCGGTGATCCCGGCGGCGGTGATGATGTCCCCGACGTCGATGGCGTTCTCCAGCTGGATGAAGACGCCGGTGATGATGTCCTGGACGAGCTTCTGGGCGCCGAAGCCGATGGCCAGGCCGAGGACACCGGCGCCGGCGATGAGCGGCCCGATGTTGATGCCGAGCTCGGCGAGCACGATCATCGCTGTCAGGGTGAGCAGGGTGATCGCCAGGGCGTTGCGGAACAGGCTCAGCAGCGTCTGCTCGCGGGCCGAGGGGTGGCCGCGGCCGGCATCGGGGTTTAGGCGGTGCTCGATATAGCTGGTGGCGAGCAGCCAGGCGCCCAGGGCGGCGAGGAGCACGAGGGCTACAGACAGGAGCATGCCCAGGGTGCTCGCGCCTGCGGCGGAGGTGAGCCAGCCGGTGAAGTCGAGGAGCCGCCAGGCGTCGAGCAGCATGGCGATGACGACGACGATGATCCCGGCGCGCAGCACCTTCAGGAGGATGGGGACGTAGGCGTTGAGGCGCTGCTCGAGCTGAGGGAAGTGGCGCCGCCGGGTCTCACTCAGCTGGATGCGCCGCGCGGTGGCCTGGTCGAGGGTGATGACCAGGAAGACGCCAGCGCCGACGGCGACGGCGGTCTGCAGGGTGGCCTGCCCCATGAAGGCGAGGGCCGTCTCGGGCTGGACGATGGTGGCCAAGGTTAGGGTGCCGAAGTAGAGGATCACGATCCAGTGCCAGGTCCAGGCCATGGCGGTGAGCAGCTTGCGCGCGAAGAGCTGCTCGGCGGCGGCCGCCGCTGCCTGCAGGCGCTGCCGCACCTGCTTGCGGTTGTGCATGGCCAGGAAGAGGGCGTAGAGGAATGCCAGCACCATGACGCCCACCACGGTGGCGCGGCCGAGGGCGGGCGAGCCGGTGAGGGTGATCAGCGGCGCGAGGAACAGCAGCCCGTAGCCGATGAGCCCGGCCATCCGTGCCAGGCGCCCGTTCCAGTACAGCGCCCGCCGGTCGTCGCTGGGGACCAGGCGCAGCTGCGGATTCCGCGGGGCGAAGAAGATGCGTAGCCCGGCCTTGAGGCCCTCGACCATGAAGAAGGCGTTGAGGAACAGCGACTGGCGGGGCTCGACGCTACCGGTCTCGCCGAGCAGGCCCAGGGCGATGGCGTAGCCGGCGAGCCAGGCGATGGCCAGGACGGCCAGGTCAGCCCCTGCGGCGCCCATCACCCCGACGGTGCGCCGGGCCGAGCGCAGGCGCGCATCGCCGCGCTGGGCCCAGCCCTCGATGCGGTTGAAGGCCGGCCGCGCCAGCGGGCGGAGCAGGACCAGGAGCCCGACGCTGATAGCGATGATCAGGCCGAGATCGCTCATCTCCCTACCCCAGGCCAGGAGCTGCGGCACGAGCTCGTCGGCCTCCACGCCACCGAGGCTGGCCATGAGCTGATCGCCCTTCTCCCCGAGGGCCTGCGCCCATCCCCGCGTCGCCTCGGCGAGGCTGCGGCTCGGTGGGGCGGGCTCCTCCTGGGCGCCGGCGAGGGCCGGCAAGAGGGCGGCGAGCGCGGCGATGAGCCGGGCCAGGGTGGGGTGCTGCGCTCGGGGCAAGGCGGCCTCTCCTGTGCAAGTGGCTAGTCGGCTCGCCAGCCTAGCGGCAAGCGCGGCCGTAGCGCCAGTGCCCCTCGGGAGGCCTCGGGCCTGGGCCGGGCGCCTTCAAGCGGTGGCGCCGATGGGGTAGACTCCGTCGAGGGCGATGGACAGGGAGGATGATCGTGAACTGGCTGAGGCTCGTGCCCTGGGCGAGGCGGGCAGCGCGGCTGGCGCAGGGCGCCGAGCAGCTGCGGCGCCAGCGCGGCGGGCAGCGGGTGAGCGGCTACGACACCGGCAAGGCCGCCGGCCGGGCGCTGCGGCGCATGCTCAGGTAGCCAGCTGCCGGCGCAGGATCTTGCCGCTGGGCGTCTTGGGCAGCTCGTCGACGAAGTGGATCTGCCGCGGGGCGACGGCGCTGCCGAGGCGCTGCCGGGCGTGGGCCAAGAGCTCGTGCCGCAGCTGCTCCGGCGCCTCCGGCGCCCGGCGCGGCACCACCCACGCCGCGACCAGGGCGCCGGCGACCGGATCCGGGACCCCGCTGACCCCGCACTCGGCCACCTGCGGGTGGTGGTTGAGCACCGCCTCTACCTCGGCCGGCCCGACCATGTGGCCGGCGGTCTTGATGACGTCGTCGGCGCGGCCGATGAAGCGCAGCTCGTGGCTCTCGTCCCACTGGGCCAGGTCCCCCGAGCGGTACCAGTCCCCGATGAAGGCGGCGCGGTAGCGCTCCGGGGCCCCGAGGTAGGAGCGGAACATCGACGGCCACCCGCGGCGCAGGAGGATCTCGCCGGTCACGCCGGCGCTGGTGATGGGCTCGACACCGTCCTCGCCGACGGAGGCGAGGATCAGCTCGATCCCGGAGACCGGCCGCCCCATGCGCCCCGGCGTGACCGGCGCCTCGCCGTACTGGGCGGTCATGATGGCCCCCGTCTCGGATTGCCACCACGCGTCGCGGACCGGCAGCCCGATATGGGCCTGCGCCCACTCCGTCAGCGCCGGCTCCAGCGGCTCGCCGGTGCTGAAGATGCGCGCCAGCGCCGACAGGTCGCGCTCGGCGAGCGCCTCGCCCCCCTCGTGGCGCAGTATGCGTAGCGCCGTCGGCGCCGTGAGCCAGCACTGGACGGCCTCCTCCTCCAGGATCCCGTACCACCGCCGGGTGTCGAGGCCGCCCTCGTCCACGATCAGGGTCGCCCCGCAGAGCAGCGGCGCCAGGAGGCCGTACGAGACCCCCGTCACCCAGCCGGGGTCCGCCGTGCACCAGTAGCGCACGCCGGGCGCCAGCCCGAGGACCTCGCGGCCGGTGCTCAGGTGGGCGGCCGCCGCTCGGTGGACGTGGAGCACCCCCTTGGGCGGGCCGGTGGTCCCGCTGGTGAAGTGGAGCAGGGCGGGGAACTCCGCGCCGGTGGCCACCGGGGCCGGAGGTTCGGGGTCCCCGCAGAAGGCCGCCCAGGGCTCCGCGCCGGGGGCCTCGCCGTCGAGGAGCACGATGTGCTCGAGCGCCGGCAGGGCGCCGCGGATGGGGGCGATGCGCTCCCGGTAGAGGGCCTCGGTGGTGACGATGACGCGCGCCTCGCCGAGGTCCAGGCGCCGGCGGATGGGGTCGGGGCCGTAGACGGAGAACAGCGGCGCGTAGACGGCCCCGTGGCGCAGGGTGCC
>CAJXKI010000038.1 GCA_913055765.1 uncultured Ectothiorhodospiraceae bacterium
CTCAACGCGGAGCTCGCCAAGGAGTGGCCGGTCATCACGGAGAAGAAGGACCCGCCGCCGGACGCCGAGGAGTGGGACGGCGTCCAGGGCAAGTACCAGTACCTGGAGCGCTGAGCGCCGGCGCCCTCAGCCGCGCGGGTGGTGCTCGGCGTAGAGCCGCTGCAGCCGGTGCCGGGCCACGTGGGTGTAGATCTGGGTGGCGGACAGGTCGGCGTGCCCCAGCAGCATCTGCACGGCGCGCAGGTCCGCCCCGTGGTTGAGCAGATGGGTGGCGAAGGAGTGGCGCAGGGTATGCGGTGAGATGGACGGGTCGATCCCGGCCTCTGCCGCATAGCGCTTGACCCGGTGCCAGAAGGCCTGCCGGGTCAGCCCTTCGCCGCGCCGCGTCACGAACAGCGCCTCCCCGCGGCGGCTGCCGAGCAACGCCGGCCGGCCCGCCTGCAGGTAGCGGACCACCCAGTCCACCGCCTCCTCCCCCAGCGGGACCAGGCGCTCGCGTCCGCCCTTGCCGACCACTCGCACCACCCCCTGCCGGGTGCTCACCTCGTCCATGGTCAGCCCTACCAGCTCCGAGACCCGCAGCCCGGTCGCGTAGAGCACCTCCAGCAGGCAGCGATCGCGCAGCCCCAGCGGGTCGTCGGTATCCGGCGCCTCCAGCAAGGCCTCAACCTGGCGCTCCGTGAGGGCACCGGGCAGGGGCTGCCCCAGCCGCGGCGCCTCCACCTCGGCGGAGGGATCGTCGTCGCGCACCCCCTCCTGGACCAGGCGGCGGTAGAAGCGCCGCAGGCTGGTCACCAGACGGGCCGTGGTCCGCGGCCGAGCGCCGGCCGCCACGCGCTCGGCAAGGTAGCCGAGCACGGCCTCCCGCCCGGCGGCGTGCAGGCCCTCGCCCTGGGGCGCCAGGTAGGCGGCGAACCCCTCGAGATCGGAGCGGTAGGCGGCCAGGGTGGCCTCGGACAGCCCCTGCTCGGACCAGAGCGCGTCCAGGAAGGCCTCGATCCGGGCCTGGTCGCTCGGCCCCGGCGCCGGCCGGCGCCGTGGCCGGCCGCGGCGCTCCGGGCCTTGTCGGCGGGAGACCACGGCGGAGACCCCGGCTCAGCCGCTGCGCGGCCCGCCCTCGGAACCGCTGCCGCCGGAGCCGCTGCCGTCCCCCTCACCGGTCGCCGCAGCGGCCGCCGTGCGCAGGGACTCGGGGATGCCCTCGCTGCGGGCGAAGGCGCGCATCATCTCGATGGGCAGCGGGAAGACCAAGGAGGTGCTCTCGTTCTCGTTGGCGACGGTCACCAGGGTCTGCAGGTAGCGCAGCTGCAGCGAGGAGGGGCTCTCGTCGAGGATGTGGGCGGCGTCGCGCAGCTGCTCCGAGGCCTGGCGCTCGCCCTCGGCGTGGATGACCTTGGCCCGCCGAGCCCGCTCGGCCTCGGCCTGCTGGGCGATGGCCCGGATCATGGAGTCGTCGATGTCCACGTGCTTGATCTCCACGTTGGCCACCTTGACGCCCCAGTGGTCCGTCTGCTGGTCCAGGATCTCCTGGATGTGGGCATTGAGCTTGTCGCGCTCGGCGAGCATCTCGTCGAGCTCGTGCTGGCCGAGCACCGAGCGCAGGGTGGTCTGGGCCAGCTGGCTGACCGCCGAGTAGAAGTCCTCGACGTTAATGATGGCCTGCTGCGGATCGATCACCCGGAAGTACAGCACGGCGTTGACGCCCACCGAGACGTTGTCCCGGGAGATCACATCCTGGCTCGGCACGTCCATCACCACCGTGCGCAGGTCTACGCGGACCATCTGCTGGATGATGGGGATGATCAGGATCAGCCCCGGCCCCTTGACGCTCCAGAAGCGGCCGAGCTGGAAGACGACGCCGCGCTCGTACTCGCGCAGGATGCGGATGGACGCGACGACGATGGCGAGCAGCACCGCGAGCACAATGATCGAGACGGTGACCATGGGACCCTCCCCGTTGGCTGCACACCCGGCAGGGGCGACGCCCAGCGGCCTCGGCGCTACGCTAGCACGTCTGCCTCCGCGCGGACCTGGCCTCAGCATAGCCCCGGCGCGGTGGGTGCGCCACCCTGGCCGCCGCCACACCAGGCCGGGGAGCCCGTATAATAGGGGCATGGGACTCAGGGGCTGGATCCTGCACTGCCGCGCCGGCTACGAGGAGACCCTCGCCGCCGAGGCCGTCACCGCCGGCAAGGCCCGAGGCGTGCACGGCTATTGCCGGGCGCGGCCGCAAAGCGCCTACGTGGTCTTCGAGGCACCAGCCGGGGACGCCCCCTTGCCGCCGCCGCTGATCTTCGCACGGGCTGGCGCCGGCCTCGTCGCCGAGCTGACCGGCCTGCCCGAAGGGGGGCGCGCCGAGGCGATCGCCGCGGCGCTACCCGCCGGCCTGGGCGCCGCCGAGCCCTGGCTGGAGCACCCCGACAGCAACGCCGGGCGCCCCCTGGCCCGCTTCTGCCGCCGCTTCGCCAAGCCAGCGCGCCACGCCCTGGAGACGGCGGGCGTGACCACCGGCGATCCGCAGCAGCGCCTGCGGCTGCTCTTCCCCGAGTCCCGGCACTGCCTCGCCGGCGTCGGACCGCCCGGGCAGTGGCCGGCCGGCATCCCGCGGCTGCGCATGCCGCGCCGCGCCCCGAGCCGGTCGGTGCTCAAGCTCGAGGAGGCCATCCACCGCCTGATCCCGGAGGCCGAGCACCCCCGTCCCGGCGAGCGCGCCGTGGACCTGGGCGCCGCCCCCGGCGGATGGAGCTGGCTGATGCGCGAGCGCGGCGCCACGGTCACCGCTGTCGACAACGGCCCCCTGGCGGCCCCGTTGACCGACGATCCCGGCGTCGAGCACCGCTGCGCCGACGCCTTCCGCTACCGTCCCCGCGGCGAGGTCGACTGGCTGCTCTGCGACGTGGTCGACCGCCCGCAGGGCATCGCCCGGCTGATCAGCCAGTGGCTGCGCGCCGGCCGGGCCCGGGCGGCGATCTTCAACCTCAAGCTGCCCATGCGCCACCCCCTGGATACGGTCCGCCGGGCCCTGGACGGCCTCGCCGAGGCCGGCGCCGAGACCCGTGCCGCGCAGCTCTACCACGACCGCGAGGAGATCACGGTCTACGCCAGGCGCGCGCCCTCGCGCGGCGGCGGCTGACGTACTATGATGGTGCTCCTTATACCTTTGCCCGATCCCGCTGGGGCCAGGGCCGAGCGCACCGGATAGCTATGGATCTCAAAGAGCTGCAGGAGACCTTCGAGTTCATCGAGGACTGGGAGGAGCGCTACCGCATCCTCATCGATCTCGGCCGGCAGCTGCCGGAGTTCCCGGAGGCGGAGCGCACCGAGGCGAACCGCGTCGACGGCTGCACGAGCAACGTCTGGCTGATCTGCCGGCGCGACGAGGACGACCCGCAGCGTCTGGTCTTCCTCGCCGACAGCGACGCCTTCATCGTCAAGGGGCTGATCGCGCTGGTCCTCATGGCCTACTCCGGGGCCACGCCCGAGGAGATCCAGGCCACCGACATCCGGGACCTGTTCCGGCAGCTCGGGCTGGAGCGCAACCTCAGCCCCAACCGCCGCGACGGCTTCTACGCCATGGTGGACCGCATCCACGAGCTCGCGGCCGAGGCCCGCGCCGCCTGAGCCACCAGGACCCGAGAGACCACCCAGGCACGAGCCGAAGGATGGAACGAGACCCACTGCCGAAGCAGACAGACCCTGAGGAGCGGCTCCAAGAGCTCAGCCTCGATGAGCTCCGTGAGCTCCGCCAAGCCATCGACCGCGAGCTCGAGGCCCGCTCCTTCGCCGAGAGCCTGGAGGCGCAGATGCGGCTGTTCATGCGCCGCCGTGAGCAGTAGCCCGGCTCCCGCATGAAGGCTCCTCGTCCCCTCACCCGAGTCCTGCTGCCCCTCGCCCTGCTCCAGCTCAGCTGCCTCCCGGCCGGCGCCCTCGCCGAGCCGCCAGACGCGCAGCGGGCGCCGGGCTGGGAGGCGGGACACATCCGCGCCGCCGACGGCTACCGCCTGCCCTACCGGCGCTGGGGCCCCGAGCCGGGCGCGGGCGACGGGTCCGAGGCCGTCGTGCTCGCCCTCCACGGGCTCAACGACTACAGCAAGGGCATGGCCTACGCCGCCCGCTACCTGGCCAGGCACGGCATCGCCACCTACGCCTACGACCAGCGCGGCTGGGGCGCCAACGAGGACGCGGGCCTATGGGCAGGCGTAGATCCGCTCCTCGACGATGCCGCGGCGGTGATCGACCTGCTCGCCGAGCGCTACCCCAGCACGCCCCTCTACCTCATGGGCCACAGCATGGGCGGGGCCGTGGCCATGGTCCTGATGGCGGAGCGGTCCGCAGACCCGGTCTCCGGCGTGGTCCTCTTGGCCCCCGCCGTCTGGGGACGCGAGGCGATGCCCTGGTACCAGCGCAGCGTCCTGCGGCTGACCGCACGCCTGCTGCCCGGCCTGGAGCTGAGCAGCGAGGTGGCAGGCGCCCAGCCCACCGACGATCCCGAGATCCGGGCGATGATGCGCGAGGATCCACTCATCCGGCGCACGGTCCGCGCCGACACCCTGGCCGGCGTCACCGACCTGATGGACCGCGCCCTGGCGGCCGCCCCCGGGCTCACCAGCCGCGCCCTGATCCTCTACGGCGAGCAGGACGAGGTGATACCGCCCGGGCCGACCTGCCTCATGCTACGCCGCCTGCCCGAGCACCCATCCGGGCGGCAGCGGCTCGCCCTCTACCCCGAGGGGTACCACATGCTCACCCGCGACCTGCAGCGCGAGCGGGTGCACGCCGATCTCGCCGCCTGGCTCCTCGACCCCGACGGCGACGACCTGCCCTCCGGCATGGGCGTGACCCGTAGCGAGGCGATCCAGCGCCTCTGCCCGGCTAGCCGCTAATCCATCAGCGCCGCTGATCGTTCCAGCATGAAGATGCATCCCCGGCTCACCTTTGAACACGACGGTGATTGGGGTACATTGAGCGACCCTCAAAATATCAACACCTAAGCATAGGTCGTGCTGCGGTATGCAGCACCAGGAGGAGAGGCGTCATGATCCAGCGCAACACCACCTCTGCCCGGCAGCCTGATCCCCAGCAGGGCATCGAGCGTTGCTCCCGGCGGCAGTTCCTCAAGCTCGCCGGCCTCGGCTCCGGGGCCCTCGCCGCGGGCAGCGCGGGGACCGGGGCCCTGCTCCACAGCGAGCCCGCCCGGGCGGTACCTACCAGCGCGCGCATCGTCATCGTCGGCGCCGGCGCCGCCGGGCTCGGCTGCGCCAACCGCCTCAAGGATCGGCTCGACGGCGCCGAGATCACCGTCATCGACCGCCGCGAGCCGCACTACTACCAGCCCGCGCTGCCGCTGGTCGGCACCGGCGTCTGGTCCCCGTCCACGGCGAAGGACAGCAACGCCCGCTACATGCCCGCGGAGGTGGACTGGGTCCGGTCGATGGTCGCCGAGTACGACCCCGACAACAATCGGGTCGTCACCGACGAGGGCGAGCGCATCGAGTACGACTACCTGATCGTGGCGACAGGCCTCGAGCTGCGCTTCGACCAGATCGAGGGGATGAGCCCCGAGCTCATCGGCTCCCACGGCATCGCCTGCGTCTACGACACCCCCGATCACGGCGAGCGCTCGGCGCAGGCGGTGCAGGCCTTCGCCCAGCAAGGGGGCAAGGGGCTGTTCATCCGGCCGCCGGGGGATATCAAGTGCGCCGGCGCGCCGCTGAAGGTCGCCATGATCACCGAGTACCTGCTGCGCCAGAGCGGCGCCCGCGGCCGGAGCGAGCTCCACTACTACCCGCCGGGCAGCAGCATGTTCACCCAGCCCGACCTCGACACCTTCCTCAAGGACTACTTCCCCGGCCAGCGCGGGATCGACATCCACTACCACCACCGCGTCAAGGGCGTCGAGCCCGAGGCGCAGCGGGTGACCTTCGAGTCGGACGAGCACGGCGAGTACACCGAGCCCTACGATCTCCTCCACATCCCGCCGCCGATGAGCGCCCCCGAGCCGGTGCGCGAGAGCGCCCTGGCCTGGCCGGAGGGCGAGGCCGACGCGGGGTGGCTCGAGGTGGACCAGCACAGCCTGCGCCACCGGCGCTACCCCAACGTCTTCGGCGCCGGCGACGTCTGCGGCGTCCCCGTCAGCAAGACCTCGGCGAGCGCCAAGTCGATGATCCCGGTGGTCGTCGACAACCTCGTCGACGTCATCGCCGAGCGGGAGCCGAGCGCGGCGTACAGCGGCTACACCTCCTGCCCGCTGATCACCGAGGTCGGCGAGGCGATGCTCATCGAGTTCAACTACGACCTCGACATGGTGCCGTCCTTCCCCTTCATCGACCCCCTGAAGCCGCAGTGGACCGCGTGGGTAATGGAGAAGTGGCTCCTCCACCCGACCTACAACGCCATGCTGCGCGGCCGTATCTCTTAGGGCCCGAAGACCTGAGCGAAGGAGCAAGCCATGCTGGACGTCATCCCGTACACCCCGCTCGAGGTCCTCGTCGTGATCGTCGAGTTCCTCCGCCCCGTGCTCGGCGCCATCGCCGTGGTCGCCGTGGCCGATATCGTGCTCCTCGGCCTGAGCGCCGCCGGGATCGGGGGCAGCCTCCGCGGCCTCGGCTGGGCCCTGGGCAGCGCCCTCGGCGTCGGGGCGGTGGTCTTCGCCGTCGCGCTCGCCCTGCTGCCCGCCGCCTCGGGGGGCTCCTGGGGCTCGATCCAGGGGACGACCGACCTCTTCGCGGTCACCGCCGGAGCGCTGGGCCTGGGCCTCGGCGCGGCGGCAGCCGTCTTCCCGCCCCTGCAGTTCATCCTCGGCATGGGCGCCGCCGGGCAGCGTGGCCGCCACGGACAGCGCCGCCAGGCCTGATAGGCGGTCGGTACCGGCCTGCCCCGGCAACGGGCCCCTGCCAGGGGCCGCCCTCGCTGCCGAGGGCAGGCGGCGGGTCAGTACAGGAAGTCGGGGAGGTGCTTGCGGACCTGATCCGGCCGCTCTAGGCGGCAGAGATCCTTGTCGATCTCGTGGGTGATCGTCGCCCTGAGGGCACCCCCCATGCGGTGCCGGAGCTGCCCCAGGAAGTGGGGCTCGGCGGCGACGAGCAGGTAGTCGAACTGCCCCCGCTGCCGCGCCCGCTCCAGCCACTGCGCCAGCTCCCGGGCGAAGCGCTCCGCCTCGACCTCCTTGAGGTCCGCCGAGGGGTCGATGGCGTGGCGCTCGCCGCTGGCGCCGCCGCCCCGCCCCGGCTCGTCGGTGACAAGCTCCTGGGCCGGCAAGCGCAGCTCCGGGTTCACCCAGGTCTCGCGCTCCTGCATAGAGGCGCCGGAGCGCTTCTCGCTCTCGAAGATCCGTGCGCGCGCCGCATCGGCTGCCACGACCCAAGTCCTCGCCATGTCGCCACCTCCTCTGCTCTGTAGTGCCCTGGCACCGGATCACGGTCCTCGGTACAGGATATGGGGGTCTCCGCCAGGGCTGCCAAGGCGCCCTCGCCGATGCATCCCCCCCGTTCAGCTTAGTAGACTGCACATGCCCCTTTGGTCCCTACGGAGATGCACCCATGCCTGAGCTCGGCGCCCACGTCTCGGCAGCCGGCGGCCCGCAGCGCGCCCCGGAGCGCGGCCGAGAGATCGGCTGCGACTGCATCCAGGTCTTCACCCGCAACCAGCGCAGCTGGCAGGTCAAGCCCATCTCGGATGAGGAGGCCACCGCCTTCCGCCAGGCGCGTCCGGCCCAGGGCATCGGCACGGTGATGAGCCACGCCTCGTACCTCATCAACCTCGCCGCCACCGACGGGGACAAGCACGCCAAGGCCCAGGCGGGGCTGGAGTCGGAGCTCGAGCGCTGCCACAAGCTCGGCATCGAGCTGCTCAACTTCCACCCCGGCTCACACACCGGTGCCGGCATGGCCAACGGGATCGCCACCATCGCCGACACGCTCAACGCCATCTGCCGCAACCACCCCGACAAGACCGACGTCACCCTGGTGCTGGAGAACGTCGCCGGGCAGGGGACCGCCGTCGGCGCCGACTTCCGCGAGCTGGCCGCCATCCTCGAGCGTCTGGAGGCGCCGGAGCGCTTCGGCGTCTGCGTCGATACCGCCCACGCCTTCGCCGCCGGCTACGCGCTGCACACCCCCGAGGGCTGGGAGGCCATGTGGCAGGCCTTCGATGACGCCCTCGGCCTGGAGCGGCTGGTGGCGCTGCACCTGAACGACTCCCAGCCGGGATGCGGCAGCCGCAAGGACCGCCACGCCCTGATCGGGCGCGGCGCTATCGGCCCCGAGGCCTTCCAGCGCGCGGTCACCGATCCGCGAACCCGGACCCTGCCGCAGTTCCTCGAGACCCCGGCGGGCCCGGCCGGCTGGGCGGAGGAGATCCGCTGGCTGCGCGCCTGCACCCAGGGACCGCCGCCGCCTCTGCCGGCGATCGAGGACAGCGGCGTCCAACTCTAGACCGTCTCCAGGAGCCTGCGATGCCTCAGCACCCCTTCCTGATCGTCGGCCAGGGCCTGGCGGGCAGCCTGGTCGCCCTGAGCCTGCTGGAGCGCGGCGCGGCGGTGACCGTCGTCGACGACGGCGCCGCGGACGCGCCCTCGCGGGTCACTCCCGGCCTGGCGACGCCCATTGCCGGGCCGCGCCTGACCTTCCCCCCTAGCGGGGCCGACAGCACCGACGGCTCCTGGCGCCGCTACCGCGACCTGGAGCGCCAGCTCGGCCGCCCGCTGCTGACCGCCCACCAGATCCTGCACGCGGCCGGCAGCCGCCAGGAGCTGGAGCAGTTCCAGAAGCGCAAGCGCGACCCGGTCTTCGCCCGCTGGCTCGGCACCCAGTTCTCCGCCGGGGCCCACGATGGCCTCCTCGCCGACCCGTGGGGCGGCTTCGAGATCCAGGGCGGCCAGGTCAACGTCCCGGCGCTGCTGGAGACGGCGGCCGCCGTGCTGCGCGAGCGCGGGGCCCTGCAGCCGGGCCGGGTAGAGCCGGCAGGGCTGGCGATGGAGGGCGGGTACGTGGCCTGGCAGGGGGAACGCTATCGGGAGGTGATCTTCTGCGACGGCCCCGCGGGCGCCGATAACCCCTGGCTCGCAGGCGTGGGCCTGCAGCGCGTGCCCGGCGAGGTGCTCACGGTGCGCCCGGCGCACCCCGTGCCGCGGCACATCTACCACGGCCGCGCCGGCTACCTGGCGCCGCAGCCCGGCCAGCACGGCCTCTTCCGCCTCGGCGCCACCTACGGCACGCCGAACACCCCGGCCCAGGCGACAGCGGCCGGCCGCGAGGGGCTGCTCAGCCAGCTGCCGAGGCTGCTCTCCCGGCCGCCCCGGATGGAGGTGGTCGACCACCTCGCCGGCACCCGTCCCGCCACCCCGCAGCGCTGCCCGGTGCTCGGCCGCATCCCCGGCCAGCCGGCCGCGGTGCTCAACGGCATGGGCGCCCGTGCCATGCTCCAGGCCCCCTACCTGGCGGACTGCCTGGCCGCCCACCTCGTCGAGGACGCGCCCCTTCCCGACGGCGTCCTGGCGCCGGCCGATCCGGCATGAGCGAGCCGCTGACCCGCCTCGCCCACCACCTCGTCCGGCCCGCCCTGGGCGCCCGGGGGCGGGCGGTGGACGCCACCGCCGGCAACGGCCACGACACGGCCTTCCTGGCCGAGCGGCTGGGCGCGGCCGGCACGGTGCTCGCCATCGACGTGCAGCAGGCCGCGCTGGCGCGCACGCGGCAGCGGCTCCGCGAGGCGGGGCTCGAGGCCCGGGTGGCGCTGGCGCAGGCCGACCACCGCCAGCTGGGACGCTTGACGACGCCGGCATGGCGGGGCAGCGTCGATGCCGTCATGCTCAACCTCGGCTACCTCCCCGGCAGCGACCGCTCCGTGACCACGACCCCGGAGCAGACCCGGGCGGCACTGGACGCCGCCGGCGAGCTGCTCCGCCCCGGCGGCGTGCTCAGCGTTCTCGCCTACCGTGGCCACACCGGCGGCACCGAGGAGGCCCGAGCCGTCGCCGCCTGGATGGCCCGTACCGCGCAGGGGGGCGCCGAGTGGCGAGAGCGGGCGGCAGCCAGCGAGCGCGGCCCCGTGCTCCACGTCCTGCGCCACCCGGCGGGGCCCCGTACGGCCGCGGCTAAAGCAGATCGAGAGGAGGAAGTGCCATGGCCAAGCTGATCATCGGCGCCAACCGCGGTATCGGCCTGGAGACCGTGCGGCAGCTGCAGGAGCGCGGCGATAGCGTGATCGCCACCGCCCGTGGCGCCTCGGAGGCGCTGCGGGCGACGGGGGCGACCGTCCACGAGGGCGTGGACATCACCCGCCACGACACCCTCCACCGCCTCGCCGACACGCTCGGCGCGCAGCCGCTGGAGTGGGTGCTGGTCGTCTCCGGGCTCATGCGCATCCAGCACCTCGGCGCCCTGGACGACCGCGCGGCGGAGGAGATCCGAGCCCAGTTCGAGACCAACGCCCTCGGTCCCCTCATGGCTGCCGAGGCCCTGACCCCGCTGATCGCAGAGGGCGGCAAGCTCGGGATCGTGACCAGCCGCATGGGCTCCATCGCCGACAACACCTCAGGCGACAGCTACGGCTACCGCATGTCGAAGGCCGCCGTGAACATGGCCGCGGTCTCCCTCGCCCACGACCTGCAGCCGCAGGGCATCACCGTGGCGCTGCTGCACCCGGGCTGGGTCCGCACCGACATGACGGGCCAGAACGGGCTGATCGACCCGCCGGACGCCGCCGCCGGCCTGATCGAGCGCATGGACCATGTGGGGCTGGCGGACTCCGGCCGCTTCTGGCACGCGCCCAACCGGGAGATCCTGCCCTGGTGAGCGCCACGCGCGCCGCCCCGGCGAGGCGTCACGGGGCAGCCGCCCTCAGCGGCCGCTGAGCGGCTCGATGGCCTCCAGCCGGCCCTGGAGGGCGAGGTAGGCGCGGTCCAGCTCGTACTGGCCCTGCAGCTGGAGCCACAGCTCGGGTGCGGTGCCGAGGTAGCGCCCCAGCCGCAGGGCCGTATCCGCCGAGATCCCGCGCTTGCCGAGGACAAGCTCGTGGATCCGCCGCGGCGGCACCCCGATGGCCTCCGCCAGCCCGTGCTGGGTCAGGCCCATCGGCTCCAAGAACTGCTCGAGCAGGACCTCGCCCGGGTGGATCGGGGTACCCGCCGAGGCCCGACGCCGGTTACCCATAGGGTGAGCATAACGCAGCCCAGTCTAGGCGCCAACGCTGGGCGCCGTGCTAGGCTCAGGCCAACGATAGCGCTGAGGCCTCCCTGCGCCTCGGCCCTGCCACCCTAGGAGGAGCGATGACCCGACACCCTGAGCTGCTGCGCTGGGTCGAGCAGGTCCGCGAGCTCTGCCAGCCGTCGCGCGTCTACTGGTGCGACGGCTCCGAGGCCGAGTACCAGGCCGTCTGCGATCGCATGATCGCCGACGGCACCGCGATCCGCCTCAACCCGGAGCTGCGGCCCAACAGCCTCCTCGTCCGCTCCGACCCGGCGGACGTCGCCCGCGTGGAGGGCAGCACCTTCGTCTGCCCGAGCGATCCGGAGGACGCCGGGCCGAACAACAACTGGGCCGAGCCGGAGGCGATGCGCGCCCGCCTCCGCGAGCTGTTCAGCGGGGCCATGGCCGGCCGCACCCTCTACGTCATCCCCTTCTCCATGGGGCCGGTGGGCTCACCAATCGCCCATATCGGCGTGGAGCTCACCGACTCCCCCTACGTCGTGGCGAACATGCACACCATGACCCGGGTCGGCGAGGCGGTGCTCGACGCCCTGGGGGCCGACGGCGAGTTCGTCCCCTGCCTGCACTCGGTAGGCCACCCGCTGCGCGAGGGTGCCGCAGACGCCCCGTGGCCGTGCGATCCGGACAACCGCCACATCGTCCATTTCCCTGAGCAGCGCGAGATCTGGTCCTACGGCTCCGGCTACGGCGGCAACGCCCTGCTCGGCAAGAAGTGCCTCGCCCTGCGCATCGCCTCGACCATCGCGCGGGACAGGGGCTGGCTAGCCGAGCACATGCTCATCCTCAAGCTCACCAGCCCCGAGGGCGAGGTCCAGTACATCGCCGGCGCCTTCCCCTCGGCCTGCGGCAAGACCAACCTGGCCATGCTCCGCTCCCCCCTGCCGGGCTGGCGGGTGGAGACCGTGGGCGACGACATCGCCTGGATGCAGTTCGGCGCCGACGGCCGACTCTACGCCATCAATCCCGAGGCCGGCTTCTTCGGCGTGGCGCCGGGGACCTCCGAGGCCTCCAACCCCAACGCCATGGCCACCCTGCGCCGCGACACCATCTTCACCAACGTGGCGCTCACGCCCGAGGGGGACGTCTGGTGGGAGGGCATGACCGACACCCCCCCGGCGGAGGCCACCGACTGGCAGGGGCGCCCGTGGACCCCGGCGAGCGGCACCCCAGCGGCCCACCCCAATGCCCGCTTCACGGCGCCGATCCACCAGTGCCCGGCTGCCGCGCCGGAGTGGAGCGATCCGGGCGGCGTGCCCATCGACGCCATCATCTTCGGCGGTCGCCGCGCCGAGACCATCCCCCTGGTCCAGGAGGCCCGGGACTGGGCGCACGGCGTCTTCCTCGGCTCGGTGATGGGCAGCGAGAAGACCGCAGCCGCCGCCGGCGAGGTGGGCGCGCTGCGCCGCGATCCCATGGCCATGCTCCCCTTCTGCGGCTACAACATGGCCGACTACTTCGCCCACTGGCTGCGCCTCGGCGAGGCGGCCGGCCGGCGGCTGCCGGGCATCTACCACGTCAACTGGTTCCGCAAGGACGCCCAGGGGCGGTTCATCTGGCCCGGCTTCGCCGAGAACGCCCGGGTGCTGAAGTGGATCTTCCAGCGCAACCGCGGCGAGGTAGACGCCGTGGACAGCCCCATCGGCCGCCTGCCGCACACCGGCGACATCGACCTCAGCGGCCTCGAGCTCGACGCCGCCACCCTCGCCGAGCTGCTGGAGGTCGACAGCACCGGGTGGCGGCGCGAGATCGCCCGGATCCGGGAGCACTACGCGCAGTTCGGGCAGCGGCTCCCGGCGCGGCTCCGGGAGGAGCTCGAGCGGCTCGAGCGCGCGCTCTAGCCGCCCCAGCGCCGTCTCACGCCCTGCCCCGCTGGAGGGGCCCACGCAGAAGCGCCCCGGAGGGCGAACCCCCGAGGCTATTCTTGTCGTCGTCGAGCCTCCCGATCCTGCGTCGAGCCTCCCGATCCTGCTAGTCGGCCGGGAGCTCGATCTCCTCCGGCTTACGCTCCTCCCCGCCGGTCTCCTTGGACAGGCCGAGGTTGTGCCAGATGCGCTCCACGATGGGGGCCTTGTTCAGGGCGTAGAAGTGGATGCCCGGCGCCCCGTTGTCGAGCAGGTTCTGGCAGAGCTCGGTGACCACGTCGATGCCGTACTCGACCTGCGAGCGCGGATCGTGCTCCCAGGCCTCCATGCGCTTGGCGAGCCAGCGCGGGATGTCGGCCTTGCAGCCGGCGGCGAAGCGGGCCTGCTGCTCGTAGTTCATGATCGGCATGATCCCCGGCACAATGGGGATGTCGACGCCGCGCCGCTCGCAGTCGTCGACGAAGCGGTAGTAGCAGGCCTCGTTGTAGAAGAACTGCGTGATCGCCGAGTCGGCGCCGGCCTTGGCCTTGCGCACGAAGTTCTCGATGTCCGTGATGGCGTCCGGCGCCTCGGGGTGGAACTCCGGGTAGGCGCCCACCTCGATGGTGAAGTGGTCGCCGCTGACCTCGCGGATGAGCTCGACGAGCTCATTGGCGTAGCGGAGCTCGCCGAGCCCCTTGGAGCCCGAGCCCGAGGGCTGGTCGCCGCGCAGGGCGACGATGTAGCTCACGCCCTCGTCGCGGTAGCGCTGGATCATCTCCTTGAGATGGTCGCGGCTCGCGTCGATGCACGACAGGTGGGGGGCGGCCTCGGCGGGGCTCTCCCGCTGGATGTCGACGACGGTCTCGTAGGTCCGCGACTGCGTCGAGCCGCCGGCGCCGAAGGTCACCGAGAAGTAGGCGGGGTTGAGCCGCTCGAGGCGCTGGCGCGTCTGGCGCAGGTTCTCGGCGCCCTCATCGGTCTTCGGCGGGAAGAACTCGAAGCTGAAGACACGCTTGTGCTTCTTCTGGATCTCCATGGACTAACCTCGTGATTCGTGAAGCGCTGCTCAGCGCGAGGTGGGGAAGCCTCAATTCGCAAGCCGCAAGTCGCCGCAAGGGCCGCGGTTCCGCCGGCCTCCCCGGCTTGGCTTGAGGCTTGAGACTTGAGGCTCGGGCCTTGCTACAGGCCCGAAGGGGCGGAGCCGCTGCGCGGCCGCCGCCCCTGGAGCCGGCTAGTAGCGGTACCACTCCGACTTGTACGGCCCCTCGATGGGGACGCCGAGGTAGTCGGCCTGCTCCTGGTTCATGCGCGTCAGCTTGGCGCCGACACGGCCCAGGTGCAGCGAGGCCACCTTCTCGTCCAGGTGCTTGGGCAGGATGTAGACGTCCCGCTCGTACTTGCCCCAGTTGTTGAACAGCTCCATCTGGGCCATCACCTGGTTGGTGAAGGAGTTGGACATCACGTAGGACGGGTGCCCCGTGCCGCAGCCCAGGTTCACCAGGCGGCCCTCGGCGAGGAGGATGATCTTCTTGCCGTCGGGGAACTCCACGTGATCGACCTGCGGCTTGATCTGCTCCCACTTGTACTGCCGCAGGCTGTCCACGTCGATCTCGTTGTCGAAGTGGCCGATGTTGCACACGATGGCCTCGTCCTTCATGGCCTTCAT